>NZ_BAABIG010000023.1:0-107696 GCF_039542605.1 Streptomyces ziwulingensis
CGGGGCGGTGCGCGGCGAGGGCGGCGCCGACATCGCGGCCGGCGGCGGGGCGACCGGCTGGGCCGGTGCGGCCGGCTCCTCCACCGAGACACCGAAGTCGGTGGCGATGCCGGCCAGGCCGTTGGCGTAGCCCTGGCCGACGGCGCGGGCCTTCCAGGCGCCGTTGCGCAGGTAGATCTCCACGATCACGAGGGCCGTCTCGGTGCCCAGCCGCGGCGGCGTGAAGGTGGCGAGCACGGAGTTGTCGTCGGCGCCGCGGAGCGTGGCGGTGGGCTCGATGCCCTGGAAGGTCTGTCCGGCGGCGTCCGGGCTCGCGGTGACGACGATCTTCTCGATGCCCGGGGGGAGGGCGGCGGTGTCGACCGTGATCGCGTCCGGGGCGGTGCCGCCGCCGGAGCGGTGGGTGACGCCGGGGCCGGTGGGCTGGTTGTAGAAGATGAAGTCGTCGTCGGAGCGCACCTTGCCGTCGGCGGTGAGCAGCAGGCCCGATACGTCGAGCCGCACCGGGGCGGTGACGTCCACCGTCACGCGGGTGGTGGCGAGGGGGATGTTCGAGCCGGGGGTCATAGCTGTCATGCCGGGTGAACGAGCGGGGGCGTTTTACCGTTCCCTTACCCGGGGCCGTTCGGCCGACCGGGGGATTCCGCCCCCGCCGCCGCCCTTACGGCACCACCACGATCTTGCGGCCGACCCCCGCCGCGAACTGTTCCAGCGCCTCCGGGTAGCGGTCCAGGGGGATGCGGTCGCTGATGAAGAGGTCGGGGTCGAGGACGCCGCCCGCGAAGAGTTCCGCGGCGCGTTCGTAGCTGTGCAGGACCGCCATCGAACCGGTGATGGTGATCTCCTGGTTGTAGATGCGGTACGGGTCGATCGTCACCCGGGTCGCGTAGTCGGCCACGCCGAACTGGAGGAAGGTGCCCGCCTTGGCGACCCGGTCCAGGCCGTCCTGGATCGCCGCCGCGTTGCCCGTCGCGTCGATGACGAGGTCCCAGCCCTGGGGGCGGTCCAGTTCGTCGGGGCCGGCCGCCGCGGCCGAGACGCCGAGGGAGCGGGCGGTCTCCAGGCGGGCCGGGTTCACGTCGACCATGTCCACGCTCGCCGCGCCGGTCCGCTTGGCCAGCTCCAGCATCATCAGGCCCATCGTGCCGGAACCGTAGATGAGGACGTGGGCGCCGAGCCGGGACCTGAGGACGTCGTAGCCGCGCACCGCGCAGGACAGCGGCTCGATGAGGGCCGCGTCCTGGGTGCGGACGTGGTCGGGGAGCTTCACGCAGTTCGCCACCGGCGCCACCGCGTACTGCGCGGCGCCGCCGGCCGTGGTGACGCCGATGGCGGCCCAGCGTTCGCAGAGGTTGTTGTGGCCGTTGCGGCAGTAGCGGCACTCATAGCAGTACAGGGAGGGGTCGACCGCGACCCGGTCGCCGACCGCCACCTCCGTGACGGCCCCGCCGACGCCGACCACCTCGCCGGCGAACTCGTGCCCCGGCGTGATCGGCAGCTTCGGCGCGAACTCGCCCTGGAGGATGTGCAGGTCGGTGCCGCACAGTCCGCAGGCGGCGACCTGGACGACGACCTCGCGCGGCCCTGGCGTCGGGTCGGGAACCTCGGCGACGACGGCACGGCCCACGGACTCGATGACGGCGGCCTTCATTTCACGGCTCCAAGCGACAGGCCCTGGACCAGTTTGTCCTGGGCGGCGAACCCCGCGGCGAGCACCGGCAGGGAGATGACGAGCGACGCGGCGCACACCTTGGCCAGGAACAGCCCCTGGCTGGTGATGAAGCCGGTCAGGAAGACGGGGGCGGTCTCGGCGACCACACCCGTCAGCACCCGGGCGAAGAGCAGTTCGTTCCAACTGAAGATGAAGCAGATGAGAGAGGTGGCGGCGATGCCGGGCAGCGCGATGGGCGCGACGACACGGGTGAGGACCGTCGGCAGTTTCGCGCCGTCCACCCGGGCCGCCTCGATGATCGCGACGGGCACCTCGGAGAGGAAGGACTGCATCATCCACACCGCGATCGGCAGGTTCATCGAGGTGTACAGGATGACCAGCAGCCAGATGTTGTCCAGCAGGCCGGTGTTCTTGGCGAACAGGTAGATCGGCAGCAGGCCCGCCACCACCGGCAGCATCTTGGTGGAGAGGAAGAAGAAGAGGACGTCCGTCCACTTCTTCACCGGGCGGATGGAGAGGGCGTAGGCCGCGGGCAGCGCCAGGACCAGCACGAAGAGGGTCGAGGCCAGGGAGGCCACCGCCGAGTTGACGAGCGAGGGCCAGGGGCTCGCGCCGCCGCCCGCGCCGAAGAACTCCCGGTAGCCGTCCAGGGTGAGGGAGGCCGCGAAGGACGGCGGGTTGGTGGCGGCGTCCTCCTCCGAGTGGAAGGAGGTCAGCGCCATCCAGGCGATGGGGAGGAAGAAGACGATCCCGGCCAGCCAGGCCACCAGGCCGAGGCCGGCCCCGCGGCCGCGGCGGCGGGGCGGTGCGGACGCCCGGGGCGCGGTGCTCGGGGTGCTCGGTGCGCTCGCGGCGCTCGGTGCGGTCGAGGTGCTCATGCGCGGGACGCCTCCTCACGGAACAGGGACGACACCACGCGCAGGGCGAAGGTCGCGATGACGATCGAGCCGATGACGACCAGGACGCCCGCGGCCGAGGCGAGGCCGTTCTCATGGGCCTGGTAGAAGCTCTGGTAGACGGTGTACGGCAGGTTCGCCGTGCCCAGGCCGCCGGAGGTGAGGGTGAAGACCGCGTCGAAGTTCTGGACTATGTAGATCGAGCCGAGCAGGGCGCCCAGTTCCAGGTAGCGGCGCAGGTGCGGCAGGGTGAGGTGGACGAAGATCTGCCAGTCGCTCGCCCCGTCCACCCGGGCGGCCTCCATCTGCTGCTGGTCCCGGCTCTGCAGACCGGCCAGCAGGATCAGCATCATGAACGGCGTCCACTGCCACACCAGCGACAGTTCGACCGCGAGCAGCGGGGTGTTGGAGATCCAGTCGGGCTGGGGGCCGCCGACGTAGTGCAACAGGCCGTTGAGCAGGCCGTACTCGGGGTTGTAGAGGACGTGCTTCCACAGCAGGGCCGCCGCCACCGGTACCACCAGGAACGGGGCGATCAGCAGGGTGCGGACCACGCCCCGGCCCTTGAACCTGCGGTCCAGGAGCAGGGCCAGGGCCAGGCCGACGACCAGGCTGGCCAGGACCACCGCCACCGTCAGCAGGATCGTCGTCCACACCGACTTGCGCAGGTCGGGGTCGGTGAGGACGTCGCCGTAGTTGGCCAGGCCGGTGAAGTGGCGGGCGTCCGGGTAGAGCGCGTTCCAGTCGAAGAAGGAGATCACCAGCGTGGCCACGAAGGGGAGCTGGGTGACCGCGATCATGAAGATCAGGGCGGGGAGCAGCGGGGCCCGGGTGGCCCAGGCGCGCAGCTTGGTGGAGGGGCCCCGGACCGGGGTGCGGACGTCGGTTGCGGCCGCGGGGGCCGTCGTCGTGGCGGTCATCGTCCCTCGTACTCCTCGGCGATCTTCGCGGCGAGCTCCTGCGACTTCTTCAGGGCCGACTCGACGGACTGGCGTCCGGCGATGGCCGCGCTGATCTCCTGGGAGACCTTGGTGCCCAGGTCGGTGAATTCGGGGATGCCGACGAACTGGATACCGGGGGCGGGGCGCGGCTGCACACCGGGGTCCTTGGGCTTCGCGCCCTCGATGGCCTCCTTGGTCATCTCCTGGAAAGCGGCGGCCTCCTCGCGGTACGCCGGGTTCTCGTACGTGGAGGCACGCTTGCCGGCCGGGACGTTGGACCAGCCGATCTCGTCGCCGACGAGCTGCTCGTACTCCTTGCTGGAGGCCCAGGAGACGAACTTCCACGCCTTGTCGGTGTTGCGGGACGCCTTCTGGATGCCCCAGGCCCAGGTGTAGAGCCAGCCGGCCGAGTCGGTCTTCTCGACCGGGGCGGGGGCGTAGCCGACCTTGCCCTTGACCGGGGACTTGGCCGATTCGAGGGAGCCGGCCGCGGAGGTGGCGTCGTACCACATGGAGACCTTGCCCTGGGTCATGTTGTTGAGGCACTCGGCGAAGCCGGCCTGCGGGGCGCCGGACTCGCCGTGCTCGCGGACCAGGCCGACGTAGAACTTGACCGCCTTCTCGAACTCGGGGGAGTCCAGGCGGGCCTGCCAGTCCTTGTCGAACCAGGTGCCGCCGAAGGTGTTCACCACGGTGGTGAGCGGGGCCATCACCTCGCCCCAGCCGGGCAGTCCGCGCAGGCAGATGCCCTTCATGCCGGGCTCGGCGCCGTCGGCCCGCGCCGCGAGGTCGGCGACCTGCTGCCAGGTGGGGTGCTCGGGCATGGTCAGGCCCTCCTTCTCGAAGATGTCCTTGCGGTACATCAGGAAGGAGGACTCGCCGTAGAAGGGCTGGCCGTAGAGCTTGCCGTCCTCGCCGGTGAGGGACTCGCGCATCGGCTTCAGGACGTCCTGCTCGTCGTAGGCGCGGTCCTTCGCGGCGTAGGAGTCCATCTCGCGCAGCCACTCGTTGCGGGCGTAGATGGGGATCTCGTAGTTGGAGAGGGTGGCGACGTCGTACTGGCCGGCCTGGTTGGCGAAGTCCTGGCTGATCTTGTCGCGGACGTCGTTCTCCGGCAGGACGGTGAAGTTGACCTTGATGCCGGTCTCTTCGGTGAAGTGGTCGGCGGTGAGTTTCTGCAACTCGACCATCTGCGGGTTGTTGACCATCAGGACGTTGATGGCGTCGCCGCCGGACCCGGTCCCGCCCGCTCCGACCCAGCAGCCGGTGAGCAGCGGGGCGAGCAGCGTCCCTGCGGCGGCCGTGACGAGCGCGGCTCGTGGCCTCCGTCGGCTCTGGGTTCGCATGGATCGCTCCTGGACGTAAGGTGACAAAAGGGTGGGTTAAGGGTGTGGTGCCGCCGCGCGGGGCGCGGTACGGAGCCGGTCAGACGCGGATGACCTGGGGGCCCAGCAGTGAGTAGCGGTGGGCCTCGGCGGCGGGCAGCAGCGTGCTGGTGACGATCGCCTCCAGGGAGCCGATCTGGGCGAAGCGGCAGAAGCTGACCGCCCCGAACTTGGTGTGCGTGCCCGCGAAGACGGTGCGCCGCGCCGCCCGGATCGCCTGCGCCTTCACCTCGCTGACCGCCGGGTCGGGGGTGGTCAGGCCGTGTTCGCGGGAGATGCCGTTGGCGCCGATGAAGGCCAGGTCGAGGACGAATCCGGCCAGCATCCTGGTGGTCCAGTGGTCGACGGTGGCCAGCGTGCCCGAGCGGACCCGGCCGCCGAGCAGCAGGACGGAGGTGTCGCC
The DNA here is from genome assembly GCF_039542605.1 of Streptomyces ziwulingensis. NCBI lineage: Bacteria > Bacillati > Actinomycetota > Actinomycetes > Kitasatosporales > Streptomycetaceae > Streptomyces > Streptomyces ziwulingensis. The sequence continues at coordinate 5,298 of NZ_BAABIG010000023.1, forward strand.
GGCCCCGGCGAGGGCGCCCGCGACCGGCAGGGAGGCGGTGACCACGGTCAGCGGCCGGTCCCGGGGGAGCGCCTCGGCGATGAGCTGCGGGGTGAAGCCCTCGTCGACGAAGACCGTCTCGGCGTCCCCGAGGAGTTCGGCCGCGGCGGTGGCGACCCGGCGTTTCTCGGGGACGTGGCTGGTGGAGCGGAAGGCGAGGGTCGTCTCGAACCCGGCGCTCTCCACCGGGTAGGCGCCGCCGTGGGTGCGGCGGACCAGCCCGTGGTCCTCCAGGGCGCGCAGGTCGCGGCGTACGGTCTCCTTGGCGACACCCAGTTCGTCGGCGAGCGCGGTGACGTCGACCGAGCCGCCGGCCCGGGCGGCCCGCACGATCTCCCGCTGGCGCTCTTCCGCCGTTCTCGTGCCCACGCCCACACCCGCCTCGCCCGTGCCCATGCCCGTGCCCCTGCCCGTTCGGGCCCGATGGAGCCCGAGGGGGCCCGGTGGGCCCTTGGGGGAAAGTTCTACAGCGGGTCCGCGGCGGCTACCAGGTCTGTTGCGGAGGCGATGCTGACCGTTTCTGCCCGTTCCGGTCGCCGGGTGACCGTCATGGACCAGGAGTGGGGCGGAGCGGGGCGTGGGTTCGGGCACGGCGGATGCCCGAACGTCCAAGCGGACGGGCCCGTTCGGTGCCCGTCCGCTCTCATCGGGCCGCTTTCATCCGGCCATCCGTCCGTCACCTCGGGCCGCTTTCATCCGGCCGTCCGGTCCGTTCGCGTTCAGTACGGCCAGATCGGCGGGTCGGTCACGAAGTGGCCGCCCAGACGCGCGTGCGCCGGGTTCTTTGGGTCCAGTTCGCCCTGTTCGGCGATGAGCTTCGCGGCGTAGGGCTCGGAGTCGTCCCGCGGGTCGTAGCCGAGCGCACGCGCGGTGGTGAGGTCCCACCACAGGCGGGTGTTGGCGGAGGAGCCGTAGACCACCGAGTGGCCGACGCCCTCGGCGGTCAGGGCGGCGTGGAAGAGCCGGGCGCCGTCGGCGGGGCTCATCCACACCGAGAGCATCCGCACGCTGGTCGGCTCGGGGAAGCAGGAGCCGATGCGGACGGAGACGGTCTCGATGCCGTGCTTGTCCCAGTAGAACTGGGCGAGGTCCTCGCCGAAGGACTTGGAGAGGCCGTAGAAGGTGTCCGGGCGGCGCGGGGTGTCGATCGGGATGAGCGGGTCCTCGCCCCGGGGCCGCGGGACGTAACCGACGGCGTGGTTGGAGGAGGCGAAGACGACGCGGCGGACGCCTTCCTCGCGGGCGGCCTCGTAGACGTGGTAGGTGCCCTCGATGTTGGCCTTGAGGATCTTCTCGAAGGAGGCTTCCAGGGAGATCCCCGCGAGGTGGACGATCGCGTCGACGCCCCGGACCGCCTCGCGCACGGCGTCCCGGTCGGCCAGGTCGGCGACCACGGCGTCCGGCTCGTCGTCCATCGGGCGCAGGTCGAACGGGCGCAGCTCGTAGCCGAAGGCGGGGAGCAGGTTCCGCATCAGGGTGCCGAGGCCGCCGGCGGCGCCGGTGAGCAGGACGGTGCGGGGAGCGGGCATCCTCGGTGTCTCCTTGAATCGCCGGCCGGTGTTCATCCGGGTTCGTCCGGTGGGCGGTGCACCCCCGGTGGGTAGGCGTGCTCGGCCGCGCCTGGTACACATGCGCGTACGGCATTCATATCCGTGGACACGCTAGAAGTGCCGTCCGTGCCCGTCAAGTGTCCCGCAGGAACGGTGAATCCGCAGGTGTGTTGCGCGCGGACACGCTTGACCGCCCTTCAGGGAGCGGCTTAGCGTGGCATCGTTCAGAAATGTAGACACCCATCATGTAGACGCACATCGTGAATATGGAACAGGGAGACCCCGTGACGTCAGCCCCTCTCGCCGCCCGGCTCACTGTCCCCAGCGGGCCGCTGTTCTTCCCCGTCACGGCCTACGGCCCCGGCGGCGAGGTCGACCTCGACGTCTACCGCGCCCATGTGCGCCGCGGGGTGGAGTCGGGGGCCGCCGCGGTCTTCGCGTGCTGCGGCACCGGTGAGTTCCACGCCCTCACCCCCGAGGAGTTCCAGCTCTGCGTGCGCGCGGCCGTCGAGGAGACCGCGGGCCGGGTCCCGGTCGTGGCGGGTGCCGGCTACGGCACCGCCCTCGCCGTCCGCTACGCCCGCCTCGCCGCGGCCGCCGGGGCCGACGGGCTGCTCGCCATGCCGCCCTATCTGGTCGTCGCCGGCCAGGAGGGGCTCGTGCGGCACTACCGCGAGGTGGCCGCGGCGACGCCGCTGCCCGTCGTGGTCTACCAGCGCGACAACGCCGTGTTCACCCCGGAGAGCGTGGTCGAACTGGCCCGCACCGAGGGGATCGTGGGCCTCAAGGACGGGCTCGGTGACCTCGACCTGATGCAGCGGATCGTGAGCGCCGTGCGCACCGAGGGCCCCGGCGACTTCCTCTACTTCAACGGGCTGCCGACCGCCGAGCAGACCCAGCTCGCCTACCGCGGCCTCGGCGTCGCCCTCTACTCGTCCGCCGTCTTCTGCTTCGTGCCGGAGATCGCCCTCGCCTTCCACCGGGCGCTCGCCGACGGCGACGACACAGTCGCCCACCGCCTCCTCGACGGCTTCTACCGGCCCTTCTCCGACCTGCGCGCCCAGGGCCGCGGCTACGCGGTCGCCCTGGTCAAGGCCGGGGTACGGCTGCGCGGCCTGGACGTGGGCGAGGTCCGGCCCCCGCTGCACGAGGCGGCCAAGGAACACGTGGACCAGCTCGCCCGGATCATCGAGCGCGGGTACGCGCTGCTGGAGGAGGCCCGATGAAGGCGTCCGCGTTCGTCTACCCCTGGGACGTCGTCGGCGACCCGCACGCGGCCGCCGCGATCGCCGGCCTCGGGGTGGAGCAGGTGACGCTCGCCGCCGCCTACCACTCCACCCGCGCCCTGACCCCGCGCCACCCCCGCCACCGCGTCGTCACCGCCGAGCACGCCGCCGTCCTCTACCCGCCGGGCGAGCACTGGCGGGGGCGTGAGCTGCGGCCCCACGAGTCCGGCGACTGGGCGCCCGGCGACGCCTTCGGCGAGGCCGCCGCCGCGCTCGCCGGCGCGGGCCTGGAGGTGCACACCTGGGTGGTCCTCGCCCACAGCTCCCGCCTCGGCGCCGAGCACCCGGGCACCTCCGTCGTCAACGCCTACGGCGACCGCTACCCGTGGGCGCCGTGCGTCGCGCAGCCCGCCACCCGCGAGTACCTCGTCGCCCTCGCCGCCGAGGCGGCGGTGCGGCCGGGCGCGCGCGGCACCGAACTGGAATCCCTCGGCTGGTACGGACTGGCCCATCTGCACGCCCACGACAAGACCGGCGGGGTCGGCCTCGGCGACGCCGGGCAGTACCTGATGTCCCTGTGCTTCTGCCCCGCCTGCCGGGACGGCTACGGCGGGCATGGACTGGACGCGGCGGAACTCGCCGCCGCCGTACGGGACGCGCTGGAACCGGTGTGGCGCGGAGCGCCGTCCGACGGGGGCTGGGCGGGGGTGGAGAAGCTGCTCGGCGAGACCCGGGCGCGGGCCACGCGCGAGTGGCGGGAGACCACCGCCCGCTCGCTCCAGGAGGAGGCCGTCGCGGCGGTACGGGCCGCCGCGCCCGCGGGCTTCCAGGTGCTGCTGCACGCCGACCCGGTGTCGTACCACTGCGGCGCCAACGCCGGCGTCGACCCCGCGCACATCCTGTCCGTCGCGGACGGGGTCGTCGTGCCCTGCGCGGGCGGCCCGGAACCGCTCACCGCGTTCGCCGGCCGGGGCCGGGCCGGCACGGTCCTCGCCGCCAACCTCACGATCGTCTCCGGCATGGGCGGCACCCCGGCCACCCTGGCGGCCGACGCCGCCCGCGCCCGCGAGCGGGGCGCCACCGAACTGCGCCTGTACCACGCGGGGCTGGCGTCGGACGGGGATCTGGAGGAGGTGCGCCGGGGGCTGGCGGAGCGGTGAGCGTACAGCGGGAGCGCCGGGAGCGCCGGGAGCGCCGGGAGCGCCGGGAGCGCCGGGAGCGCCGGAGGCGCNAGGCGCCGGGAGGGGCGAGAGCGTTGGGCGCCGGCGGCGCGTTGAGTTGGGCGCACCCGGTCGCGGTGAGCGCCGCGCCCGCCCGGCGGACCGCCCGACGCCCTGGCGCGACCCCCCCCGGCCGGACCGGCACGACCCGGTCGGGCCGCTTCGCGCTGCCCGCGACCGGGGCCGGGGAAACGCGCTCCGGCCCGGCCGTACCGCGGCCGCCGCGCCCTCTTCCACTTCTCTTCGCCGGACCTTTGTCAGAAGCATTGACGAAGCCCCGCACCCCTCCTACCTTCAACGCGTCGTACCTCGTACGTCATATATGAGACGCGATACGCGAGATCTCATATGCGAGCTGCTCCACGCGAGATCACCCACGCGATCCGACGCGAAGATCCGAGAGGCGCGCATGACCTCTGTGCCCACGCCGATCCCCTCCCGCACGCAAGTCGTGCACGAGGAGATCAAACGCCGCATCCTCACCGGGCGGCTCTCACCAGGTCAGGCCCTGGTCGAGACCGAACTCGCCGCACTGTTCGGGGTGTCCAAGACACCCGTGCGGGAGGCGCTCAAGACGCTGGCCGGCACCGGCCTGGTCGTCATGAGCCAGTACAAGGGCGCCACGGTGCGCATGGTGGACGCGGACATGGCACGCGAGGTCTACGACGTGCGGCTGCTCCTCGAACCGGAGGCGCTGCGGCGCACGGTGCGGCGCGGCGCCTCCCTCGACGCCGCCCGCGCCGCGCTCACCCGGGCCGACAGCGCCACCGACACCGCCGAACGCTCCCTGGCCAACCGGGAGTTCCACCGCGCCCTGTACCTGCCGTGCGGCAACCCGCTGCTCGGCCGGATGCTCGACGAGGTCCGCGACCAGGCCGCCCTCGTCTCCGCCGTCGCCTGGGCCGCCGACCCGTCCTGGGACCGGGAGGCGGGCGAGCACCAGGAGATCCTGCGGCTCGCCCTGGCCGAGGACGCGGACGGCGCCGCCCGCGCCCTCCACCGGCACATCGCGTCGTTCGTCGAGCGCGCCTTCCCGGCGGCGGAACACCGGGCCGGACAGGCCCAGGAAAAGGACGGTCCGGCATGACAACGACGTTCGAGACCCAGCGGACGGCCCTGGCCGACGTGGTGGCGATCCCGGTGACCCCGTTCGCCGCGGACGGCTCCGTCGAGGCGGACGTCTACCGGGCCCTGCTGCGGCGCCTGATCGACGCCGGCATCACCACCCTCACCCCCAACGGCAACACCGGCGAGTTCTACGCCCTCACCCCGGCCGAGCGCCGCCGCGTCACCGAGCTGACCGTCGAGGAGGCCGGCGGCGGCGCCGCGATCCTCGTCGGTGTCGGGCACGACGTACCGACCGCCGTCGCCTCCGCGCTGCACGCCCGGGAACTGGGCGCCCGCATGGTGATGGTCCACCAGCCCGTCCACCCCTACGTCTCCCAGGCCGGCTGGGTCGACTACCACCGCGCCATCGCCGAGGCCGTGCCCGAGCTGGGTGTCGTCCCCTACGTCCGCAACGCGCAGCTCGCCGGCGCCCGGCTCGCCGAACTCGCCGACGCCTGCCCCAACGTGATCGGGGTGAAGTACGCGGTGCCGGACGCGGCGAAGTTCGCCGCCTTCGCCCGCGACGCGGGCCTGGACCGCTTCGTCTGGGTCGCCGGGCTCGCCGAGCCCTACGCCCCGTCCTACTTCTCCGCCGGCGCCACCGGGTTCACCTCGGGGCTGGTCAACGTCGCCCCGGCCGTCTCCCTCAACATGATCGAGGCGCTGCGCGCGGGCGACTACACCGCCGCCATGAAGGTGTGGGAGCAGATCCGCCGCTTCGAGGAGCTGCGCGCGGCCAACGGCTCCGCCAACAACGTCACCGTCGTCAAGGAGGCCCTCGCCTCGCTCGGCCTGTGCCGCCGCGAGGTCCGCCCGCCGAGCAGGCCGCTGCCGGAGAGCGAGCGGGCCGAGGTCGCCGCCATCGCCGCCGGGTGGTCGATATGACCGGGCCGGACCAGGACGGGGCCGCCCCGGAGGCCACCGCGGACCAGGGCGGGGTCACCCCGGAGAACGCCCGGGCCGAGTCCCACCGCCCCGCCGGCGGCAGACGTCCCGAGGAACTGCGCAGCCACCAGTGGTACGGCGCCGGCGGCCTGCGCTCCTTCAGCCACCGGGCCCGCACCCGCCAGCTCGGCTATCTGCCCGAGGAGCACCTCGGCAAGCCGGTCGTCGCGATCCTCAACACCTGGTCCGACATCAACCCCTGCCACGTCCACCTGCGCGACCGCGCCCAGGCGGTCAAGCGCGGGGTCTGGCAGGCGGGCGGCTTCCCGCTCGAATTCCCGGTCTCCACGCTCAGCGAGACCTTCCAGAAGCCGACCCCGATGCTCTACCGGAACATGCTCGCCATGGAGACCGAGGAACTGCTGCGCTCCTACCCGGTCGACGGCGCGGTCCTGATGGGCGGCTGCGACAAGTCCACGCCCGCCCTGCTGATGGGCGCCGCCTCCGCCGACCTCCCGGCGATCTTCGTACCGGCCGGCCCCATGCTCCCCGGCCACTGGCGCGACGAGGTCCTCGGCTCCGGCACCGACATGTGGAAGTACTGGGACGACCGGCGGGCCGGTCTGATCGGCGACTGCGAGCTGCAGGAGCTGGAGAGCGGCCTGGCCCGCTCGCCCGGCCACTGCATGACGATGGGCACCGCCTCCACCCTGACCGCCGCCGCCGAGGCGCTCGGCGTCACCGTCCCGGGCGCCTCCAGCATCCCGGCCGTCGACTCCGGGCACGACCGGATGGCCGCCGCGGCCGGCCTGCGCATCGTGGAACTGGTCCGCACGGACCGCAGACTCAGCGACATCCTCACCGCGGACGCCTTCGAGGACGCCGTCACCACCGTGCTCGGCCTCGGCGGCTCCACCAACGCCGTCATCCACCTGATCGCCATGGCCGGCCGCGCCGGAGTCACCCTCACCCTGGACGACTTCGACCGCGTCGCCCGCACCGTCCCGGTGCTGGCCAATGTCCGGCCGGGCGGACAGAAGTACCTGATGGAGGACTTCCACTTCGCCGGCGGCCTGCCCGGCTTCCTCTCCCGCATCCCGGACCTGCTCCACCTGGACCGGCCCACCGTCTGCCACGACACGCTGCGCGAGCAGCTCGCCGGCGCCCGCGTCCACGACGACGACGTGATCCGGCCCCGCGACCGCCCGGTGGCCGACGAGGGCGGGGTCGCCGTCCTGCGCGGCAACCTCTGCCCCGACGGCGCCGTCATCAAGCACATCGCCGCCGAACCGCGCCTGCTGCGGCACACCGGCCGTGCCGTCGTCTTCGACGACTACCGGACCATGCAGCGCACCGTCAACGACCCGGCGCTGGACATCACCGCCGACAGCGTCCTGGTGCTGCGCGGCTCCGGACCCAGGGGAGGGCCCGGCATGCCCGAGTACGGCATGCTCCCGATCCCCGACCACCTGCTCAGACAGGGCGTCCGGGACATGGTCCGGATCTCCGACGCCCGGATGAGCGGCACGAGTTACGGCGCCTGCGTGCTGCACGTGGCCCCCGAGTCGCACATCGGCGGCCCGCTCGCCCTGGTCCGCACCGGCGACGAGATCACCCTCGACGTCGAGGCCCGCACCCTCCACCTCCATGTGGACGACGAGGAACTGGCCCGCCGCCGGGCGCGGTGGACGCCGCCCCCGACCCGGTTCGAGCGCGGCTACGGCGCGCTCTACGACGCACAGATCACCCAGGCCGACACCGGCTGCGACTTCGAGTTCCTCGCCCGACCGGGCAAGGTGCGGGACCCCTACGCCGGCTAGCACCCCCCGTCCCCGACGGAAGCACGGCGCACACCCCTGTACTGGCAGAAAGCGCTTCCTGCACGCCTTCCCGCACCGCACCGCACCCGCACGACGTACCAGAACGGAGAACAGTCATGGCCCATGCCGCAGCCGTGGCGAAACCGCCCGCGTCACCGAGGCGGCGCCGCACCTCCGCCACCCCGCGCAGGCTCCCGTACCTGCTGATCGCCCCGGCGGGGCTGCTGATGCTGGGCTTCATCGCCTACCCGGTCATCAGCGTCTTCTACTACAGCCTGCAGGAGTACAACCCGACCAAACCATGGCGGAACGGCTACGCGGGCCTGGACAACTTCGTCCGGATCTTCACCGACGACCCGGTCTTCCGGGACACCCTCGTCTTCAGCGCCAAGTGGGTCTTCGTCGAGGTCGGCCTGCAACTGCTGTTCGGTCTCGCACTGGCCCTGATCGTCAACCAGACCTTCGTCGGCCGGGGCCTCGGCCGCGCCCTGGTCTTCTCCCCGTGGGCCGTCTCCGGCGTCCTCACCTCCGCGATCTGGGTGCTGCTCTACAACTCCCAGACCGGCATCACCCGCTACCTCGCGGACCTGGGCGTCGGCTCCTACGGCACGAGCTGGCTGTCGGACACCTCGACCGTCTTCTCGGCGGCGATCGTCGCCGACCTGTGGCGCGGGGTGCCCTTCTTCGCGATCCTCATCCTCGCCGACCTCCAGTCCGTCTCGAAGGACCTCTACGAGGCGGCCGAGGTCGACGGGGCCGGCCGGATCAAGCAGTTCTGGCACATCACGCTGCCGCACCTGAAGGACGCCATCATCCTCGCCACGCTGCTGCGGGCGGTGTGGGAGTTCAACAACGTCGACCTGCTCTACACCCTGACCGGCGGCGGACCCGCGGGGGAGACCACGACCCTCCCGCTCTACATCGCCAACACCTCCGTCGACGCCCACGACTTCGGCTACGCGTCCGCCCTGACCACGGTCGCGTTCGTGATCCTGCTCTTCTGCTCGATGGTCTATCTGCGGCTGAGCAAGTTCGGAGGCGAGAACAAGTGATCACCAAGGAGGCCACCGCGGCCGCGCCCGCCCCCGAGCGGGCCGCCCCCGCCCCGCCCCGCCCGGCGCGCAAGCACCGCCCCGCCTGGGACGAGATCCCCCGCTGGCAGATCTACCTCCCGCTCGGCGGGTACCTCGTCTTCACCCTGATCCCGTTCTACTGGATCCTGCTCTTCTCGCTGCGCCCGGCCGGCTCCACCTCGCTGGTGCCCTGGCCGGTCACCTTCGACCACTTCGAGAAGGTGTGGACCGAGCGCAGCTTCGGCACCTACTTCGGCAACAGCGTGCTGGTCGGCGTCGCCACCCTGGTGATGACCACGCTCGTCGCGCTGGCCGGCGGCTACGCCCTCGCCCGGTTCGACTTCAAGGTCAAACGGGTGTTCATGCTGGCGCTGCTCTGCTCCCAGTTCGTCCCCGGCGCGCTGCTCCTCGTCCCGCTCTTCGAGATCTTCGCCGAACTGCGGATGATCAACTCGCTGGTCAGCGTCATCATCGCCGAGACCGTCTTCCAGTTGCCGCTGTCGATGATCCTGATCAGCAACTTCATCAAGAACGTGCCGTACTCCCTGGAGGAGGCCGCCTGGGTCGACGGCTGCGGCCGGATGCGGGCCTTCCGGATCGTCGTACTGCCGCTCCTGCGCCCCGGCCTGATCGCGGTGGGCTCCTTCGCCTTCGTGCACTCCTGGAACCACTTCCTCTTCGCCCTGATGTTCCTCAACAACCAGGGCAAGCAGACCATCCCGGTCGGCCTCAACACCCTGATGAGCGCGGACAGCGTCGACCTCGGCGCCCTCGCGGCCGGCGGCATCGTCGCCGCCGTCCCCGTGGTGATCGTCTTCGCCTTCATCCAGAAGTGGCTGATCACGGGCTTCAGCGCGGGGGCGGTGAAGGGGTGAGCCGCACCAGCACCTCCGCGCCCCCGCCCGCCGACGCCCTGCCCGTAGTCCCCCCGCCCGCCGTCCCCCCGTCCGCCCCCGTGCCCGTCGTCCTCGCCGGTGCCCGCGGGCACGGCCGCTGGCACCTCGCCAACCTCCGCCGCCTTCAGGAGGCGGGGCTGGTCGAGCTGGCCGGTATCTGCGAGCCGGCCCCGCTCACCGAGGAGGAGTTCGGCGGCCCGCTCCCCGAGCAGTCCGCCGACCTGGGCGCGCTGCTCGACACCACCGGCGCCCAGGCCGCCGTGATCTGCACCCCGATCCCCACCCACACCGACCTCGCGTTGACCGCCGCGCGCAGGGGCGCGCACCTGCTCCTGGAGAAGCCCCCGGCGCCCTCGTACGCCGAGTTCCGCCGCATGGCCGACGGGGTCGCCGAGGCCGAGGTGGCCTGCCAGATCGGGTTCCAGTCGCTGGGTTCGCACGCCGTGCCCGCGATCCGGGAACTGGTCGCGCAGGACGCGATCGGCGAGGTCACCGGGGTCGGCGGGGCCGGTGCCTGGGTGCGCGACGAGGAGTACTTCCGGCGCTCGCCGTGGGCGGGCCGGCGCCGGCTGGACGGCGCCGACGTGGTCGACGGGGCGCTGACCAACCCCCTCGCGCACGCCGTCGCCACCGCCCTCGCGCTCGGCGACTGCACCCGCGCCGAGGACGTCACCGGCATCGAGACCGAACTGGCCCGCGCCAACGACATCGAGGCCGACGACACCTCCTGCGTCCGCGTCACCACCGCGGCGGGCCGCCGGATCACCGTCGCCGCGACCCTGTGCGCCGAGCGGCCCGGCGAACCGTACGTCGTGGTGCACGGCACCCGGGGCCGGATCACCTTCTGGTACAAGCAGGACCGCGTGCTGCTCCAGCGCGCGGGCCACGGCCCCGAGGAGTACGACCACGGCCGCACCGACCTGCTGGAGAACCTCCTCGACCACCTGCGCACCGGGGCCGCGCTGCTGGTCCCGCCGGAGACGACCGGCGCCTTCATGCGGGTGGTGGAGGCGATCCGGCGGGCCCCCGACCCGGCCGCGCTGCCCGGGACGGCCTGGCAGCGGATCGCCGCGGAACGGCGCCGGGTCGTCCCCGGCGTCGACGCCCTCGTCACCGCCGCCGCCGACACCCTGTCCCTCTACTCCGAGCTGGGCGCCCCCTGGGCTCCCGCCACCCGGCGCTCCCTGGAAGGGGTGAGCACCCGATGACCGGCACCGACTCCCCGGTCCTGCGCGTGGCCGGCCGGCCCGTCGGCCGGTACGTCATCCGGCCCGAGCTGCCCGCCCGGCACTCGCCGCGCCCCTACCTGCACCCCGTCACCACCCTGACCGGGACCCCGGTCACCGAGTTCAGCCCGGCCGACCACCCGCACCACCTCGGCGTCGGTGTCGCCGTCCCCGACGTCGAGGGGCACAACTTCTGGGGCGGCCGCACCTACGTCCGCGACCAGGGCCCGACCGAGCTGGACAATCACGGCTCCCAGCGCCACACCGGCTTCCCGCTGCGCGACCCGGACGGCTTCGTGGAGGAGCTGCGGTGGGTCGCCGACGGCACCGAGCTGCTGCGCGAGCGCCGTACGGTCGCCGCCACCGCGCTCACCGACCGGGCCTGGGCGCTGGACTTCACCTTCTCGCTCACCAACATCACCTCCCGCCCGCTCACCCTCGGCAGCCCCGCCACCAACGGCCGCCCCGGCGCGGCCTACGGCGGCTTCTTCTGGCGGGCCCGCAAGGAGGCGGCCGCGCCGGACGTGCTCACCGCGGCCGCCGAGGGGGAGGCGGCCGTCCACGGCCACCGCGCCGACTGGCTCGCGCTGGTGGGCTCCACCTGGTCGCTGGTGTTCGCCGGGGCCACCGGACGGACCCGGGAGGACCCCTGGTTCGTACGCACCGAGGAGTACCCCGGTGTCGGTTCCTCGCTCGCTCACGGCAGCCGCCTGGAGGTGGCCGCCGGTGACACGGCCGTCCGCCGGGTCGTCACCGTCGTCGCCGACGGCCGCCTGGACGCCGACGCCGCCGCCGCGCTGGTCCGCAAGGCGGTGAACCAGTGAGCACACGGGAGGCGGGGGCGGCACAGGACGCACGGGACGCAGGGGACGCACGGGACGCACGGGGCGCGGAGACCTACCGCAACCCCGTCCTGAACGCCGACTGGTCGGACCCGGACGTCGTCCGGGCCGGCGACGACTTCTATCTGACCGCCTCCAGCTTCGGCCGCGTCCCCGGACTGCCGCTGCTGCACTCCCGCGACCTGGTCCACTGGACCCTGGTCGGGCACGCCCTGCCGCGCCTGGAACCGGCCGACGTCTTCGCGGCCCCCCGGCACGACTGCGGCGTCTGGGCCCCGTCCCTGCGCCACCACGCCGGCCGCTTCTGGATCTTCTGGGGCGACCCCGACCAGGGCGTCTTCCAGGTCAACGCGGCGGCCGTCGAGGGGCCGTGGACCGCGCCGCACCTGGTGAAGGCGGGCAAGGGCCTGATCGACCCCTGCCCGCTGTGGGACGAGGAGAGCGGCGAGGCGTACCTCGTGCACGCCTGGGCCCGGTCCCGCTCCGGCGTCAAGAACCGGCTCACCGGCCACCGCATGCGCCCCGACGGCACCGGCCTCCTCGACCAGGGCGAGGTGATCGTCGACGGCGACCGCATCCCCGGCTGGTTCACCCTGGAGGGCCCCAAGCTCTACCGGCACGACGGCTGGTTCTGGATCCTGGCGCCCGCCGGGGGAGTGGAGACCGGCTGGCAGGGCGCCTTCCGCTCCCGCGACTTCTTCGGGCCGTACGAGGAGCGGGTCGTCCTGGAGCAGAAGGACACCGACGTCAACGGCCCGCACCAGGGCGGCTGGGTGCGCACCGCGGCCGGTGAGGACTGGTTCCTGCACTTCCAGCAGCGCGGCGCCCACGGCCGGGTCGTGCACCTCCAGCCGGTGCGCTGGGACACGCCGGACGGCTGGCCGGTGTTCGGCGACGACGGGGCGCCCGTCACCGAGCACCGGCGGCCCGCCCTGCCCGCCGGACCGCCCGCCGCGTCCGCGACCGACGACGACTTCCCCGGCGGACGGTACGGCCTCCAGTGGTCGTGGACCGCCAACCCCGGGGACGGCTGGACGGTCCCGCACCCCGGGGACGGGCTGCGGCTGGCCTGTCTCCGCTCGGCCGACGCGCGTGATCCGCGCAAGGTGCCGAGCGTGCTCACCCAGCGGCTGCCGGGCACCCCGTGCGCGGTCGAGGTCGACCTGCGGCTGGCGAGCGAGGAGCCGGGCGCGCGGGCCGGCCTCGCCGTGCTCGGGGACGCGTTCGCCTGGATCGGGCTCCAGCGCGGCGCGGACGGGGCGGTGCACCTGGTGCACCGCTTCGGCGAGGCGGTCGCCGAGGCGGAACGGGACGCCGCCCACGCGAGACCCGCGCCCGGGGGCCGGGTCCGGCTGCGGGTGGAGATCGACGCCCACGCCCGCTGCCGTTTCCGTCACGACACCGGCACCGGGGACGGCTTCCGCCCGTCGGGCCAGGTCTTCGCCGCCACTCCCTGGCGCTGGGTGGGCGCCCTGCTCGGCCTCTTCGCCCTCGCACCCGGGGACGGGAGCGGGGCCGACGCGGGTACGGCCGTCTTCACCCGGTTCCGGATCAGCCCGCTGTGAACCACCGCGTCCCAGAACCACTCACCCCCACGCGTTCCGCACGTTCATCGTTCCGCTCGACCCAGAAGACCCGACCCAGAAGAAGAGAGCCGACCATGAAGATCAGCAACAGTGGAAACAGCCGAAACGGCAGAAGCGGCAGCGCGGGCAGGCGCCGGGCGTCGGCCGCCGTCGCGCTGGGCGCCGTCCTCGCGCTGACCGCCACCGCCTGCGGGGACGACGGCGGCGGGGCGAGCGGCGACAAGGGCGGCGACGGCAGCGGCAAGGGGAAGATCACCTTCTGGGACAACAACGGCGGTGTCCGCACCGACGTCTGGAAGGAGATCATCGCCGACTTCGAGAAGGCCAACCCGGACATCGACGTCGAGTACGTGGGGATCGCCTCCACCGAGTACCAGTCGAAGGTCGACACCGCGATCCAGGGCGGTGGCCTGCCGGACGTCGGCGGGGTCGGCGCGGCCATGCTGGCCGGGTTCGCCGCCCAGAACGCGCTGGAGCCGCTGGACGACCGGCTCGCGGGGTCGGCCCTGGACGGCAAGCTCAACGAGGACATGGTGGAGTCGCTGAAGGCGGCCGGCGGCGGCGACGGCACGCTGTACTCGGTGCCGACCTCCGCCAACAACGGCGTCCTGTACTACCGCACCGACCTCTTCCAGAAGGCGGGGCTCAAGGAGCCGTCCACCTGGGACGCGTTCTTCGAGGCCGCCGGGAAACTGACCGACGCGGACGACAACGAGTTCGGCTACACGATCCGCGGCGGCGCCGGTTCCATCGCCCAGGCCCTGGACGCGATGTACGGGCAGTCCGGCATCACCTCGTTCTGGGACGCGGAGGAGAAGAAGACCACCCTCAACGACCCGAAGAACGTCGAGGCGCTGGAGAAGTACGCCGAGCTGTTCAAGAAGACCACTCCGGCCGCCGACCTCAACAACGACTTCACGAAGATGGTCGCCCAGTGGGACTCCGGCACCATCGGGATGCTCAACCACAACCTGGGCTCCTACCAGGACCATGTGAAGGCGTTCGGCGAGGAGAAGTTCCGCGGCATCCCGCAGCCGGCCGGTCCCTCCGGCAAGCGGGTGCAGGTCTCCAACCCGGTCGACGGGCTCGGGGTCTTCAGGAGTTCCAAGAACAAGGACGCCGCCTGGAAGTTCATCGAGTTCGCCACCTCGCACGAGGAGAACTCGAAGTTCAACAGGTCGGCGGGGCAGGTGCCGTCCAACAACTACGCGGCGAAGGACGACTGGATCTCCGACGCCGAGCCCACCAAGCTGGCGGCCGAGGCGCTGACGGACGGTTCCACGACGATCGTGCAGCTCCCGTACTACCTGCCGGACTGGAACACCATCTCCAAGGCCGACAACGAGCCGAACTTCCAGAAGGTGCTGCTCGGGAAGATGAGCGCGAAGGACTTCCTGGACACGGTGGCCGAGCAGCTCAACGAGGCGCAGGCCGAGTGGAACGAGCAGAAGGGATAGGTCCGGGCCGGCCGCGGGGCGGTCCGTGCCGCACGGACCGCTCCCGGCCGGGCACGCCCCGCGCCCCTCGGCACGGCACCTGATCCCTTCTTCTGATCCCATCTTCTGATTCCTTCTTCGCAAAGGACCCGGAGTGTCAGTAACCCGGAGACAAGTCACCGCCGCGGCCGCCGCCCTGCCCCTGTCCCTCGCCGCCACCCGCACCGCCCACGCCGAAGGCCACCGCCCGCGCCCCCGCACCCTCCACCTCGCCGGCGACTCCACCGCCGCGCAGAAGTACGCCGACGCCGCGCCGGAGACCGGGTGGGGGACGGCGCTCCCCTTCTTCCTCCGCGCGGGCCTCACCGTCGCCAACCACGCCGTCAACGGGCGGAGCGCGAAGAGCTTCGTCGACGAGGGGCGGCTGGCGGCGGTCCTGGCGGAGATCCGGCCCGGGGACCTCCTCCTCGTCCAGTTCGCCCACAACGACGAGAAGACCGAGGACCCCGCCCGGTACACCGAGCCCTGGACGACGTACCAGCAGTACCTGCGCCGGTACGTGGACGGCGCGCGGGCCCGGGGCGCGCGGCCGGTGCTCGCGACGCCCGTGGAGCGGCGCCGGTTCGACGCGGCCGGGACGGCGCTGGCGAGCCACGGCGAGTACCCGGCGGCGATGCGGGCGCTGGCCGCCGGGGAGGGCGTGGCGCTGCTGGACGTCCAGGCGCTGTCGCTGGCGCTGTGGCAGCGCCTCGGCGCCGAGGGCACCAAGACGTACTTCAACTGGACCGCCACCGAGCAGGACAACACCCACTTCAACCCGCCGGGCGCGATCGAGGTGGCCCGGCTCGTGGTGCGGGAGCTGCTGCGCACCCGGGTCCTGGCGCCCCGGGACGCGCCCCGCCCGGACGCGGAGATCCCGGTCTCCTGGATTCACTGGCCCGAGCCGCGGACCCCGTGACCACCGCGCCCCGCACCGCGTGACCACCCCGACCCGCACCACCTGACCCGCACCACCTGACCCACACCGCCTGCCCCCCGACCCGAACCGCTTGAGGAGAGCCGCGACGTGAACACACCGACATGGCATGCGCATGCCATACGTAGAGCCGCCGTGCTGGCCGGCTGCACCGCCCTCGTGCTGACCCTGACCGGCACCACCGCCCAGGCGCACGGCCACTCGGCGCCCCGCGACCCCGCCCGGCAGACCCTGCCCGCGCACGACGGCTGGGCCGCCCACGGCACCGGCACCTCCGGCGGGGCCGCCGCCGACGCCGCGCGGGTGTACACCGTCCGCACCTGGGCCCAGTTCAGGGCGGCCCTCGCCGCCGGTGGCACCGGGCCCCGGATCATCAAGGTCAAGGGCACCGTCGACGCCGTCTCCGAGGGCTGCGACGCCTTCGCCGCGCCCGGCTACGACTTCGACGCCTACCTGGCGAAGTACGCGCCCGGGACCTGGGGCCTGGACACCGACCTGAGCGCCGAGCCCGACGACAGCCCCGAGGGGCTGCGCCGCGCCTCCGCCGCCCGGCAGGACCAGGCGATCAAGGCGAACGTGCCCGCCGACACCACGATCATCGGCATCGGCCGGAACGCCGGGATCAAGGGCGCCAGCCTCCAGATCAAGGGCGTCGACAACGTCATCGTCCGCAACCTGACCTTCGAGAGCCCCGTCGACTGCTTCCCGCAGTGGGATCCCACCGACGGCGACCGGGGCAACTGGAACTCCGAGTACGACAGCGCCGTGGTGTACGGCTCCACCCATGTCTGGCTGGACCACAACACCTTCACCGACGGCGAGCACCCCGACAGCGCCGCCCCGGTCCACTTCGGCATGCTGTACCAGCGGCACGACGGGCAGCTCGACATCGTGCGCGGCGCCGACCTGGTCACCGCCTCCTGGAACGTCTTCCGGGACCACGACAAGACGATCCTGATCGGCAACAGCGACAGCGAGTCCACCGCCGTCGGCGACCGCGGGAAGCTGCGCACGACCTTCCACCACAACCTGTTCGAGGACCTCGTCGAGCGCGCGCCCCGGGTCCGCTTCGGCCAGGTCGACGTCTACGACAACCACTTCGTCGCCGACGGCTCCTACGCCTACAGCTTCGGCGTCGGCAAGGAGTCCGCGCTCGTCGCCGAGCACAACGCCTTCACCCTGCCGGCCGGGGTGAGTCCCGCCAAGGTGCTGAAGAAGTGGAGCGAGGCCCCGGTCACCGCCGCCCACAACCGCGTCAACGGCCGCCCGGTGGACCTGATCGCCGTGCACAACGCGGAACTCCCGGCCGAGACCCTCCGGTCCGGCGCGGGCTGGACGCCGGTCCTGCGCACCGCGGTCCACCCGGCGCAGGCCGTCCCCGGCATCGTCGGCCGCGGCGCGGGCGCCGGGCGCCCGCGCTGACCTCCCGCCGCGGCGGGCCGGGGCGCCGCGTACCGCCCCGGCCCGTCGCGGACCCGCACCGTCGCGAAGGAGCACCCGCATGTCCCGACCCGCCCCCTCCCGCAGAGGCTTCCTGCTCGGCGCCGCCGGCGCGGGCGCCGCCCTCGGCCTCGCCGCCGGGCCCGCCGCCGCCCGTCCCCGTCCCCGTCTCCGTCCCTTCGGCCGCTTCGGCTCCCCCTCGGACCGCCTGACCCCGGGGGCCCTGTACGTCGACCCGCACGGCCGGGGCGACTTCACCGCCGTCCAGGCCGCCGTCACCGCCGCGACCGGCGCCGGCCGGACCCTCGTCCTCGCCCCCGGCACCTACCGGGAGACCGTCACCGTCGACGCCACCCGCACCGACGCCACCTGGATCGGAGCCACCGAGAACCCCCGCGACGTCGTCGTCGTGTACGACAACGCGGCCGGCACCCCCAGGCCCGACGGCTCCGGCACCTACGGCACCAGCGGCTCGGCCACCACGACCGTCGCCGCCGACGGCTTCACCGCCCGCTGGATCACCTTCGCCAACGACTGGCTGCGCGCCGACCACCCCGGCACCGCCGGCACCCAGGCCGTCGCCCTCAAAGCGCAGGGCGACCGCTCCGCCTTCCACCACTGCCGCTTCCTCGGCCATCAGGACACCCTCTACGCCGACAGCCGCGACCTCGGCCACTTCGCCCGCCAGTACTACGCCCACTGCCACGTCGAGGGCGACGTCGACTTCGTCTTCGGCCGGGCGACCGCCGTGTACGAGCACTGCCACTTCCGCACCCTGCTCCGCACCGACCTGACCGGCCCGCCGTACGGTTTCGTCCTCGCGCCCTCCACGGCGGGCGCCAACTCGCGCGGCTACCTCGTCGTCGGCGGCCGGATCACCAGCGAGGCCCCCGACGCCCACTACAAGCTGGCGCGTCCCTGGGTGCCCAGCTCCGACCCCACCGCCCGGCCGATGCTCACCGTCCGCGACACCCGGCTGGGGGCGGGCATCGACGCGGTGGCGCCGTACGCGAACATGCGGGACGACCACCCGTGGCAGGAGCAGCGGTTCCGCGAGTACCGCAACACCGGACCCGGCGCGGTGATCACCGTCGCGGCGAACCGGCCGCAGCTCACCCGCGCCGAGGCCGCCGCGCACACCAGGGAGGCGTACCTCGGCGACTGGCGGCCCCGTGCCCGGCGCTGAGCCGCCCGGTCCGGGGCCGGGTCCCGGCCTCCGCCCCGGCTTCCACCGCGCGCTCCGGGACGAGCTGACCTTCCCGCTGGCCTGGGGCACCTCGCCGGTCCGGGACTTCGGGGCGTGGCGGGCGGCGGCCCGGGCCAAGGTCGAGGAGCACCTGCTCGTCGACGGGCAGGAGGACACCCCGTACGCCCCCGAGCACGGCCCGGGTACGGACGGCGACGGGTACACCAGGGAGCTGGTCACGCTCTCCCTCACCCGCTGGGGACGGGTCCGCGGCGCCCTGCTCACCCCCTCCGGACCCGGCCCCTTCCCGGCCGTCCTGCTCCTGCACGACCACGGCTCCCGCTTCGACATCGGCAAGGAGAAACTGATCCGGCCCTGGTACGACCGCGCCCGGCTCCCCGCCGCCGAGGAGTGGGCGGACAGACACTTCGACGGGCGGTTCCCGGGCGACGAACTCGCCCGGCGCGGCCATGTCGTGCTCTGTCTGGACGCCTACGGCTGGGGCGACCGCGAACCGCTCGCCTACGAGCACCAGCAGGCGGTCGCGAGCACCCTCTTCCACCTGGGTTCCTCCCTCGCCGGGCTGATGGCCCGTGAGGACGTGCGCGCCGCCGGTTTCCTGGCCGGCCTGGAGCGGGTGGACGCCCGGCGGGTCGCGGCCCTCGGGTTCTCGATGGGCGGCTACCGCGCCTGGCAGACGGCCGCCCTCAGCGACGACGTCACCGCGGCGGTCAGCGTGTGCTGGATGACCGGCCTGAAGGACCTGATGGTGCCCGGCGGCAACACCGCGCGCGGACAGTCGGCGTTCCACCTGCTGCACCCCGGGCTCGCCCGCCATCTCGACCTCCCCGACGTGGCGAGCCTCGCCGCCCCCAAACCGATGATGTTCCTCGCCGGGGAACGCGACCCGCTGTTCACCGCCGGGGGAGTCCGGGCCGCCC
The DNA here is from genome assembly GCF_039542605.1 of Streptomyces ziwulingensis. Taxonomy (NCBI): domain Bacteria; kingdom Bacillati; phylum Actinomycetota; class Actinomycetes; order Kitasatosporales; family Streptomycetaceae; genus Streptomyces; species Streptomyces ziwulingensis. The sequence goes on from NZ_BAABIG010000023.1 coordinate 24,747, forward strand.
ACGCGCGGCTGCGCGCCGTCTGGGCCGCCGCGGGCGCGAGCGAGCGGTTGCGCACGGAGCTGCGGCCGGGGCTGGGACACGCGTTCCCCGCGCCCGTGCAGGACGAGGTCTTCACGTGGCTGTCCGCCCGAGCCGCACCGGAACCGGGGCCGTCGCCCGAAAAGACGCACGGACCGGCCGGGCAGCGGCCCGGCCGGTCCGTTACCGGCCGCCCCCAAGGGGGGCTTCGGGGCGGCCGGTCCACCGGGTGTCGGGGGGTGTGACATCCCGGAGTCGGGCGCGGCTGCGCTCGCCTTCTCCTGTCGCCGCCGACGCGGGAAAGGTTGCCGCCCGCCGGAAAAACCCCTACCGGCCCGCGGTGGCCGCGGGTTCCGTCGCGGCCTTGGGGGGCGCGGCGTCCCCGGGCACGAAGTCACCCGCCACCGCCGGCCGTCCCAAGCCCGCGGCCGCCGTCGCCGTGTAGGTGTCGGCCCGCGCGTCCCGGCCGCCGCGCGCGTGGTCGTACTGCGCGGCGAACACCCACTCGCCGGCCGGGACCGTACGCCCCTCCTCCAGCACCCACCGGTAGACGACGAAGCCGTTCCGCTCGGCGGCCGAGAACGCGAAGTCGTCCTCGGGCAGCGTCCGCCAGGCGCCGGTGGCGGAGACCCCGCCGGTCTGCGCCACCCGTATCTCGACGGTGAGCGCGCTCAGCGGCTCGGCGGTGCTCAGGGTCAGGTTGCTCTGCGCCCAGTAGGCGTTGCTGTGCGGGTCCACCACGGCGTCCGACCGCAGCGGTCCGGCGTCGGCGGTGGCGCCGGGCCGGACCGTGCGGCCGGTCGGGGCGGGCGCCGAGGGGGTGGACCGGGCGGCGACCGAACGCCGCGCGGGGGCCGGTTCGCCGGTGAGCGGGGTGACGGCGTGGGCGCCGACCGCCACCACTCCCGCCACCGCGACCGCGGCGCCGGCCACCCGGACCCAGCCGGCCGGCGGGCGGCGTACCTCCGGCCGGGGGCCGGGGTCCCGGCGGGCCCGGCCGTGCTCGACGCGGGCCAGGATGCGCGCCCGGTCCGGCTCGTGCGCCCCGGCCGCCGCGCGCAGCCGGGCGCGCAGCTCCTCGTGCCCGTCCCGCCCGCTCATCGGTTCCCCTCCGCGGCACGCGCGCCGCCCGCCACCACCGCGTGCACCGTCCGCGCGGACTCCCGGTCGCCGAGCAGCCGTTGCAGCTCGGCCATCCCCTTCGAGGTCTGGCTCTTCACCGTACCCACCGAGACCCCCAGGGCCAGCGCCGTGTCCTTCTCGGAGAGGTCGAAGGCGTGCCGCAGCACCACGCACGCCCGCTTGCGGAACGGCAGCCTGCGCAGCGCCGCCTGCACGTCGACCACGCCGGGCACGTCCGGGTCCTCGGCGCGCTCGTCGCGGGGCGACCAGAACAGCGCGACCCGGCGTCGCTCGCGCACCGCGCTGCGGATACGGGAGCGGGCCAGGTTGGCGACGACCCCGCGGGCGTAGGCCGCCGGATGGTCGGCCGCCCGCACCCGGTCCCAGCGGTCCCAGAGCGCCAGCAGGGCGTCCGCCGCCAGGTCGTCGGCGGCGTCCGGTTCCCCCGTCAGCAGCAGGGCGAGCCGGGAGAGTTCCGCGTAGTGGCGCTCGAAGAAGGCGTGGAACTCCTCGGAGGCGGCGTCGTCGACGACTGTGCCCACGGCGTTCTCTCCTCGTGGCGGCTTCCCCGGCATCGAACAGCCGTGCGCCGGGGCGGGTGCGGAAGCGTATCAGCGTCCGCCGGAACTCCGTACGGTTCCCCGAACGCCGTATGGCAGGTCGAACTTGCCGTGCCGCCGCAGGACCCCGCCGGCCGGACCTGACACCGGTGCACATGAGCGCGCGGTGTTGCCGACCGCCGCCGACCGGGAGACGGTGAGACCATGCCACCCCTGACCCCCGCCGCCCCGGCGCTCACCTTCTTCGCCCACCTGTCGGTACGCGTCGACGCCCCGTACGACCTCGGCGAGGCGCCGGACGGCCACCGCCGGCTGGTGCCCCTGACGGGCGGTTCCTTCGACGGACCGGAGGTGCGCGGCACCGTCCTGGCGGCCGGGGCCGACAACCAGGTGCTGCGGACCGCGACCCTGACCGAGCTGGACGCCCGGTACGTCCTGGCCGGGCCCCGGCCGGGGGCGGTCAGCCCGTCAGCGCGGCCCGCATCATCGCCTTGGCCACCGGGGCCGCCAGGCCGTTGCCGCTGACCTCGGAACGGGCCGCGTTCGACTGCTCGACCATGACGGCGACGGCGACCTGGTCACCGGTGGAGTCGGAGGTGCCGTACGAGGTGAACCAGGCGTAGGGCGTCTTGCTGTTGTTCTCGCCGTGCTGGGCGGTGCCCGTCTTGCCGCCCACGGTGACCCCGTCGATCCGCGCGTTGGTCCCGGTGCCCTCCTCCACCACCGTCCGCATCGCCGACCGCAACTGCTCGGCGGTGGCGGAGCTGACGACCCGCTCGGTCCGCGCGTCCTCGTCGTAGTCCTCCAGCACGTCGCCGCCACCGTCGGTGGTCTGCGCCACCATGTGCGGGGAGACCAGCTCGCCGCCGTTGGCGAGGGCCGCCGACACCATCGCCATCTGGAGCGGGGTCGCGGTCACGTCGAACTGGCCGATGCCCGACAGGCCGGTCTGCGCCTCGTCCATGTCCTCGGGGTACACGCTGGCGTAGGCGCGGACCGGCACATCCTGCTCGTCGTCGTTGAAGCCGAACTTCTCGGCCATCGCCCGCACCTTGTCCTGGCCCAGTCGCACCGCCATCTTCGCGAAGACGTTGTTGCAGGAGTACCGCAGCGCGGTGCGGATCGTGGCGTTCTCGCAGGGCGCGGCCGGGTTCTCGTTCGACATCTCCGTGCTGGTGCCCGGCAGGATGTACGGGATCGGGCTGACGGTTTTCTCGTCCACCGACCCGTACAGGTCGTTCTCCAGCGCGGCGGCGGCGACGACCAGCTTGAAGGTGGAGCCCGGCGGCAGCGGCTGGCGCAGCGCCCGGTTGGTCAGCGGCTTGTCCGCGTCCGTGGTCAGCTTCCGCCACGCCGCCCCGGCGGTGTTGGCGTCGGTGAGCGAGGAGGGGTCGTACGAGGGCGTCGAGACGGCTCCGAGGATCCGGCCCGTCTTCGGGTCGATCGCCACGGCGGCGCCCTTGTTGTCGCCCAGCGCCGCCAGACCGGCCTTCTGCACGGCCGGATCGATGGTCGTGACCACGTTCCCCGGCTCCGCCCGCTCGCCGGTGACCGTGTCCATGACGGTCTTGAGCCGCGTGTCGGTGCCGTTGAGCAGATCCTGGTAGATCCCCTCCAACTGCGTCGGCGCGTACGCCTGCGAGGCATAGCCCGTCACCGCCGCGTACAGCTCGCCGTCCGTGTACGTGCGCTTGTACGAGAGGTCGCCGGTCTTCGTCCGCGCCGAGCCGGTGACCGACTCGCCGGCCACGATGATGTTCCCGAGCGGTGCCGCGTACGTCTGGATCGCGTTCCGCCGGTTGTCCTTGTCGTCTGCCAGGGCCTGGCCGTCGTAGAACTGCACCCAGGTCGCCCGCACCAGCAGAGCCAACACCAGGAACAGCGTGAAGACCGCCGCCCGCCTGATCGTCTTGTTCATCCCGTGGGAGGACGAGCGGGCCGGGACGAATCGTTCCCTCTTCTGCGCATCGGGACGGATTTCTCATCCGGCGTTCATGGAACGGGCGCGGTGCTCACAGCCGCCGGGTCGCCAGGGTCAGCCGGTCCCGCGCGTCGAACAGCGCGTCCTTGACCATCTGCTCGTGCGCGGGCGTCAGCCGGGCCACCGGCACCGAGCAGCTCACCGCGTCCCGCGCGGGCGTGCGGTACGGGATCGCCACCCCGAAGCAGCGCAGCCCCAGCGTGTTCTCCTCCCGGTCCACCGCGACGCCCTGCTCGCGCACCTGGCGCAGCTCCTCGATGAGCTTCTCCCGGTCGGTGATGGTGTGCTCGGTCAGCGCCGGCAGCGTCCTGGGCAGCATCTTGCGGACCTGCTCGTCGCTGTACGTGCTCAGCAGTGCCTTGCCCAGCGAGGTGGAGTGCGCGGGCAGCCGCCGGCCCACCCGGGTGAAGGGGCGCAGGTAGTGCTGGGACTGGCGGGTGGCGAGGTAGACGACGTTGGTGCCGTCGAGCCGGGCGAGGTGGATGGTCTCGGTGGTGTCGTCGCTCAGCCGGTCCAGCGTGGGGCGGGCCGCCGCCACCACCTCGTCGCCGTCGATGTAGGAGGTGCCGACCAGCAGCGCCCGTACCCCGATGCCGTACCGGGTGCCCGTGCCGTCCGTCTCCACCCAGCCCAGCTCCACCAGGGTGCGCAGCAGCATGTAGAGGCTGGACTTGGGATAGCCGACGGCCTCCTGGACCGAGGCGAGGGAGTGCATGCCGGGGCGGCCGGCGAAGTATTCCAGCAGCTCAACGGTCCGTACCGCGGACTTGACCTGCGCTCCGCCGCCTGTCTCGCCTGTCGACATCGCCCTTGACCCCTTCGTTGGACGGGAAATAGTCTCCTGGGGTATTCACCCATGAAGACAGCGTTCAGTATATCGAACGTCCCTAGATCTGGAGGGACCCACGGTGGCAGCAGCACCAGTCTGGAGCGTCGACCCCCGTACCGGGAAGCAGCGCGAACAGGTGGCGGTGGAGGCGACGGCCCACGAGGTGGACGCCGCCGTACGCGCCGCGCACGCCGTGCGCGAGTCGCTCGCCGACCGCACGGTCCGCGCCGCCTTCCTGCGCTCGGCCGCCGACGAGCTGGAAGCGGCCAAGGAGAGCCTCGTCGAGGTCGCCGACGCGGAGACCGCGCTCGGTCCGGTCCGGCTCGGCGGCGAACTCGCCCGCACCTGCTACCAGTTGCGGGCCTTCGCCGCCATCGTCGACGAGGGCGAGTTCCTGGGCGTCGTCATCAACCACCCCGATGACACCGCCACCCCGCCCATCCCGGACCTGCGCCGCTACAAGGTGCCGCTCGGCGTCGTCGCCGTCTACTCGGCCTCCAACTTCCCCTTCGCCTTCTCCGTCCCCGGCGGCGACACCGCGAGCGCGCTCGCGGCCGGCTGCCCGGTCGTGGTCAAGGCCCACCCCGACCACCCGGCCCTGTCCGAACTGGTCGCCGCGGTGCTGCGCCGGGCCGCCGCCCGGCACGACATCCCGGCCGGCGTGCTCGGCCTGGTGCACGGCTTCGAGGCGGGCATCGAGCTGATCAAGCACCCGCTGGTCGCCGCGGCCGGGTTCACCGGCTCGGTGCGCGGCGGGCGCGCCCTGTTCGACGCCGCCGCCGCGCGTCCGGTGCCGATCCCCTTCCACGGTGAGCTGGGCTCGCTGAACCCGGTCGTCGTCACCGAGGCCGCCGCCGCCGAGCGCCCCGAGGCGATCGGTACCGGCCTGGCCGGTTCGATGACGCTGGGCGTCGGGCAGTTCTGCGTGAAGCCCGGCCTGGTCCTCGCCCCGTCCGGCGCGGCCGGCGACCAGCTCGTCAAGTCGCTGACCGAGGCCGTCAGCGACACCGGCTCCGGGGTCCTGCTCGACCACCGCATGCGGGACAACTTCCTCGCGGGCGTCGCCGAGCGGGCCGAGCTGCCCGGCGTGGAGTCCCCGGTGACGCCGGGCGCGGGCGGCGAGCACACCGTCAGCCCCGGCTTCCTCACGGTGCCGGCCGGCCGGCTGACCGAGGAGGGCGCGTACGACCTGCTCCTGGAGGAGTGCTTCGGACCGGTCACCGTGGTGGCCCGCTACGAGGACCAGGACGAGGTCAGGTCCGTGCTGTCGCGGCTGCCGGGCAACCTGACGGCGACGGTGCAGTTGTCGTCCGACGAGGCCGCGGGCAACGGGCGCGGCGCGGAGATCCTGGCGGAGCTGACGCCGCTGGCCGGGCGCGTGCTGGTCAACGCCTGGCCGACGGGCGTCGCGGTGGCGGCGGCCCAGCACCACGGCGGTCCGTACCCGGCGACCACGTCGACGTCCACGTCGGTGGGCGGAACGGCGATCGAGCGCTGGCTGCGGCCGGTGAGCTACCAGAACACCCCGGAGCCCCTGCTGCCCGCGGAACTGCGCGACGCCAACGAGCCGGGGCTGCCGAGGCGGTTCAACGGACGCCTGGAGCGGTAGGGCGCGGGGGTGGGCCGGCGGGGGTGACCACGGCGGGCCGAAGTCGTTTGCCGGTCATGAACCTCACCAAGCGCGTCACCGCCGCCGTCTTCCTCCAGGCCGCACTCCTCGGAGTCCTCGCGTCTCCCGCCGGTGCCGTCCCCGACCCCCTGACCCTCGTGAGCTGTGCTGTCCAGGACGTCACGGGGGCGGTGGACCTCGCCGGCCCCGGAGTACCCAGCGAGGTCCCCGTGACGGGCTGTCTCGCCCCGTAGGACCCGACGGGTGCGCGGCGCCTCGGCGGCAGCCGGTGGACGGGGGGTTGTGCCGGGCCCACAGTGGTGCCATGGAGACCTTCGAGAATGCGGTCCGCGCCGAATTCGCCCCGGAGAACACCTACCTGAACACGGCCGCCACCGGTCTGCTGCCCGCCCGGGCCGTCGCCGCCCTGCGGGACGCGGCGGCCTCGGCGGCGGCCGGGCGGCCGTCCGACATGTTCGCCGACGTGGAGGCGTGCCGGGCCGCCTTCGCCCGGCTCGCCCGGGTCCCCGTCACCCGGGTCGCGGCCGGCGCGTCGGTCGCCGTGTTCAGCGCCCTCGTCGCCGCCGCACTGCCCGAGGGCGCCGAAGTCCTCACCGCACAGGGCGACTTCAGCTCCCTGGTCAACCCCTTCCACGTCCGCGCCGACCTGGTGGTGCGCGGCGTGCCGCGGACCTGTACAACACCCCGGCCGACGTCGACCGGCTGCTGAACGCACTGGCGGGCTGAACCCACCGGAACCGGGAAGCCGTGACCCCCGGTCCCCGAGCCCGGGATTCCGCGGAACGCGACCGGGCCGGTGCCTCTCGTCCCACTCGGAAGAGGCCCGGCCGGGGTCGTGTCACGCGCTCACCTCACCGGCGTGAAGTCCCGCGCGCCGATGAACTCGGGCCGGCGTACCGGCGCCGAGAAGGGCTCCACCGCCGCGTTCTCCACGCTGTTGAACACGAGGAAGACGTTGGAGCGGGGGAAGGGCGTGATGTTGTCGCCCGACCCGTGCATGCAGTTGCAGTCGAACCAGGTCGCCGAGCCGGCCCTGCCGGTGAACAGCTTGATGCCGTGGTCCGAGGCCATCCGGGTGAGCGCCTCGTCGGACGGCGTCCCCGCGTCCTGCATCCGCAGCGACGTCTTGTAGTTGTCCTTCGGCGTCTCGCCCGCGCATCCGAGGAACGTCTTGTGCGACCCCGGCATGATCATGAGCCCGCCGTTGGTGTCGTAGTTCTCGGTCAGCGCGATCGAGACCGACACCGTACGCATGTTCGGCAGGCCGTCCTCGGCGTGCCAGGTCTCGAAGTCCGAGTGCCAGTAGAAGCCGCTCGCGCCGAAGCCCGGCTTGACGTTGATCCGCGACTGGTGGACGTAGACGTCCGAGCCGAGGAGCTGCCGGGCCCGGCCGACCACCCGCTCGTCGCGCACCAGCCCCGCGAAGATCTCACTGATCCGGTGCACCTCGAAGACCGAGCGGATCTCCTCGGACTGCGGCTCTACGACCGAGCGTTCGTCGGCGCGGACCGCCGGGTCGGCCACCAGCCGGTCCAGCTCGTCCCGGTACACGGCGACCTCGTCCTCGGCGAGCAGCTCGCCGACGGTGAGGAAGCCGTCGCGTTCGAAGGAGCGCAGGTCGGCCGGGGAGATCGGGCCGGGCGCGTCAGGCGCGCCCCAGACGACCGGGTCCCGCCGGGGGGTGGACACCTCGGTGGGCCCTCGGCTGGGGTAGAGATCGGTGCCGGTGGTCGCGGTCACGGTTCCTCACACCTCCTCGGTGAGCAGCGGGTAGACGCCGTTCTCGTCATGGTCCTCCCGTCCGGTCACGGGCGGGTTGAACACGCAGATGCAGTGGAAGTCCTCCTTGACCTTGAGCGTGTGCCGCTCGTGGCCGTTCAGGAGGTACATGGTGCCGGGCGTGATGTGGTACGTCTTCCCGGTTTCGCGGTCGGTCAACTCGGCGTCACCCCGGGTGCAGACGACGGCCTCGATGTGGTTCGCGTACCACATCTCGGTCTCCGTGCCCGCGTACAGGATCGTCTCGTGGACGGAGAAGCCGACCTTCTCCTTGGCCAGGACGATGCGCTTGCTCTCCCAGGTGCCGGACGCGCTCTTGACGTGCCGGTCGGTGCCTTCGAGTTCCTTGAACGAACGGACGATCATGGTGGTGCGATGCCTCCTGGAGGGGGGGTGTGGGGGTGCCCGCGGCGGACGGTGTCCGTCAGACGGTCTCGCGGACGGCGCGGGCGAGGGCCTGCATGCCCTCGTCCAGCTCCTCGGGGGTGATGGTGAGGGCGGGCAGCAGCTTGACGACCTCGCTCTCCGGGCCGGACGTCTCGATCAGCAGCCCGTGTTCGAAGGCGCGCCGGGCGACCTTGCCGGCCCGGGCCTTGTCGTGGAACTCCAGGCCCCACACCAGGCCGCGGCCCCGGTACTCCTTGATGTCGGCGAGGTTCTCCTCGGTGATGGAGATCAGGTGCTGCTCCACCTGCTCGCCGCGGGTGCGGGTCTGCTTCTCCATCGCGGAACCGTCGGCCCAGTAGGTCTCCAGGGCGGCGGTCGCGGTGACGAAGGCCGGGTTGTTGCCGCGGAAGGTGCCGTTGTGCTCGCCCGGCTCCCAGACGTCCAGCTCGGGCTTGAACAGGCACAGCGACATCGGCAGGCCGTAGCCGCTGATGGACTTGGAGACGGTGACGATGTCCGGCGTGATGCCCGCCTCCTCGAAGGAGAAGAAGGCGCCGGTACGGCCGCAGCCCATCTGGATGTCGTCGACGATCAGCAGCATGTCCTGCCGCTCGCACAGCTCGGCCAGGGCGCGCAGCCACTCGGTCCGGGCCACGTTGATGCCGCCCTCGCCCTGCACGGTCTCCACGATCACGGCGGCCGGCTTGTTCAGCCCGGAGCCCTGGTCCTCCAGGAGCCGCTCGAACCAGAGGAAGTCCTCGACCTTGCCGTCGAAGTAGTTGTCGAACGGCATGGGCGTGCCGTGCACCAGCGGGATGCCGGCGCCGGCCCGCTTGAAGGCGTTGCCGGTCACCGCGAGCGAGCCCAGCGACATGCCGTGGAAGGCGTTGGTGAAGGAGACGATCGCCTCGCGGCCCTTGACCTTGCGGGCCAGCTTCAGCGCCGACTCGACCGCGTTGGTGCCGGTCGGGCCGGGGAACATGACCTTGTACGGCAGGTCGCGCGGGCGCAGCAGCAGGTTCTGGAAGGTCTCCAGGAAGCGGCGCTTGGCGGTGGTCGACATGTCGAGGCCGTGCGTGACGCCGTCCCGCTCCAGGTAGTCGATCAGCGCCCGTTTCAGCACCGGGTTGTTGTGCCCGTAGTTGAGGGAGCCCGCTCCGGCGAAGAAGTCGAGGTACTCGTGGCCGTCCTCGTCGTACATGCGGCTGCCCCGCGCCCGGTCGAAGACGGTCGGCCAGGCACGGCAGTAGCTGCGTACCTCGGACTCCAGGGTCTCGAACACGCTCAGGTCCGGCTGGGTGATGGTCACGGCGAATCGCTCCTCGATGCGAGAGGTCGGTGGGGGAGGCGGGGAGTGTCCGGTGGTCAGCGGAGGTCGGACAGCGGGCCGATGCGGTAGAGGACTTCCGGTTCGTGCGGTCCGTCGGGGAAGAGGTCCGTGTCGAACAGCACCTCGCGCTCCACCTGGGCGCCGCGGCGCTCGGCGAACGAGGTGAACAGCCGCTGCGAGGCGGTGTTGTCCGGGGCGATCGTGGTCTCCAGGGTGGTCACCGCCAGCTCCGCCACCGTGCGCGTGGCCAGACCGTCGAGCAGCGCGGCGGCGAGTCCGCGACCGCGGTACGCCTCGTCCACCGCCACCTGCCACACGAGCAGCGTGCCGGGCCGGTCCGGCCGCACATAGCCGGTGACGAAGCCGACCGCTTCGCCGCTCTCGGCGCGCGCCACGGCCGAGCTGGCGGCGAAGTCCCGGCACCACAGCAGATAGCTGTAGGAGGAGTTCAGGTCGAGGACCTTCGAATCCCGCGCTATCCGCCACAGGGAGGCCCCGTCCGCCACGCTCGGGCGGTCGATCTTCAGGTCTGCTTGTGCGGCAGTCATGTGAATTGAACTTACCCAGGTAAATTCAAAATTGCACCGCCGAATGGGGTTACGTGTGAACGCGTCATGTGTTATCACGCGGGTGCGTGGGTTCGCGTGAGCGAGGGGTCTTTTGTGCGGGTTTCACCCATGCGAAAAGGGCATACCGGAGAGCTTGTGTAACGGGTCACAATCACGTAACCCGTCCGGGGCCTGTCCGGAATGCCTATTTTGGTGTTAACGGAATGTAAGGTGTTTAGCTTCGGAGGATGGGGGCAGAAGCTTATGGGAAGCTGTCGTGATAAGAATTCTGGAATTGTTTTTGTCGGAGCTTCGTAAACATTATGAATTCAGCTACCGGAAAGCTCGGCCGCTATGCGTGCCAGGCGTCCTCGGCGGCCCGCCGGGCAGCCTCCGGGTCGGTCGCCGCACCCTTCTCGGCCAGCGCCGCGCCGAGCGCCGCGAGACAGCCGTGCACCGCGCCCGGGGTCGCGTGCGGACCGTAGTGGTTCACCCGGATCATCTCCCCGGCCAGCGCGCCCCCGCCCGCCACCAGCGGCAGCGCCGGGTCCGCGACCAGGGCCCGCGCCACCAGCTCCGAGGCGTCGACCCCGTCCGGCGCCCGCAGGGTGGTGGCGACCGGCGCCGCGTCCCGCGCCCGGCGCACATACGGCTCCAGACCGCCGCCCAGCGCCGACGCGCCGGCCCGGGTGGCCGCCGCGGCCGAGGCGTGCCGCGCCATCACCGTGGCCGGCCCCTCCGTCTCGATCCGCTCCACGCAGGCGTCCAGGGCGAGCATCTCCAGTTGCGCCGGGGCGTGCGGCAGCGCCTTGCGCCCGCCGTCGATCCAGCGCTCCTTCCAGTCGAGCAGCGAGAGGTACGACCGGCGCGGCGCCGTCGGGTTCGCCGCCATCCGCGCCCACGCCCGCTCGCTGACCGAGACCGCCGACACCCCGGCCGGACCGCCCATCGCCTTCTGCGCCCCGATCACGCACAGGTCGACGCCCCACGTGTCCGGCAGCACCGGCTCCGCGCCCACCGAGGCGACGGCGTCCAGGTAGAACAGCGCGCCGTGCTCCCGTACCACCGCGCCGATCTCCGCGACCGGGTTGGTGTTCCCGGTGGCCGCCTCGGCGTGCACCAGGGAGACGAAGCCGATCTCCGGGTGCTCGGCGAACGCCGCCCGGACCTGGTCCGCCGTGACCGCCTCGTGGAAGGGCACCGCCAGGTCGTGCACGGTCGCGCCGCAGTCCCGCAGCCAGTCGCCGAAGGTCTGCCCGTAGGGCCCGGTGATCACGTTCAGCGCGACGGTGTCCGGACCGGCGGTACCGCGGATCGCGCCCTCCAGCGGCAGCAGCGCCTCGCCCTGCGTGATCAGGACGTCCCGCGTGGTGCCGAGCAGCCGCGCCACCCGGTCCTCGATCGCGGCGAACCGGCCGGCGTCCAGGGGGGCGAGGTCCAGGAAGGGGTGGGTCACGGCGGTGCTCTCTCCACTCACGGTCGGGACGTACGCGACGGGTGCCGTCGGCCTCGGTGCGCTCGGTGAGCGATTCCAGGGCGGTGGCGGCGGCCTCGCACGTACGCGACGTACGGAGTCGAGAGTAACCATGGCCCGCGCCCCCACTCGCGGCGGAGGTCATCCCTCGCGACACCCGTCACGCGCGGCGGGCCTAGGGTGCGGGGCATGAGTGAGCGCGCGGTGCTGCATGTGAAGGGTCGGGTGCTCGTCGGGCCGCGGGACGAGGAGGTCCGGGACGAACTGTGGGTGATCGACGGCCGGATCTCCTACGACCGTCCCGCCGGGGCCGGCGACGTCCGCACCGTCGAGGGCTGGGTGCTGCCCGGCCTGGTCGACGCGCACTGCCACGTCGGCCTGGACCGGCACGGCGCGGTCCCCGCAGCGGTCGCCGAGCGGCAGGCGCTGACCGACCGGGACGCGGGCACCCTGCTGATCCGGGACGCGGGTTCGCCCTCCGACACCCGCTGGGTCGACGACCGCGAGGACCTCCCGAAGATCATCCGGGCCGGCCGGCACATCGCCCGCACCCGCCGCTACATCCGCGGCTACGCCTGGGAGGTCGAACCCGGCGACCTCGTCGCGTACGTCGCCCGGGAGGCCCGGCGCGGCGACGGCTGGGTGAAGCTGGTCGGCGACTGGATCGACCGCGACCTCGGCGACCTCTCGGCCTGCTGGCCGCGCGGCGCGGTCGAGGCGGCCATCGCCGAGGCGCACCGGCTCGGCGCCCGCGTCACCGCCCACTGCTTCGCCGAGGACGCGCTGCGCGACCTGGTCGAGGCGGGCATCGACTGCGTCGAGCACGCGACGGGCCTCACCGCGGACCTGATCCCGCTCTTCGCCTCCCGCGGGGTCGCCATCGTGCCGACCTTGGTCAACATCGCGACCTTCCCCGGCCTGGCCGAGGCCGGCGAGTCCCGGTTCCCGCGCTGGTCGGCCCATATGCGCCGGCTGCACGCCCGCCGCTACGACACCGTCCGCGACGCCTACGACGCGGGGCTCCCCGTCTTCGTCGGCACCGACGCGGGCGGCACCCTCCCGCACGGCCTGGCGGCGGCGGAGGTCGCGGAACTGGTCACGGCCGGCCTCCCGTCCGTCGAGGCCCTCTCGGCGGCCACCTGGTCGGCCCGCCGCTGGCTCGGCCGCCCCGGCCTGGACGAGGGCGCCCCCGCCGACCTGGTCGTGTACGAACGGGACCCCCGCACGGACGTACGCGTGCTGGGGGCACCGTCACGGGTGGTGCTGAACGGGCGGGTGGTGGGGTGACGACCCCGGCCCCGGCCCCGGCCCCGACCCCGACCCCGTCCCGTTCACCCGTCCGTCTCCGGCAGCGCACGCGCCAGCGCGTGCAGGAAGCCGTCCGTCGTCGCCCGGTCCCGTACCGCCAGCCGCAGCCACTGCGCGCCCAGGCCGGGGAAGGTGTCCCCGCGCCGGACCGCGTACCCGAGGTCGCGCAGCCGGCGGCGTACGGCGGTGGCCTGTGGCAGGCGGATCAGGAGGAAGGGCCCCTCGGCGGGCGCCACGACCCGCAGCCCCCGGCCGGCGAACCCGGCGAGACCCGCGACGAGCCGGTCCCGGTCCGCGGCGACGCGGTGGGCGGCGTGCGCGGCCTCCGCCAGCGCCCGGGGCGCCACGCACGCCTCGGCCGCCACCAGCGCGGGCGTGGACACCGGCCACAGCGGCTGGGCGCGCGCCAGTCCGGCGACCGTCTCCGGGTCCGCGAGGACGTACCCGACACGCAGCCCGGCCAGCCCCCAGGTCTTGGTCAGGCTGCGCAGCACGACCAGGCCGGGCACGTCCGTGCGCCCGGCCAGCGCCTCCCGCTCGCCCGGCACCGCGTCCATGAACGCCTCGTCCACCACCAGCGTCCGCCCGGGGCGGGCCAGCGCGGCGATCGCGGCGGCCGGGTGCAGCACCGAGGTGGGGTTGGTGGGGTTCCCGACCACCACCAGGTCGGCGTCCTCGGGCACGGCCGCCGGGTCAAGACGGAAGCCGTCCCGCGCCCGCAGCAGCACCCGGTCCACGGTGTGCCCCGCGTCCCGCAGCGCCGCCTCCGGCTCGGTGAACTGGGGGTGCACCACCACCGGCCGGCGCGTCTTCGACGCCCGCGCCAGCAGCACGAACGCCTCCGCCGAACCCGCCGTCAGCAGCACCCGCTCCACCGGCAGCCCGTGCCGCGCGGCCACCGCCGCCCGCGCCGCCCGCCCGTCGGGGTAGGCCGCGAGCGAGCCCAGCGAGGCGGCCAGGCGGTCGCGGAGCCAGCCCGGCGGGGTGTCCGCGCGGACGTTCACCGCGAGGTCCACCAGGTCCCCACCCGCGTCGCGGACCTCGGCGTCCCCGTGGTGCCGCAGGTCGGGACCCCCGGCCCCGGTCTCAGCGCGCATGGGAGTGCGCGTGCCCGTGCCCGTGGTGGTGGCCGTCGTCGTCGGGGTGGAAGTGCGGCTGCTGCGCCGCCCCCACCTTGTCCTCGAAGCCGGGCAGCGCGATCCGGTACACGCAGGAGTCACAGTTCATCCGCAGATCGCCCCGGACCGCCTCCTCGTACCGCTCCCAGACCAGGTCCAGCAGCTCCGGCTCGGGCCCGATGACGTCCGCCGAGCGCACCGCAGTCCCAGGGTGCGCGGCGGCCCACTGTTCGGTCTGGAGCCGCACCCGGTCCGGGAGGATGCCGGTGAACAGGAAGTACGGCAGGACCACGACACGTTCCGCGCCCAGCCGCGCACACCGGTCGAGGCCGCCCGGCACGTCCGGCCGGGCCAGCGACACGAACGCCGTCTCCACCCCCGCGTACCCGCGGCCCTCCCACAGCAGCCGCGCCGCCTTGAACACCTCGGCGTTGGCGTCCGGGTCGGTGGACCCGCGCCCGACCAGCAGCACGGTCACCCCGGCCGGGTCCCACCCGGGGTCCATCGCCTGGGCCAGCCGGCGCTCCAGCACCCGCAGCAGCGCCGGGTGCGGGCCCAGCGGACGGCCGTAGGTGTACGAGACGCCGGGGTGCCGCTCCTTCTCGCGGGCCAGCGCCGCCGGGATGTCCCCCTTGGCGTGCCCGGCGGAGACCAGCATCAGCGGCACCGCGGCGAACCGGCGCACGCCCCGCTCCACCAGGTCGGCGACCGCGTCGCCCAGCGGCGGCGGGGACAGCTCGATGAAACCCCCGGCGACGGGCAGTTCGGGGTGGCGCCGGCCCAGTTCCCCGACGAAGTCGCGGAACGCCTCGGCTCCGGCCTCGTCCCGGGTGCCGTGTCCGGCGATGAGCAGGGCGGGCGGGGCGGGCGGGGTGGTCACGGCATCTCCTCGAAGGGCGTGGGACGGGACAGGGGAGGGGGAGTGGGGCGAGGGAAGGGGCGGGGGCAGGGGGGCGTCGGTCACCGTGGCGTCTCCTGCCAGCGGTAGCCGCGCGGCGTCACCATGCGGCCGGCGATCTCGCGGGTCGCGGTGTTGCCGACGGTGACCACCGTCATCATGTCGACGGTCGCCGGGTCCAGGGCGGCCAGCGTCGTCAGCCGGCTGGACTCGTCGGCGCGCGAGGCGTTGCGCACCACCCCGACCGGTGTGGCCGGCTCCCGGTGCCCGGCCAGGATCGCGAGCGCCTTCGGCAACTGCCAGTCGCGGCCCCGGCTGCGCGGGTTGTAGAACGTCACGACGAGGTCGGCCTCGGCCGCCGCGCGCACCCGGCGCTCGATGACCTCCCACGGCGTGTGCAGGTCGGACAGGCTGATGGAGACGTGGTCGTGGCCGAGCGGCGCGCCCAGGATCGCCCCGGCCGCCAGCGCCGCCGTCACGCCCGGCACCCCGACCACGTCGATGTCGTCGGACGCCTCGGCGAGCGCGGGCGAGGCCATCGCGTACACCCCCGCGTCACCGCTGCCGATCAGGGCGACGGCCTGCCCGCGCCGGGCCTCCTCGACCGCGGTGCGGGCCCGCTCCTCCTCGGCGCCGAGCCCCGACTCCAGAATCCTGGTGCCGGGCCGCAGCAGGTCCCGGATCTGGTCGACGTACTGGTCCAGGCCGACCAGGACCGAGGCCCGCCGCAGCTCCGCGGTGGCCCGCGGCGTCACCAGGTCCCGGGCGCCCGGCCCGAGCCCGACCACCGCGAGCCGCCCGCGCGCGGGGCGCCGTACGACGGCGCAGGTCGCCCGCGCCGGCCTGCCGTCGGCGCGCTCCGACTTCCGCTTGGGCACGAGGAGTTCGCCGCCGCGCAGCAGGGCGGCGGCCTCCGCGACGGACGGGGTGCCGACGGCGGCGAGCGGCGCGTCGGAGGGGTGGGGCACCTCGACACCGGCCAGCTCCTCGGCCGGGTACGTCACCAGCGGTACGCCGAGCCGCCCGGCGGCGGCGACGATGCCGGGCTCCTCGGCCTTCGCGTCCACGGTGGCCAGCTCGGCCACCGAGGCGGCCGACAGTCCCGCCTCCCGCAGGGCGGCCGTCACCAGGCCGAACACCTCCTCGACGGGCGCGCCCCGCGAGGCACCGACCCCGACCACGAGCGACGGCGGACGCAGCACGACCTCCCGCTCGCCCGCCCCGGCCCCCTCAGCCGCCTGCGCCCCTTCGATCAGCCGGTCCGTCACCCGGATCGTGTACGACCCTCCGGCCGGGCGCTCCCCGGCCGGGCCCTCCTCGACCGGTGAGGGTCCGGCCGCTGCCGGCGTCACCGGCAGCGGCGGCAGCGGCCAGGCCACCTCGGCCCGCAGCACCACCGGCTCGCCGTCCAGCAGCGCCCGGGTCACCCCGGCCACGTCGCCCTCGACGGGCAGCCCCAGCGTGTCGAGGCCCGGCAGCTCCACCGCGTCCGTCGCCGTCGTCACCACCGGCTCGGCGCCCAGCACCGCGGCCACCTCACGGGCGAGCGCGTTGGCACCGCCGCCGTGCCCGCCGACCAGCGACACCGCGAACCGCCCGGCCTCGTCGACGCAGACCACCCCCGGGTCGGTCCGCTTGTCGTCCAGCAGCGGGGCGACGAGCCGCACCACGGCACCGGTCGCGAGGAAGCACACCAGCCGCCCGCACTCCGCGAACGCGGCCCGTACGGCGTCCCCGACCGGACCCTCGTACACCCGGGTGCGCTCCGGCCACGCCGCGGCCAGCCGGTCGCGGGCCGCCGCGCCCGCCGCCGTGGCGGAGACCAGGCCGATCACCTGCCGTTGCCGACTCACTTGGCGGCTCCTTCACTCTTGACGTCGTTCGCCTTCCGGCCGCGCAGCGCCCTGCGGGCCTCGGGGTCGGCCTTGCGGAAACCGTGGAAGTGCCCCGGGTGGTACAGGTGCGAGCGGGTGCCGTGCGCGTCGAGGGCCGGTCCGACCAGGAACAGCGTGTGTTTCCACAGCTTGTGCTCCTTGACGGTCTCCTCCAGCGTCCCGACCGTGCACTTCACGACCAGCTCCTCCGGCCAGGTCACCTGGTACGCGACGACCACCGGCGTCTCCGTCGGGTAGCCGCCCTCCAGCAGCTCCCGCACGAGCTGCCCGCTGCGCGCCGCCGACAGGAAGAGCGCCATGGTCGTGCCGTGCCGGGCGAACTCGCGGACCTCCTCACCGGGCGGCATCGGCGTCTTGCCGCCGCCCAGCCGGGTCAGGATCACGGACTGCGCGACCTCCGGGATGGTCAGCTCCCGCTGGGCCAGCGCGGCCACGGCGGAGAACGAGGAGACACCGGGCACGATCTCGGTCGCCACCCCGATCAGCGCGCACCGGTCGAGCTGTTCCTGCGTGCCGCCCCACAGCGCGGGGTCGCCGGAGTGGATGCGGGCCACGGCCAGGCCGTCCCGCCGGGCCCGCTCGTAGACGGCGACGACGTCCTCCAGCGACATCGTCGCGGAGTCGAGCACCTCGGCGTCCTCACGCGCGTGCTGGAGGACCTCCGCCTGCACCAGGCTGGCCGCCCAGATCACGATGTCGGCGTCGGCGATGGCGCGCGCGGCGCGGAACGTCAGCAGATCGGCGGCGCCGGGGCCGGCACCGACGAAGGTCACCTTGCCGGTGGGGGCATCGGCCATGGATTCGGGTCCTCTCCTACACATAATTACTGCGATTGCCGCTGTCGGACGCGCGCGGACGCGGCCCGATCGGATAGCAAGGGCACATGGCGGTCCTCGTCGCGCTCGGCGCGTTCCTGATGACGCTGGCCGGCGGCTGGACGGCACAGCGGGTGACCGACCGCCGCCACCTGGTGCTCGGCCTGGCCGGCGGCCTGATGCTGGGCGTGGTCGGCCTCGACCTGCTGCCGGAAGCGCTCCGGGCGGCCGACCGCGAGGTGTTCGGCGTACCGGAGGCGCTGCTGCTGTTCGTCGCCGGGTTCCTCCTCGCCCACCTGGTGGAACGGCTGCTCGCGGCCCGCCGGGCCGCGCACGGCGGCGCCGAGCACGGCCCCCGCTCGCCCGAGGTGGGACTGACGGCGGCCGCGGCGATGGTCGGGCACAGCGCGATGGACGGCGTGGCGATCGGCGCCGCCTTCCAGGTCGGCGGCGGCATGGGCACGGCGGTCGCCATGGCGGTCGTCGCCCACGACTTCGCGGACGGCTTCAACACCTACACGCTCACCAGCCTCTACGGGAACGCCCGCCGCAGGGCCGTCGCCATGCTGGTCGCCGACGCCTGCGCACCCGTGCTGGGCGCCGCCTCGACCCTGCTCTTCACCATCCCCGAGCAGGCCCTCGGCGCCTATCTCGGACTGTTCGGCGGCGTACTGCTCTACCTCGCCGCCGCCGAGATCCTTCCCGAGGCCCACCACGACCACCCCGCCCGCTCCACCCTGCTGTGCACGGTCGCGGGCGCCGGGTTCATCTGGCTGGTGGTCGGCGTCGCCGAGTGAGCGGCCCGGTCCGGGCCGACCGGATCTGCCCGGGGTCACAGTTTGCCGCCCCGGCCGCCCCCGCGCCGCGCGGGCGCGATCAGCGTCGACAGATACGGCAGCGGCCCCTCGGTCAGCTCGGCGGCGGCCCGGATCGACTCCTCGGGCAGCCCGAGCGCCGACCCCCACACCGCGTCCGCCAGCCGCCCGGACTCCCGCAGCGCCTCGGCCACCTCGGCCGCCTGCCGCCCGAACTTGTACGCCACGACCGTCCCCGGCCCGTTCAGCGCGTCCTTCAGCACGGCGGCCCCCGCGGTCACCGGCACCAGCGTCAGCGGCTCGGTCCCCTCGGTCAGCACGGCTCCGGACCGCGCCGCCAGGTCCTGCATGGCGGTGATGCCCGGTACGGTCTCCACGACCGTCCCCGGCACCGCCGCGGCGACCGTCTGCGCGAGATAGGTGAACGTCGAGTACACGTTCGGGTCGCCGATGGTCGCGAAGGCGACGCGGCCGTGCGCCCGCAGCAGCCCCGCCACCCGCTCACCGGCCACGTCCCAGGCGGCCTCCCGGCGCGCCCGGTCGGTGCGCTCGTTGAGCGCGAACACGACCCGGACGACCTTCTCGCCGGGTACGTAGTGCAGCACGGTCGCCTCGGCCCGGCCGGGCTCCCCGCCGTCCTTCCCGTCGGGCGCGGCCATCACCGGCACCACGACGACGTCCGCCGCGCGCAGGGCGTTGACGCCCTTGACGGTCACCAGCTCGGGGTCGCCGGGGCCCACCCCGACTCCGATCAGCCTGCTGCTCATGACGTCCGGCACCTCTCCACGAACCGACGGGCGACACCGGGCTCGGCCGCCCAGTGCGTGTGCAGATAGCTCGCGTGCACACCTCGCTGTACGAAACCCTCGACGCGCCGCTCGGGCGCGCGCACCCCCCACGCCGGAGCCGCCCCGGCCCCCGGCGCCACCACCGTCCGGTGGAACTCGTGCCCCCGCAGCCGCGTCCCCGCGACGGCCAGCGCGCTGTCCGACACGGCCACCGCGTCCCGGTAGCCCAGCGTCAGCCGCTCGGACATCCGCCCCGCGGCGTCCAGCACCCCGCACATGGGCAGCCCGTCCAGCTCCCGGCAGAGGTAGAGCAGCCCCGCGCACTCGGCGGCGACGGGAGCGCCGCCGAGGGCGAGTGCGGCCACCGCCCCGCGCAGCGGCTCGTTGGCCGACAGCTCGGCGGCGTACACCTCGGGGAACCCGCCGCCGACGACCAGCCCGGCGGTCCCCTCGGGAAGGGCCTCGTCCCGCAGCGGGTCGAAGGTGACGACCTCGGCGCCGGCCGCGGCGAGCAGCTCGGTGTGCTCGGCGTAGGAGAAGGTGAAGGCGGGCCCGCCGGCGACGGCGACGCGGGGTTTCGCCGGTGACGTCCCGGCCGGCCGAGGTGGCCGGCCGGGAGCGGGCGAAGGTCCCGGGGTCCAGGGGGCGGAGCCCTCCGGCAGCGGCCCGGCGGACCGGGCGAGCCGCTCAAGGGCGTCCAGATCACACCCGAGGGCGACCTGCGCGGCCATGGCGGCCACCGCGTCGACGGCCTGAGCGCCCCGCTCGGCGACCGGCACCAGCCCCAGGTGCCGGGACGGCGTCTCCACCTGAGGCGCCCGCCGCAGCACGCCGAGGACCGGCACCCCGGCCGAGTCCAGCGCCTCCCGCAGCAGCTCCTCGTGCCGGTCGGAACCGACCTTGTTCAGGATCACGCCCCCGATCCGCACCCGCGGGTCCCAGGAGGCGAACCCGTGCACCAGCGCCGCCACCGACCGCGACTGCGAGGACGCGTCGACCACCAGGACGACCGGCGCCCGCAGCAACGTGGCGACCTGCGCGGTGGACGCCAGTTCGCCCTCCCCGGCGGCGCCGTCGAACAGCCCCATCACACCCTCGACGACCGCGAGGTCACAGCCCCGCGCCCCGTGCAGGAACAGCGGGGCGATCAGCTCCGTCCCGCACAGGTACGCGTCGAGGTTCCGTCCCGGCCGCCCGGTGGCGAGCGCGTGGTACCCGGGGTCGATGTAGTCCGGCCCGACCTTGTGCGGGGACACGGCGAGCCCCCGCGCGGCGAACGCGGCCATCAGCCCCGTGGCGACGGTGGTCTTGCCGCTGCCGGAGGCCGGCGCGGCGACGACCAGCCGGGGCACGGACGAGCCGGTCACCACTCGATGCCCCTCTGCCCCTTCTGCCCGGCGTCCATGGGGTGCTTGACCTTGGACATGTCGGTCACGAGATCGGCGAAGTCCACCAGCTTCCCCGGCGCGTTCCGTCCCGTGATCACCACATGCTGGGTGCCGGGCCGGTCGCGCAGCACCTCCACCACCTCGTCGGTGTCGACCCAGCCCCAGTGCATCGGGTACGCGAACTCGTCCAGCACGTACAGCTTGTACGTCTCGGCCGCCAGGTCGCGTTTGACCTGCTCCCAGCCCTCGCGGGCCTTCTCCTCGTTGCTTGCGTTGTCGCCGAGCGGGTCCCGCTGCACCCAGGACCAGCCCTCGCCCATCTTGTGCCAGTCGACGGACCCGCCCTCGCCGGAGGCGCCCAGCACCCGCAGCGCGTTCTCCTCGCCGACCTTCCACTTCGCCGACTTCACGAACTGGAACACCCCGATCGGCCAGCCCTGGTTCCAGGCGCGCAGCGCCAGGCCGAAGGCGGCCGTGGACTTGCCCTTGCCGATGCCCGTGTGCACGACGACCAGCGGCCGGTTACGCCGCTGACGGGTCGTCAGACCGTCGTCGGGGATGACACTCGGCTGTCCCTGCGGCATTACGCGGCCCTCCTCTGTACGTCCTTCACCAGACCGGCGATCGACTCCGCCCGCAACTCGTCCAGCGTCACGGCACCGCCCCCCAGCTCACCCGCGAGCTGCCCGGCCAGCCCCAGCCGCACCGGCCCCGACTCGCAGTCCACGACCACCGAGGCGACACCGTCGGCCGCGAACAGCCGCGCCGCCCGCGAGGCCAGCGCCACCGGCTCCGGACCACCCGTGGCCCGCCCGTCGGTCACCACCACCACCAGCGCCCGCCGCGCCGCGTCCCGCAGCCGCTCCACCCGCAGCACCTCGTGCGCCCTGAGCAACCCGGCCGCCAACGGCGTACGCCCGCCCGTGGGCAGCGACTCCAGCCGCACCGCCGCCGCGTCCACCGACGACGTCGGCGGCAGCGCCACCTCGGCCGCCGACCCCCGGAAGGTCACCAGCCCCACCTTGTCCCGCCGCTGATAGGCGTCGAGCAGCAGCGACAGCACGGCCCCCTTCACCGCGCTCATCCGCTGCCGCGCCGCCATCGACCCGGAGGCGTCCACGACGAACAGCACGAGGTTGCCCTCCCGCCCCTCCCGGGTCGCCTGCCGCAGATCGTCCCGCCGGATCACCAGCCCCGGACCCGAGCGGCCCCGCGCCCGCTGGTGCGGAGCGGCGGCCCGCACGGTCGCGGCCAGGTGCAGCTTGGTCAGCGCGCCCCGGGGCCGCCGGGCCCCGGTGGTCCGCCCGTGCTCCGTCCGGGCCCGCGACCGCCGCCCGGCCGCGCCCTCACCCAGACCCGGCACGCTCAGCACCTTGGTACGGAACGGCTCCGCCGCCCGTACGGCGGACTGCTCGCCGCCGCCGGCGCCGGACGGCCGCGGCTCACCGTCCTCCCCGGCCTCCGGCCGCGCGGCGGTGTCACCGCCCTCGGAACTCTCAGAACCCTCGGAACCCTCGGGACTCTCAGAACCCTCGGGGCCCTCGGGACTCTCAGAACCCTCGGGACTCTCAGAACCCTCGGGGCCCTCGGAAGGCGGCTGACCGCCCCCGTCACCGGGGCCGTCCGGACCGCCGTCCGGACCGCCGTCCGGGTCGGGGTCCTCGTCGTCCGGCCCGCCGAACTGCTCCAGCGTCTCGTCCAGCTTGTCCTCGTCGAGGCCCGGCGCGTCGAACGGGTTGCGCCGCTTGCGGTGCGGGAGCGCCAGCAGCGCGGCCTGCCGCACGTCCTCCGCCAGCACCTCGGTCCGCCCGGCCCACGCCGCCAGCGCGGTCGCCGTGCGCGCCATCACGATGTCGGCCCGCATGCCGTCCACCTCGAACGCCGCGCAGGTCGCCGCGATCTGCCGCAGCGCCCCGTCCCCGAGCCGCACCGACGGCAGCAGCTCCCGCGCCGCCACGATCCGCGCCCGTACGGCGGCCTCCTCGTCGGCCCAGCGCACCGCGAACCCGGCGGGATCGTCGTCGTACGCCAGCCGGCGCCGTACCACCTCGACCCGCTGGTCGGGTTCGCGCGAGGCCGCGACCTCCACGGTCAGCCCGAACCGGTCGAGCAACTGCGGGCGCAGTTCCCCCTCCTCCGGGTTCATGGTGCCCACCAGCAGGAACCGCGCCGCGTGCCGCACGGAGACGCCCTCGCGCTCCACGTACGAGGCGCCCATCGCGGCGGCGTCCAGGAGGAGGTCGACCAGGTGGTCGTGGAGGAGGTTGACCTCGTCGACGTAGAGGATGCCGCGGTGGGCGTCGGCCAGCAGGCCCGGCTCGAACGCCTTCACGCCCTCGGCCAGGGCCCGCTCGATGTCGAGCGCGCCGACCAGCCGGTCCTCGGAGGCGCCGACGGGCAGCTCGACCATCCGGGCCGGCCGGGACTCGAAGGCCCCCGGCTCGTGCGGGCCGTCCGGGCAGCCGGGGTCCGGGGCGTCCGGGTCGCAGGAGAAACGGCACCCGGAGACGACGTCCACCCCCGGCATCAGCGCCGACAGCGCCCGCACGGCCGTGGACTTCGCGGTGCCCTTCTCGCCACGCACCAGCACACCGCCGACGGCCGGCGAGACGGCGTTCAGCAGCAGCGCGAGCCGCAGATCGTCCTGACCGACGACGGCCGTGAACGGGAACGGGGTACTCACTTGTCGTCACCCTCCAAGTCGCCTTCGAGTTCCAGATAGGTGGCGCGCAGCCGCTCCAGCGTCCGAGCGTCCGGCTCCGCCCACAGGCCGCGGTCGGCGGCCTCCAGCAGCCGTTCGGTGATCCCGCGCAGCGCCCACGGGTTGGACTTCTTCATGAAGTCCCGGTTCTCCGGGTCGAAGACGTACTCGGCGCTGAGCTTCTCGTACATCCAGTCGTCCACGACCCCCGCGGTGGCGTCGTAGCCGAAGAGGTAGTCGACGGTCGCCGCCATCTCGAAGGCGCCCTTGTAGCCGTGGCGCCGCATCGCCGCCATCCAGCGCGGGTTGACCACCCGGGCGCGGAACACCCGGTGCGTCTCCTCGCCCAGCGTGCGGGTCTTGACCTGGTCGGGGGTGGCCGAGTCACCGACGTACGCCTCGGGGCTCGCGCCCGTCAGGTGCCGCACCATGGCGACCATGCCGCCGTGGTACTGGAAGTAGTCGTCGGCGTCGACCAGGTCGTGCTCACGGGTGTCGACGTTCTTCGCCGCCACCGCGATCCGCCGGAACGCCGTCTCCATGTCCCCGCGCGCCGCCCGCCCGTCGAGTCCGCGCCCGTAGGCGTAGCCGCCCCACACCGCGTACACCTCGGCGAGGTCGGCGTCCGAGCGCCAGTTGCGGGCGTCGATCAGCGGCAGCAGCCCCGCGCCGTACGCGCCCGGCTTGGAGCCGAAGACGCGGGCGGTGGCCCGGCGCCGGTCGCCGTGCCCGGCGGTGTCCTCGTCGGCGTGCGCCCGCACGTAGTTGGACCCGGCGGGCTCCGCCAGCTCGGCCACCGCCCGCACCGCGTCGTCGATCAGGCCGATCACGTGCGGGAACGCGTCCCGGAAGAAACCGGAGATGCGGACCGTGACGTCGACCCGCGGGCGGCCCAGCTCGTCGAGGGGCACGATCTCGAAGCCGGTCACCCGGCGCGAGGCGTCGTCCCACACCGGGCGGCAGCCCAGCAGCGCCAGGATCTCGGCGATGTCGTCGCCCTGGGTGCGCATCGCGGAGGTGCCCCACACGGTGAGGCCGACCGACTTCGGGTACGCGCCGGTGTCGGTCAGGTACCGCTGGATCAGGGAGTCCGCCAGCGACTGGCCGACCTCCCAGCTCAGCCGGGACGGGATCGCCTTGGGGTCGACGGAGTAGAAGTTCCGGCCGGTCGGCAACACGTTGACCAGGCCGCGGGTGGGCGACCCGGACGGACCGGCCGGGACGTAACCGCCGTCCAGGGCCAGCAGGATGTGCCCGATCTCGTCCGTGGTCCGGGCGAGCCGCGGCACCACCTCGGCGCAGGCGAACTCCACCACCGCCACGGCCTCGGGCAGTTCGGCGTCCAGCACCTCGCCCACCAGGGCGGCCGCGGCCGTGCGGTCCCAGTCCCGTGCCTCCATGCCCTGCGCGATCCGCCGGCAGAGCTGCTCCAGCAGGTCGATCGCGTCGGCGCCGGTCCGGGCCGGGCCCTCCACCAGGGCGGTCAGCTCGGCCGGCACCTTCACCGGGGCGCCCGGCTCGGCCAGCAGGTCCTTCTCCACCAGCCCGAAGTGCCCGGCCAGCGAGGCCCGCAGCCCCGGCAGGGCGTTCGCCTGCCCGCCCCACACCTGCGAGGCGCGCAGCACCGCGAGGACCAGGTTGACGCGGGGCTCGCCGACCGGGCCGCCGCCCAGGACGTGCAGGCCGTCGCGGATCTGCACGTCCTTGATCTCGCACAGGTAGCCGTCGATGTGCATGACGAACCCGTCGAAGGCCTCGTCGTCCGGCTGGTCGTCCACGTGCAGGTCGTGGTGGAGTTCGGCGGCCTTGACCAGGGTCCAGATCTGGGCGCGGACCGCCGGGGCCTTGGCCGGGTCCAGGTCGGAGACGAGCGCGTACTCGTCGAGGAGCTGCTCCAGCTTGGCCAGGTCGCCGTAGGTGTCGGCGCGGGCCATCGGCGGCACCAGGTGGTCGACCACGGTGGCGTGCCCGCGCCGCTTGGCCTGGGTGCCCTCGCCGGGGTCGTTGACGATGAACGGGTAGATCAGCGGCAGGTCGCCGAGGACCGCGTCGGGCGCGCACCCGGCGCCGAGCCCGAGGCCCTTGCCCGGCAGCCACTCCATCGTGCCGTGCTTGCCCATGTGCACTACGGCGTCGGCGCCGAAGGTGTTGTCCAGCCAGCGGTAGGCCGCCAGGTAGTGGTGGGAGGGCGGCATGTCCGGGTCGTGGTAGATCGCGATCGGGTTCTCCCCGAAGCCGCGCGGCGGCTGGATCATCACCACGACGTTCCCGAACCGGAGCGACGCCAGCACGATGTCGTCGCCGTCGACGTACAGCGACCCCGGCGGCTCGCCCCACGCCTCGGTCATCGCCGCCCGCAGCGCCGGGTCCAGCTTCTCGAACCAGGCCCGGTAGTCGGCCAGCGGCACCCGCGCGGGCGCGGCGGCGAGCTGGTCCTCCGTCAGCCACTCCACGTCGTGCCCGCCGGCCTCGATCAGCCGGTGGATCAGTTCGTCACCGTCGTCGGGGTAGCCGTGGACGCCGTACCCCGCGTCCCGCAGCGCGTCCAGCACCCGCACCGCCGAGACCGGGGTGTCAAGGCCGACCGCGTTGCCGACCCGGGAGTGCTTGGTCGGGTACGCGGTGAAGACCAGCGCGATCCGCTTGTCGGCGTTCGCCTTGTGCTTGAGCGCCGCGTGCCGTACGGCGATCCCGGCGACCCGCCCGGCCCGCTCGGGGTCGGCGCGGTACACGGGCACCTCGTCCGGTCCCTGTTCCTTGAAGGAGAACGGCACGGTGATCAGCCGCCCGTCGAACTCCGGGATGGCGACCTGCATCGCCGCGTCCATGGGGGAGAGGGCGGCGTCGGACGCCTCCCAGGCCGCCTTCGACGAGGTCAGGCAGAGCCCCTGGAGCACGGGCACGTTCAGGTCGGCGAGGGCCCCGATGTCCCAGGCCTCCTCGTCGCCGCCCGCCGACGCCTGCGAGGCGTGCGTGCCGCCCGCCGCGAGGACCGTGGCGACCAGGGCGTCGGCCCGGCCGAGGATCTCGTACAGCCCGGCGTCCGCGCCGCGCAGCGAACCGCAGTACACGGGCAGCGCGTTGGCGCCGTGCGCCTCGATCGCGTCGCACAGGGTGTCCACGAACGCGGTGTTGCCGCTGAGGTGGTGGGCCCGGTAGAAGAGCACGCCGACCGTCGGACGGCCCTCCTGGACGGTCCGGGAGCCGTGCACGCCGAACTCCGGCATCTGCTGCGGCTCGTCGAAGCCCTCACCGGTCAGCAGCACGGTGTCGGAGAGGAACCGGGCGAGCTGCGTGAGGTTGGCGGGGCCGCCCGCCACGAGGTAGCGCAGCGCCTCGGCCACCACACCGGCCGGGACGGAGGACTCCGCCATCAGCTCCGCGTCCGGCACCGACTCGCCGCCGAGCAGCACGGTCGGGATGCCGGACGCCTTCAGCGCGGCCAGCCCGTCCTCCCAGGCCCGCTTGCCGCCGAGCAGCCGGACGACGGCGAGGTCCGCGCCCGCCACCAGGGACGGCAGCTCGTCCTGGACGTCGACCCGGTTCGGGTTGCCGATCCGGTAGGCGGCGTCCGACGCGCGGGCCGCCAACAGGTCCGTGTCGGCGGTCGACAACAACAGCACAGTGCTCATGCGGGCGCTCCAGGTGGAAGGAAAGGCAGTCCTTGCGGCGCGCCGGACTCGATGAGCCGCCACAGCGCGTCGGTGTCCGCGTGCTCTTCGATCAGATCGCCGAGCCGGTCGAGCTGCTCCTCGCGCAGCGCGCCGAACGAGGTGTCGGGGGCGGGGACGAAGCGGCGGCCCGCGGCGGCGGCCACCTCGCGCAGGAACGCCCGCCGGAAGCCGTCCGACTCCAGCGAACCGTGCCAGTGGGTGCCCCAGGTGTGGCCGACCCGGCAGCCGTCCAGGAACGGCTCCCCGCCCTCGACGGAGGCGACCCCGTGGTGGATCTCGTACCCCTCGACGGGCTCGCCGAGGGCCTCGCCCACCGGCCGGCCGAGGGTCTTCCCGGCCGCGAACCGCACCCGCACGGGCAGCAGTCCGAGCCCGGCGACCTGTCCCCGGCGGCTCTCCACGTCGTCCTCGATGTGCTCGCCGAGCACCTGGAAGCCGCCGCAGATGCCGAGTACCGGCCGCTGTTCGGCGGCCCTGGCGCGGAGCGCGTCGGCGAGGCCCCGCTCCCGCAGCCACTCCAGCGCCCGGACCGTCCCGCGGGTCCCCGGCACGATCACCAGGTCGGCGTCGGCCAGTTCGGCCGGCCGGTCCACGAACCGCACGATCACGCCGGGCTCGGCGGCCAGCGCGTCCACGTCGGTGAAGTTGGACATCAGCGGCACCGCGCAGACCGCGATCCGCAGCACGTCCTCGCCGGCCGGCGGGGCGGTGTCCGACTCCCGGACGGTGCCGCGCAGCGACACCCGCAGCCCGTCCTCCTCGTCGATGCCGAGCCCGTGCCGGAACGGCAGTACACCGTAGGCGCGGCGGCCGGTGAGGCCGCGCAGCATGTCGAGGCCGGGCTCAAGCAGCGAGACGTCGCCCCGGAACTTGTTCACCAGGAATCCGGCGACCAGCGCCTGGTCCTCGGGTGAGAGCAGCGCCACCGTGCCGAAGAAGGAGGCGAAGACGCCACCGCGGTCGATGTCGCCGACGACGAGGACGGGGAGCCCGGCGCCCCGGGCGATCCCCATGTTCACGATGTCGGTCCGGCGCAGGTTGATCTCCGCCGGACTGCCCGCCCCCTCGCAGATCACCGCGTCATACGTGCCCCGCAGCTCGGCCAGGCACTCCAGCACGGTGCCGAGCAGCTCGCGCTGCCGCCCGCCGTGGTAGCCGCGGGCGCTCATCTCCCCGACCGCCCGGCCCAGCAGCACGACCTGGCTGCTGCGCTCGCCACCCGGCTTGAGCAGCACCGGGTTCATCAGCGCGGTCGGCTCCACGCGGCACGCCTGCGCCTGCATGGCCTGCGCCCGCCCGATCTCGGCGCCCTCGCGGGTCACGAACGAGTTGAGGGACATGTTCTGCGCCTTGAAGGGCGCCACCTTCACGCCCTGCCGCACCAGCCAGCGGCAGATCCCGGCGGTGACGACGCTCTTGCCGGCGTCGGAGGTGGTGCCGGCCACGAGCAGGCCACCGTTCATGACGTCCGTCCTTTCGCGGGCGGCCGGCGGACGGGCGTCCGGCGGCCGAGCAGGCGGGCGCCCGCGCACACGCCGAGCGCGAGCCAGCTCACGCGGCGGGAGAGGCGTACGGCCCGGTCGATGTCGCTCACCCGGACGGCCCGCCCGGTGCCGCCGCCCAGCACCGGCCGGTGCTCGACCCGGCCGCCGTACGACAGGGTGCCGCCGAGCCGCACCCCGAGGGCGCCCGCGAAGGACGCCTCGACGGGACCGGCGTTGGGGCTCGGATGGGCGCTCGCGTCGGCGCGCCAGGCCCGTACCGCGCCCCTCGGGTCGCCCCCGGCGGCGACGGCGAGCAGGGCGGTCAGCCGGGCCCCCGGCCAGCCCGCCACGTCGTCCAGGCGGGCCGAGGCCCAGCCGAACCGGCGGTACCGGGGCGACTTGTGACCGACCATGGCGTCGAGGGTGTTCACGGCCCGGAAGGCGAGCAGGCCGGGCACCCCGGCCACCGCGCCCCACACCAGCGCGCCGACCACCGCGTCCGAGGTGTTCTCGGCGACGGACTCCACCACGGCCCGCGCGATCCCGTCCGCGTCCAGGGACTGCGGGTCGCGTCCGCACAGGTGCGGCAGCCGCTCCCGGGCGGCCTCCACGTCGCCGGCCTCCAGCGCGCGCCCGACGGCGCCGGCCTCGCGGACGAGTGACGTACCGCCGACGACGGCCCAGGTGGCGGCCGCGGTCAGGGCGACGCGGGCGGCGGGGGAGGAGCGCACGGCGCGGGCGGACCCGGCGCCGAGGGCCGCGGCCGCGCCGACGCACACGGCGGTGTGCAGCGCGCCCCGCCCCCGGCGGTCGCTCCACAGGATGTTCTCCACGGCACCGGCGGCGCGGCCGAACGCGGCGACCGGATGCCCGCGGCGGGGATCGCCGAGGAGCAGGTCACCGAGGAGGCCGGCGGCGGCGCCGTACGCGAAGACGCGTTCGGCACGCACGGGCTCAGCCGGTCACACGGTCGGGAAGAGACCTGGAACGGAACCTCGCGGGGCAGCCGGGCATCGCGTCGTGTCCTCACTCAGGGTGTCCACGCCCTGGTTCGAAGAGACCGGCGGTGAGAGTTCCTGACTCCCCGGGGATTCCTCCCCGGGTCACAGTGGCGGGACCGCGCCGGATTCGCACCGGGCTTCCTCTCCTGCCGCCGTACATGGCCTCGGCAGTCCACCACGCCCCGCGAACACCCGTCAACTTGCCGTTGACCTGCGAGGGGGGAGTGTGCGAAGGCCCACAGCGAGGCGGGGTGCGAGCGGGCCGGGCCCGCTCGCACCCCGCCTCGTCGCGGATGGCGCCGGTCAGGCGACGATCAGGTAGATCCCGTACGCGACGGCCGCCGCGCAGGCCGTGAAGCAGGCGTACGCGCCGGTGACCGCGAGGCCCGCGGAACCGCCCCGGGCGGTGGCCCGCTCCTGGCGGGAGAGGCCGGCGATGCCCAGGGTGAACAGGGACACCAGCGCCACGGTGATCACGAGACTGACCCCGAAGACGGAGCCGAGGGCTGCCCAGTCGATCTGCATGGTGGTTCTCTTCTCTTCCTTCGTGCCCGGGCGGGATCAGACGGGGGTGGCGGCCGACGCGGCCTTGGACCCGGCGGCGGGGACGGCGGCGGGGGCCGGGACGGTCGCCGTCAGGCCCTCGCTCACGCCCGCCGGGGGCGGCGGGGACACCGCGGCGATGGCGTCGGTGACGACACCGGGCTCCTCGGCGGCGGTGACGTGGGTGTGGTCGACGACCTCGCGCCGGGAGATCCGCCAGATCGCGAAGCTGGCGGCGACGAGGAGGACCGCGACCAGCGCCGTGCCCCAGCCGCCCAGTCCGCAGACCCACTCGGCGAGCGCGGCGACCAGGGCCGCGGCCGGCAGGGTCAGACCCCAGGCGACGAACATCCGGGTCGCCGTGGACCAGCGCACCACGCCGCCCTTGCGGCCGAGACCCGCGCCCATCACCGCGCCCGAGACCGAGTGGGTGGTGGAGAGGGAGAAGCCGATGTGGGAGGAGGCCAGGATGACCGTGGCCGCGCTGGTCTGGGCGGCGAAGCCCTGCTGCGGCTGGAGGTCGGTCAGGCCCTTGCCCATGGTGCGGATGATCCGCCAGCCGCCGAGGTAGGTGCCGAGCGCGATGGCCAGGCCCGCGGAGAGGATGACCCAGACCGGCGGGTCGGAGTCGGGGGCGAGGGCGCCGCCGGCCACCAGGGCGAGGGTGATGATGCCCATCGTCTTCTGCGCGTCGTTGGTGCCGTGCGCCAGCGAGACCAGGCCGGCGGAGGCGATCTGCCCGGCGCGGTAGCCCTTGGTGGCGGCCTTCCCGTCGGCCCCGCGGCCGAGCCGGTAGGTCAGCCGGGCGCCGAGCAGCGCCGCGACCCCCGCCACGATCGGGGCGGCGATCGCCGGCAGCAGCACCTTGGTGACGAGCACGTCGCCGTGGACCGCGCCGACGCCGGCCGAGGCGACGGCGGCGCCGATCAGACCGCCCATGAGGGCGTGCGAGGAGCTGGAGGGCAGGCCCACCAGCCAGGTCACCAGGTTCCAGAGGATCGCGCCCACCAGGGCGGCGAAGATGACCTCGGGACGGATGCCGGTCTCGTCGACGAGACCCTTGGAGATCGTGTTGGCGACCTCCACCGAGAGGAAGGCGCCGACAAGGTTGAGGACGGCGGACATCGCCACCGCCACCTTGGGCTTGAGGGCACCGGTCGAAATGGTGGTGGCCATCGCGTTGGCGGTGTCGTGGAAACCGTTCGTGAAATCAAACGCGAGTGCGGTTATCACCACGATCGCGAGGATCAGCGAGAAGCTTTCCATTTACCCAGGCAATCGTTCGAGGTCATTGGCTGGTCGAACGTAAGTAACGTGGATGAACGGAAGATGAACTGGGTGGGGCGTCACGGTGACCGGAATCGGGGGCCCCGCCTCGGCCTCCCCGGCCGGGCCGTTTCCGGCCCCGGGCCCGCCTGGCAGGATCGCCGCAGCGCCGGACGACGGCGGGACCACCACAGGGGCGCCAGGGGCGCCCGGGAGGAGGCCGGGCCGTGGCCGAGGCACAGGGCGGGCGGGTACGCCCGGAGGAGGCGAGCGCCTGGGAGGCGCTCGTGACGACCGCCCGGCGCACGGTGGCCGACGGGCTCGTGGTCGGCACCTCGGGCAACGTCTCGGTACGCGTCGGGGACACCGTCCTGGTCACCCCCTCCGGCGTGCCCTACGACCGGCTCACACCGGCCGACGTCACCGGCGTCGGCCTGGACGGGCGGCAGCTCCTGGGCACCCTGGTCCCGACCAGCGAGCTGCCCATGCACCTCGCCGTGTACCGCGCCACCGACGCCCGCGCCGTCGTGCACACCCACGCCGTGCACGCGACCGCCGTCTCCACCCTCGTCCCGGAGCTGCCGCTCGTCCACTACATGGCCGCCGCGCTCGGCGGCCCCGTCCGGGTCGCCCCGTACGCGGCCTACGGCACGGACGAACTGGCCGGGCACGTGCTCCGCGCCCTCGAAGACCGCTCCGGCTGCCTGCTGCGCAATCACGGCACGCTCACCCACGGCAGCTCCCTCGACCAGGCGTACGACCGCACGGCCCAGCTCGACTGGATGTGCCGCCTGTGGCTCACCGCCTCCTCGGTCCCCGGCCTGACCCCCTCGCTGCTGACGCCGGGCCAGTTGGCCGAGGTCGGGGAGCGGCTGCGGGGCTACGGGCAACCGGGCTGAGCCCCGGCCCGGAACGAACCCGTCCGGCCGTACGCGTCCTTCCCGGGCGCCCGTTCCGGTGGCTTACCCCGCGGCCCGCCGGGAAACTGGGAGGCGTGCGCACTCTCACCGCAACGACCGCCGCCGTCACCGCGGCCCTGGCCGCCGGAGCGGCGAGCGTCGCCGCCGGCCGCCTGGCCGGCGACGCCGCGCTCAAGGCGTCCCCCGGCCGGCCCCTGCCCACCGAACCCCGGCTCAGGGTGCACGGCACCGCCGCCGGGCAGATCACCCTCACCCGCCACCTCGCCGCGCTGCGACCCGGCCGGTACGGCCTGGCCGGCGACGGCTCGCACGCCGTCGTGGGCCCCGTCCTGACCGCCGCCCCGCACCCGCCCGACACCGTCGTACGCCGCCTCGAAGGCGTCACGCACGGCACCCTGGCGGCCGGCGAAAAGGCGTGGCTGACCGCCAACGTGCACGTCGGCGACCCCGGCACCGCCCTCGGCCTGGCCCACACCGACGTCGAGGTCCCCGGCGACCACGGCCCGCTGCCCGCCTGGTTCCTGCCGGGCGCCCGCGCCACCTGGATCATCGCCGTGCACGGCCTGGGCACCACCCGGGAGCACGCCCTGAACCTCACCGGCCTGCTGCACGGCCTCGACTTCCCGGTCCTGGCCCTCGCCTACCGCGGCGACCTCGGCGCGCCCCGGTCCCCGGACGGCCTGCGCCACTTCGGCGAGAGCGAGTGGCACGACCTGGACTCGGCCGTCCACCACGCCGTCGCCCACGGCGCCCGCAAGGTCGTCCTGCTCGGCTGGTCCACCGGCGCCACCATGGCGCTGCGCACCGCCGCCTCCTCCCGGCTGCGCGACCGCATCTCCGGCCTCGTACTGGACTCCCCGGTCCTCGACTGGCAGGCGAGCCTGCGCGCCCTCGCCGCGGCCCGCCGCACCCCGGGCGCGCTGCTGCCGCTCGCGGTCCGCGCCGCCCAGGGCCGCACCGGACTCGACGCCGCCCGGCCCGTCGACCACGACCGCCTCGACGTCCCCGCCCTCGTCCTGCACGGGCCGGCCGACACCGTGGCCGACTGGCGGCTCTCCCGCCGGTTCGCCGCCGCCCACCCCCGCCTGGTCGCCTTCCACACCGTCGAGCACGCGCCGCACGGCGCCATGTGGAACGCCGATCCCGCCAAGTACGAGCAGACCCTGCAACGCTTCCTGACCCCGCTGATGTGACGGCCGGCCACGGTGCTCCCCGGCGGTCCTCCGGTCCGCCGCGCCCCCGCCGCCGCGGCACCCCGGCCGGCCCGCCGGAGGCCGCCACCGGCCCGCTGTGCCATTCCGTTTGGGTTTTCGGACGGTCAACCGGAAGACTGCACCCGTGACGTCCCGTATCCCGCGCGACTCCAGGCTTCGACTCGTCCGCCCGCGACCCCTGGCCGCCGCCCCCAGAGCGATGAACACCCAGCGCCCGCGCCGCGCCGCCCCGCGCCCCCCGGAGGGCACACCGGTCCGCTCGGAGCTGGCCCGAATGGCCCGCTCCGGCCTGGCCGGCGCGGCCCGTGTCGCCCGCTGGGCCGACACCGAACTCGGCCCCGGCCGGGAGAGCGGCACCACCGACGGCACCGCCACCCTCTCCGACGCGACCGCCGAACGCGCGGGCCGCGAACTGGGCCTGACCACGGCTCAGATCCGCGCCGACTGGGACACCGCCCGCCTCGCCGGACTGGTCGAGGTGCACGGCGACAGCGCCCGCCCCGGCTGGCGGCTGCGCGCCTGGAACCGCGACGACAGCGCCGTCCTGCGCGGCTGGGTCGCCCTCTTCGACGCCTGGTCGCTCGCCCACC
This sequence comes from Streptomyces ziwulingensis, assembly GCF_039542605.1. Classification (NCBI taxonomy): domain Bacteria; kingdom Bacillati; phylum Actinomycetota; class Actinomycetes; order Kitasatosporales; family Streptomycetaceae; genus Streptomyces; species Streptomyces ziwulingensis. The sequence goes on from NZ_BAABIG010000023.1 coordinate 58,823, forward strand.
CCGAGCCCGAGGGCCACGAGGCGGCCGGCGTCGCCGAGGTCGTCTCGGCCATGCCCCAGGTGCTCTCCTTCCTCCAGCTCTCCGCCGGGCCGGTCCCGGTCGCCCAGCTCCTCGACCTCCTCCAGCAGCGGGTCACCGAACTGCGCACCGAGCGCTGCGAGGTCCCGCTCGGCCCCCGGCCCGAGCCCCTCCCGCGCCCGGTGACCGACGACACCCCGCTCGGCCCGCTGCTGGAGTGGGCCCTCGAAGCCCTCGCCTCCGTGGGAGCGCTCACCTGCGGCGACGGCCAGGCCACGCTCACCCCGCTGGGGAGCTGGGCGGTCTGGGTCAAGCTGGAGCAGATCTGCGTCGCCGCCCAGAGCCCGGCCGGCAACATCGAGCAGGCGGCCGAGGACATGCTCCGCGGCTGCGCCCAGCTCCGCCCCAACGCGGCCCGCGCCGAGTACCGCGCCTGGCTCGCCGCCCGCCCCGTCGGCAGCGCCGTCACCGAACTCCTCGCCGCCGCCCGCGGCGAGGACGCCCTGCTGCGCGGTCTCGCCTTCGAGGCGCTGCGGGTGGTCGGCGCCCCCGCCGAGCCCGACGTACGGGCCGTCGCCGAGGAGTCCACGCTGCGGCCGTACGCCCTGCTGTGGCTGGCCGAGCACGACGGTGCCGACCCCGAGGACGCGCACGAGGTGCTCACCCGGCAGGAGGCCACCTGGCTGTGGGTGGACACCGCCGCCGCGGTCGCCGACCACGGCGAGGCCCCGCTGCTCGTGCGGCACCTGGAGTCCGCGGTGCAGGCGACGGTCCCCGCCCTCCTGGACGAGGTGCGGGCGGTCGGGCATCCGCGCACCGTGCAGGTCCTGGTGGCGCTGGCCGCCGCGCACCCCGACCCGGCCCTCGCCAAGGCCGTGCGCCGGGCGGCGTTCCAGGTGCACACCGGACGCGGCTGAACCGGCGGCCGGCTCGGGGGAGGGGCGCGGAGCGGAGGCGGGAAAAGTGCTTGCATGCCCCCGTTAGACTGGCCCCATGGCCATTCTCCTCGCGCATTAGACGGCGGGAACGCCCTCAGCCGTCCATCCCGCCACCCACCTGCCCTGGAGTCTGTCCGTGATCTCCGCCTCCGGCATCGAGCTGCGCGCCGGTGCCCGCGTCCTCATCGAGAACGCCACCTTCCGCGTCGCCAAGGGCGACCGCATCGGCCTGGTCGGCCGCAACGGCGCCGGCAAGACCACCCTCACCAAGTGCCTCGCCGGCGAGGGCGTACCCGCCGGGGGCACCATCACCCGCTCCGGCGAGGTCGGCTACCTCCCGCAGGACCCCCGCACCGGCGACCTCGACGTCCTCGCCCGCGACCGCATCCTCTCCGCCCGCGGCCTGGACACCCTGATCCGCAAGATGCGCGAGAACGAGCAGCGCATCGCCAACGGCCAGGGCGGCACCCGCGACAAGGCCATGCGGCAGTACGAGCGCCAGGAGACGGAGTTCCTCACCAAGGGCGGGTACTCCGCCGAGGCCGAGGCCGCCACCATCGCCGCCGCGCTCAACCTGCCCGACCGGGTGCTCGGGCAGCCCCTGCACACGCTCTCCGGCGGTCAGCGCCGCCGGATCGAGCTGGCCCGCATCCTCTTCTCGGACGCCGACACCCTGCTGCTCGACGAGCCCACCAACCACCTCGACGCCGACTCGATCATCTGGCTGCGCGACTACCTCAAGACCTACCGCGGCGGCTTCATCGTGATCTCCCACGACGTCGACCTGGTCGAGACGGTCGTCAACAAGGTGTTCTACCTGGACGCCAACCGCTCCCAGATCGACGTCTACAACATGGGCTGGCGGCTCTACCAGCAGCAGCGCGAGGCCGACGAGAAGCGCCGCAAGCGCGAGCGGCAGAACGCCGAGAAGAAGGCGTCCGCGCTGCACTCGCAGGCCGACAAGATGCGGGCCAAGGCGACCAAGACCGTCGCCGCGCAGAACATGGCCCGCCGCGCGGACAAGCTGCTGGCCGGCCTGGAGGCCGAGCGCAAGTCCGACAAGGTCGCCAAGCTGCGCTTCCCCGAGCCGTCCCCGTGCGGCAAGACCCCCCTCATGGCCGAGGGCCTGTCCAAGTCGTACGGCTCACTGGAGATCTTCACCGACGTCGACCTGGCCATCGACAAGGGCTCGCGGGTCGTCATCCTCGGCCTCAACGGCGCGGGCAAGACGACTCTGCTCCGCCTGCTCGGCGGCGCGGAGAAGCCCGACACCGGCCGGGTCATAGAGGGCCACGGCCTCAAGCTCGGCTACTACGCGCAGGAGCACGAGACCCTCGACCCGGAGCGCACGGTCCTGGAGAACATGCGTTCGGCCGCCCCCGACCTGGACCTGGTCGAGGTCCGCAAGACGCTCGGCTCGTTCCTCTTCTCCGGTGACGACGTCGACAAGCCGGCCGGGGTCCTCTCCGGCGGCGAAAAGACCCGGCTGGCGCTGGCCACCCTCGTGGTGTCCTCGGCCAACGTGCTCCTCCTCGACGAGCCCACCAACAACCTCGACCCCGCCAGCCGCGAGGAGATCCTCGGCGCGCTGCGCACCTACAAGGGCGCGGTGGTCCTCGTCACCCACGACGAGGGCGCCGTCGAGGCGCTCCAGCCGGAGCGCATCATCCTGCTGCCGGACGGTGTCGAGGACCTCTGGGGCTCCGACTACGCGGATCTCGTCGCCCTCGCCTGACCGTCCACCTCGCCTCACCGTCCACCTCGCTTGATCGAATGGATGATCCACGGCGTATGGATCATTCGGCCGATCCGTGATCCACCATCTGTGTGAGATCTCCTCGTACCGAGGTGTGTCCTACATCGATTTCGCGGCCGGGCCCCCGTTCCTCGGGGGCCCGACCGTTTCGCCGTCCTGACCAGGTACTTCGTGAAAGAACCCGTTCGGGTGTACGGACGCGACGCGCTGGAATGCGGGGTTCCGCTTGTGCGGACGGACTCCTGTCGTCACCACGTCGTCTCACCGACCTTGCCGAATGGGTGGCCATGTCGGCCCGGAGGGGTGATCATGAGGAGAACCAGAGCGCACTTCCCACGAGGAGGCACGGGTGGCCGAGACTCTGAAGAAGGGCAGCCGGGTTACCGGCGCCGCGCGCGACAAGCTCGCGGCAGACCTGAAGAAGAAGTACGACTCCGGTGCGAGCATCCGGGCGTTGGCCGAGGAGACCGGCCGCTCGTATGGCTTTGTGCACCGCATGCTCAGTGAGTCGGGTGTCACGCTGCGAGGGCGTGGCGGGGCGACCCGGGGCAAGAAGGCCACGTCGGCCTGACTGTCCCGGGTGGCCCCTCGGCTCCGAGGCTCCGATGGTGGCCACCCGGTCGGACGTGTGACCGACCGGGTGGTTACTGTGCAGTCACTTAGGGGTGGCGTACGGGATGTCGACGTCCCGTGCGGCACGCAGAGGACGATTGCACCCATCGGAGGCGCCCCATGGCTTCGCCCGCCCAGGACCACGGCACGGCAGGTCCCGCTCCCGCTCTCGACCGGGACGGTGTACGGCTCACCGTCGACGACGCGTTCGCCACGGTGACCCTCACCAACCCGGACAAGCGCAACGCGCAGAGCCCCGCTCTGTGGCGGGCGCTCACCGAGGCCGGGCGACTGCTGCCGGGCTCCGTCCGGGTCGTCGTGCTGCGCGCCGAGGGCAAGTCCTTCTCGGCCGGGCTCGACCGGCAGGCGTTCACCCCCGAGGGCTTCGACGGCGAGCCGTCGTTCCTCGATCTCGCGCGCGGCGGTGACGCGGAGCTGGACGCGGCCATCGCCGGATACCAGGAGGGGTTCACCTGGTGGCGGCGGAGCGACCTGGTCTCCATCGCCGCCGTGCAGGGACACGCCATCGGCGCGGGTTTCCAGCTCGCCCTCGCCTGTGACCTGCGGGTCGTCGCCGACGACGTGCAGTTCGCCATGCGCGAGACCAGCCTCGGCCTCGTCCCCGACCTGACGGGCACCCACCCGCTGGTCGGCCTGGTCGGATACGCCCGTGCGCTGGAGATCTGCCTGACCGGCCGGTACGTCCTGGCCGAGGAGGCCGTGAGCAGCGGCCTCGCCAACCTCGCCGTGCCCGGGGACCAGCTCGACGGCGCGGTACGGGACCTGGCCTCGGCGATCCTGGCGGCGCCGCGCGACGCGGTCGTCGAGACCAAGGCGCTGCTCCAGGGCGCCTCGGACCGGGACCTCCACGCCCAGCGCGCCGCGGAGCGCGCCGCCCAGGCCCGCCGCCTGCGCGACCTGGCCGGCCTCGGCGAGTAAGCGCCCCAGCAGCCACCGCAGCAGCCACTTCGGTCACCACCTCAGCCCGTACGGCCTGCCCCGCCCGCCCGGTCGACGGCGGTCACCAGTACCGCCACCGACGGGTGGTCCGGCAGGGCCTGGGAGACGGCCGTGCGCAGGCGCCGGGCCACCTCCACGGTCCGGCGCTCCGCGTCCACCGCGCACTCCAGGCGGACGTGCCGGCGGGGCAGCGCCGCTCCCTCGCGTCCGGGTGCCGAGAGGTCGACCGGGCGGCCCAGCGTGTCCGTCAGCCGGGTCACGCCCTCGACCTCCAGCGCGGCCCGCGCCACCCGGCCCTCGTCGCCGTCGCCGGCTCCGGCCGCCCGTACCGCCCGCGGCTGCGGCTCGGGCGTCGGCTCGGGGGCCGACTCCAGCAGCGCGGTCACCCGCAGATCCACGTCGGTCACGGTCAGCCCGAGCCGGAGCGCCGCGGCCTCGGCGAGGGTGACCCGTACCCGCGAGGCCGCCGCCGGAAGCGGCTCCGACGCCGTCGCCGCGAGATCGGCCGTCAGCCGCAGCGGGCCCGGCGGCAGGGCGCTCGGCGGGGCCGGCACGGCCGGCTCGCAGGCCGCCGCCGGATCGGCGAGCGCGAGCCGCAACCCGTCCAGACGCACGCCGGGCAGGGCGCGCGCCGCCTCCAGCAGCACCTCGCGCGCCGCCCGCTCGGCGATCCACGCACCGTCCCGCTCCCCGCCGAGCGGCAGGAATCTGCCGAGTGCCAGTTGCTCCCGCACCGTCCGTGTCCACCGGTCAGCCGTCGTCATTCCTCCAGCCTGCCGTATCCCTGGCGCGGGATCGCGCAGCCGCACTTACGGTGGGGGGAGGACGACGACCGAAAGGGACGTACGGCGATGAGTGAGACAACCGAACGCAACCGCCCCGGACAGGACATCGGAACGGAAGGCGGCCTGGGCAAGGGACAGTCGGGCAGGCGCGGTGGCGGGGACCCGGGTTCCCGGGGACGGACCACCATCGCCGACGGCGTCGTGGAGAAGATCACCGGAATGGCCGCCCGCGACGTGGCGGGCGTGCACGCCATGGGCAGCGGCGCGGCACGCACCTTCGGGGCCATGCGCGACCGGGTGCCCGGCGGCACCAAGTCGGTCACGCGCGGCGTCAAGTCCGAGGTGGGCGAGACGCAGACCGCACTCGATCTGGAGATCGTCGTCGAGTACGGCGTGTCGATCACCGATGTCGCCCGCGACGTGCGGGAGAACGTGGTCGCGGCGGTGGAGCGGATGACCGGACTCGAAGTGGTCGAGGTCAACATCGCGGTGAGCGACGTGCACCTGCCGGACGAGGAGGACGAGGAGGAGCCGGAGCCGCGGATCAAGTGACGCGTCCCCGACACCCCCTGCCTGCTCCGACTCCTCCGACTCCTCCGCCTACTCCGACTCCTCCGACTACTCCGACTGCTCTGACTGCTCCGACCGAGGAGAGCGCACCATGAACATGGCCGTGGTCGGCATGATCGCCGGCATGGCGCTGGGCTTCGCCGGTTACTTCGGCGGGTTCGGTGCCTTCTTGCTGGTGGCGGCCCTGGGGGCCGTCGGTTTCGTCGTCGGCCGGTTCGTCGAGGGCGACCTCGAACCGGGCGACTTCTTCCGCAGCCGCGACGACCGCCGGCGGTGACCGCGGTGAGCAGTACGGCCACCGCGCCCGCTGAGCCGTCCGGCTCCCCGCCCGCCGTCCCGCCCGGCGACCGCGGCGCCACCCGGATCGCCGACCGGGTCGTGGCCAAGGTGGCCGCACAGGCGGCGCGCGAGGCGGTGGGCTCGCTCCCGGCGGGCGCCACCCGCCCCCACGCGAGCGTGGCCGTGCACCACGGGGCCGCACGCGTCCGCGTCCACCTCGAACTCGACTACCCCTGCGACGTCGGCGCCCGCTGCGCCCGGGTGCGCCGCCGGGTCGCCGAGCGGGTCCGCGCCCTGGTGGGCATGTCGGTGCCGGAGGTCGCCGTCCAGGTGGAACGGCTGCACCCGGCACCGGAGTACGGCGCGCCCCAGGGAAGGACGCGATGAGCGAACCCGAAGAGCCCGAGGGCGCCACCGCCCGGCTGCCGCTGCTCGACCAGGACACCGGCTCGCACTCCGGCAAGGACTCCGACCCGGCATCCGACCCGGCGTCCGGCGTGGAGTCCGGCCCGGAGACCGGCGCGCGGCAGAAGCCGCCGCCCGGCCCGGCGGGCAGGAAGGGACGGGCCGGCCGTTTCTGGTCGGCGCGCCGCGTTCCCGCGGGCATCGTCGCCCTGCTGCTCCTGGCCCTCGCCGGTGTCTTCCTCTACGACGTCGTCTCCGTCCGGGCCGGCCGCGAGGCCCTCGCCCCGCGCCGCGAACTCGCCCGCCAGCTCGCCCAGCGGCCCCTGGACGACACCTGGGTGCTGGTCGGCGCCGGCCTCGCCGCGGCCCTCGGCCTCTGGCTGCTCCTGCTCGCCCTCACCCCCGGGCGGCGGCGGGTCCTGCCGATGCGCCGCACCCATCCCGACGTACGGGCCGGACTGCACCGGGACGCGGCCGCCACGGTGCTGCGCGACCGGGCCATGGAGGTCGCCGGGGTGCAGTCGGCGCGGGTGCGCGCCGGCAGGTCGAAGGCGCGCGTCCGCGCGGTGGCGCACTTCCGCGACCTGGACGACGTACGAGGCGACCTGCACGCCGTGCTCTCCGACACGGCCGGGAGGCTGGGGCTCGCCCGGCCGCCCAAGCTGTCGGTACGGGTGCGGCGGCCCGGACGGAAGGGATGAGGACGGCGATGCGAACCCTCAACCGCGTACTGCTCACCGTCGTGAGCCTGGTCCTGCTGGCCCTGGGCGGCTCCGTGCTCGCCGTGGGCCTCGGCGCCCCGGCGCCCTCCTGGTGGATCCACGACAGCAGGCACGACGTACTGCTCAGCGAGGCCGAGCGGACCCGGTGGCGGGCGGAGGGCTGGTGGTGGCCGGTGGTCATCGCCGTCCTCGCGGTCCTGCTGCTGCTCGCCCTGTGGCGGCTGGTCGCGGTCCTGCGCCGCCGCCGGCTCGCCGAGGTACTGGTCGACACCGGTGACGGCGAGGGCGCCGTGGTGCGCGGACGGGCCGTGGAGGACGCCTTCGCCCAGGAGGCGGAGCACATCGACGGCGTGCGGCGCGCCCGGGTCCGGCTCACCGGCCGCCGCACCGCCCCCGGGGCCCGGGTACGGCTGCTGCTCGAACCGCACGTGGACCCCGGGACCGCGCTGGAACATCTCACCGACGGCGCGCTGGCCCACGCCCGCGGCTCGGCCGGTCTCACGGAGCTGCCGACCGAGGTCCGCCTCACGGAGGCCAAGCACGAGGCGGAACGGGTGAACTAGGGCCGGTGGTGGCCGGGGGAGGCGGGGCTCAGAAGCCGTGCCGTACCCCGCCGTCCACCGGCAGCATCACGCCGGTCACGTACGACGCCGCCGGCGACAGCAGGAACGCCGCCGCGCGGCCGAACTCGGCCGCGGCGCCGTAGCGGCGCAGCGGGATGCGGGACTCGGCCGCCGTACGGGTGGCCACCGGGTCGGCGGACAGGCCGTCCAGCTCGCGGACCCGGTCGGTGTCGATCCGGCCCGGCAGCACCCCGACGACACGGATGCCGCGCGGGCCCAGCTCGTCCGCGAGGGACTTCGCGAACCCGGCGAGCCCCGGCCGCAGGCCGTTGGAGATGGTCAGGCCGGGCAGCGGCTCGTACACCGAGCCGGAGAGCACGAAGCCGATGACCCCGCCTTCCGACAACTGCGCCGCCGCCGTGCGGGCCAGCCGCACCGCGCCGAGGAAGACGGACTCGAACGCCGCCTGCCACTGCTCGTCGGTGTTGTCGGCGAGGAAGCCGGGCGGCGGGCCGCCGACGCTGATGAGGATGCCGTCCACGCGGTGGAAGTGCTCACGCGCGGTGGCGACGATCCGCTCGGCCGCCTGCGGGTCGGCGTTGTCGGCGGCCACCCCCAGCGCGTTCGGTCCCAGTTCCCGGGCCGCCTCGGCGACCCGCTCCTCGTCCCGTCCGGTGACGATCACCTTCGCGCCGTCGGCGACCAGTTCACGCGCGGCGGCGTTGCCCAGCCCCCGGGTGGCTCCGGTGACGACGTACACCCGGTCCTTCAGTCCAAGATCCATGGTCCCTATCCTGCCTCGTCGCCGTTGTCCGCGTCCGGGCCGTTGTCCGCGTCCCCGTCCCCGGAGAGCGCCAGGGCGGTGTGCACCAGGCCGATGTGGCTGAACGCCTGCGGGAAGTTGCCGAGCTGCCGGCCGGCCACCGGGTCGTACTCCTCGGAGAGCAGGCCCACGTCGTTGGCGAGCCCCACCAGCCGTTCGAACAGCTCGCGGGCCTCCTTGGTCCGGCCGGACATGTGCAGGGCGTCCGCGAGCCAGAAGGAGCACACCAGGAAGGTGCCCTCGGCGCCCGGCAGCCCGTCCACCGCGTCCTCGGCCTCGTCGTCGTCCGCCGTGCTGTAGCGCTGCACCAGGCCGTCCCGGGTCAGCTCCCGGGCGACCGCGTCGATCGTGCCGACCACCCGGGGGTCGTCGGGCGGCAGGAAACCGACCCGGGGGATGAACAGCAGCGCCGCGTCCAGCTCCCGTGAGCCGTAGTACTGGGTGAAGGTGTTCCGCTCCGGGTCGTAGCCCTGCTCGCAGACCTCGCGGTGGATCTCGTCGCGCAGCGCGCGCCAGCCGTCCAGGTCCCCTTCCAGCTCCGGATGGTCCTCCATGGTGCGCACCGCCCGGTCCGCGGCCACCCACACCATCACCTTGGAGTGCACGAACTGCCGGCGCCTGCCGCGCACCTCCCACAGCCCCTCGTCCGGCTGCCGCCACGCGTCGCGCAGGAAGTCCAGCAGCGCCCGCTGCAGCTCCCACACCTGCGGCACGGCGGACATCCCGGCCTCGCGGGCCAGCGACAGGGTGTCCATGACCTCCCCGTACACGTCGAGCTGGAGCTGGTTGACGGCGTCGTTCCCGATCCGCACCGGCCGGGACCCGTCGAAGCCGGCCAGCCACGGCAGTTCGTACTCCGGCAGCCGGCGCTCACCGGCCAGGCCGTACATGATCTGGAGGTCGGCCGGGTTTCCGGCGACCGCGCGCAGCAGCCAGTCGCGCCACGCCTCCGCCTCGTCGACGTAGCCGGCCGCGAGCAGGGCGGCCAGGGTGAGGGTGGAGTCGCGCAGCCAGCAGTAGCGGTAGTCCCAGTTGCGCACGCCGCCCGGCTCCTCGGGCAGCGAGGTGGTCGCGGCGGCCACGATGCCGCCGGTGGGCTTGTACGTCAGCGCCTTCAGGGTGATCAGCGAGCGGACCACGGCGTCCCGGTACGGGCCGTCGTAGCGGCACCGGGCGGCCCAGGCCCGCCAGTCGGCCACGCTGTGCTCCAGCGCCTCGTACGGGTCGACCAGCGCCGGCCGGGGCTCGTGCGAGGGGTGCCAGGTGAGGACGAAGGCCACCTTCTGGCCGGCGGCCACGGTGAACTCCGCGTGCGTCCCGAAGTTTTCGCCCCAACTGTGCACCTCGGGCTCGCTGCGCAGCCACGCCGAGTCCGGCCCGGCCACGGCCACCCGGTGCCCGTCGGTCCTGCGCACCCAGGGCACGACCGAGCCGTAGTCGAAGCGCAGCCGCAGCGCGCTGTGCATGGTCACCTCGCCGCGCAGCCCCTCCACGACCCGGACCAGGTCCGGGGACCGGTCGCGCTGGGGCATCAGGTCGGTGACGCGCACCGCGCCCTCGGCCGTCTCCCACTCGGTGTCCAGGACGAGGGTGTCGGGCCGGTAGGCGCGGCGGGTGCAGCGGTCGGCGCCCTTCGGCGCGAGCCGCCAGTGGCCGTTGTCGTCGTCGCCGAGCAGCCGGGCGAAGCAGGCGGCGGAGTCGAAGCGGGGCAGGCAGAGCCAGTCCACGGAGCCGTCCGTGCCGACCAGGGCGGCGGTCTGCTCGTCACCGATGAGCGCGTAGTCCTCGATACGGGGGTGCACGGTTGTCCGTCTGCCCTGCCGGAGCCGGGGGCAATCAAGGCGCGCGGGAACGGCCGGGGGCGGTACCGGTCCTGCGGCTAGACCGCGGTCGCGGACGCCGCCGCGGCGCCTTTCCCGCCGCCACCCCCGCCGCCACCTCCGCCGTCGCCCTCGCCCTCGCCCTGCGCCCGGTCGCGGACCTCGCGGCGGACCAGGAACCACCAGCCGACCGGGACGGCCGCGGAGAACAGCCACCACTGGACGGCGTACGCGAAGTTCAGCGCCGCGTCCTCGTCGCCGGGCCGGCCGATGAGCTGGGGGGTGCCGTCCCTCGGCTCGGGCGCGGTGAGCACGACGTAGCCGCCGAGCACCTCGGCGCCCAGCCGGTCGGCCTCCTGCGCGCTGTTGATGAGCATGACCTGGCGCTCGGGCAGGCCCTTGAGGTTCTTGATGCCGCTCGCCTCGGTCGTCTCGTCGGGCATCATCCGCCCGGTGACGGTGAGCTCACCGGCGGGCGGCGCGGGGACCTTCGGGAACGAGGTCTGGCTCGGGGCGTCCGCGGCGATCCAGCCCCGGTTGACCAGCAGCACCTTGCCGTCGTCCAGGACGAACGGGGTCAGTACGTGGTAGCCGACCGCGTCGTCGGCGTTGGTGCGGCGCCGGACGACGACCTCGCCGGCCGCGTCGAAGTGCCCCTTCGCGGTGACGTTGCGGTACCGCTCGGTGGTGGTGATGCTCGCGCCGGGCGAGGTCAGCCGCTCCACCGGCACCGGGTCGGCGCCGAGCGCCTCGGCGACCAGGTCGTTGCGGGCGGTGCGCTCCTCGTAGCGATGCATCTGCCAGAAGCCCAGCCTGATCATCGTGGGGATCAGGAGGAGGGCGATCAGCGTGAGGATCACCCACTGCCGGGACAACAGGAAGCGGTACACCCCACGACCGTACAACTCGGTCGCGGGGCGCTCTCCGGCGGGTGCGGGCCGGTCACCGGCCTGTCGCCCGGGTCACACCTTGTCGATGACGCCCGTCCTCCCCTCCGAGCGGGCGCAGTGGGCGCCGCAGTACCAGTGGCCGTCGACCTCGACGCCCTGCCCGATGATCTGCACCCGGCAGTGCTCGCAGATCGGGGCCATCCGGTGGATGGCGCAGGAGAAGCAGTCGAAGACGTGCACCGCGCCCTGCGCGTGCACCTCGAAGCTCATGCCGTAGTTGTTGCCGCAGACTTCACAGGTCGCCATGGGCCACAGGGTGGGCCGTCGCCGGGGTGCGGGCGAGCGGGTGCCGGGCGAGTCGTCCGGCATTCACCCGTCCGACGCCCGGACAAGTGTGACGAACGGGCGGGCCCGGATCAGCCGTCGGCCGGCGTGGCCGGTTCGACGTCCCGCAGCAACTGCCCGAACCCCGCCTCGTCCACCACCGGCGTCCCGTACTGCCTCGCCTTGACCACCTTCGACGTGCCCGAGTCCGGGTCGTTGGTGACCAGCAGGCTGGTCAGCCGGGAGAGGCTGGTGGCCACGTGCAGACCGGCCTCGGTGGCCCGGTCCTCCAGCAGTTCCCGCTCGGTCGACGTGTCACCCGAAAAGGCGATCCGCATGCCCTGCTTGAGCGGTTTGCCGTCTACGTACCGACCTGGGTTGGGATGGGGGCATGCGGGCCTTTTGCGGGACGGGCGCCAACCACCGCCGCGATAGCCGCCGGAGCCCGCCTGACGGCCGATCCTGGCGGTCGGCCGGTCCGTCCACTCGGTCAGCGGCAGGCATTCGAGCAGCGGCAGCCGCAGCCTCCCGGCCGCCGCGGCGAGCAGGCTCGGCCGGAACGCCTCGGCGAGCACCCGCGCGTCGTCCAGCGCGTGGTGCGCCCGCTGCTGCACCACGCCGAAGTGCGCGGCGAGCGACTCCAGCTTGTGGTTGGGCAGTGGCAGGGCCAGTTCCTTGGCGAGCGCGATGGTGCACAGACGCTGGCGGACCGGGGCCTCACGTTCGGCCCGCGCGTACTCGCGGGCGATCATCTGCCAGTCGAAGACGGCGTTGTGCGCGACCAGCACCCGGCCGTCGAGCCGGGCCGCGAACTCCTCCGCCACGTCCCGGAAGAGGGGCGCCCCCGCCAGCACGTCGCTCGTCAGGCCGTGTATCCACACCGGCCCCGGGTCCCGCTCCGGATTGACCAGGGTGTACCAGTGGTCCTCGACCTCGCCGCGCGCGTCCAGCCGGTAGACGGCCGCGGAGATGATGCGGTCGTCGCGGGCCAGGCCGGTGGTCTCTACGTCAACGACCGCGTATCCCTGCGGATACGCGGCCGGCCACGCTGTGGAGGAGGACGCCTCGGTCGTCGTGTGGTCTTCGAGCATGGTCACTGAGGATACGGCCCAGCACTGACAGCCCCGCCCCGCAGGGCACCCGCGCCGCTCACCGGAACCGGTCACTCCGTCAGCTCCGGGCGCGGCGGCGCGGGTTCGGGGACGGCGGTTCCCGCACGTCCGCCCGCGCCACCGCGGTGACGCGGGCGGACAGGGCGGGGCGGCCACCCGGCCGCCGTCACGCGGTCGCCGCTACCCGGCCACCGCTACCCGGCCGCCGTCACTTGGCGACCGTCACTTGGTCACCGCGTCCAGGGCGTCCGCCGTGCCCCAGCCGTAGAACCCGTTGCGGTTCTTGGAGCCCTCGCAGACCGCGTCCACCTCGCCGTCGCCGTCGATGTCGTACGGCTCGGTGCAGGCGGTGGCGTCGGCCTCGGCGTACAGCAGGGCCTTGACCAGGGCCGGAGGCGCGTAGGGGTGTGTCGACTTGATGAGGGCGGCGACCCCCGCGACGTGCGGCGACGCCATCGACGTACCCGCCATGTAGCCCCAGTTCCCGCCGGGCAGGGTGCCCAGGATCAGGCCGCTGGTGGCGGGCGGGGCGGGGGTCTGGTAGGCGGTCGAGTCGCCGCCGGGCGCGGCGATGTCGATGACGCCGAGGCCGTGGTTGGAGAAGGACGACTTGATGCCCTTGGCGCCGGTGGCGGCGACCGTGACGACACCCGGGAGCTGGGTCGGGATGTCGTAGCACTCGGACGGGTCGATCACCCGGTCCGAGGGCGTGGAGTCGTTGGGGGAGACCGGGTCGGTGATCTCGTCGGCGGCGAGGTCGTAGTTCTCGTTGCCGGCCGCGGCGACGTTGACCGCGCCCTTCTTCTCCGCGTACCGCGACGCCCGGGTGACCGCGTCGACGAGCGCCTTCTGGTCGGGGTCGTTCTTGCAGTTGAAGTACCACGGGTCGGTGTAATAGCTGTTGTTGGTCACGTCGACGCCGTGCTCGGCCGCCCAGACGAAGCCGCAGACCACGGCCTCGGTGTAGAAGAAGCCGTCCGGGTTGGAGACCTTGATGCCGGAGACCTTCACGCCGGGCGCCACGCCCGTCATACCGATGCCGTTCTTCGCGGCGGCTATCTCACCGGCGACGTGGGTGCCGTGCGGGCTCTCCGCCGCGCCCGGCCGCCAGGCGCCGTCGGTGGTGTCCGGTTTGCCCGTCACGCAGTTGACGGACGCGGCGCGGTCGAAGTTGGGCGCGATGTCCGGGTGGGTGTCGTCCACCCCGGTGTCGATGACGGCGACGGTCACCTTGCTGGAGCCCAGCGACTTCTCGTGCGCCTTGTCCGCCTTGATGGCGGGCAGGTCCCACTGGAGGCCCTCCAGCGGGTCCTGGCCCGCGGCGGCCTCGGCGGCGGCCAGTTCCTTCTTGCCGAGCACCCTCGGGGTGCCCTCGTCGGTCGTCGCCGCCGACGGCAGCGGCGCGGTGCGGGTGGCACCGGCCGAGTCCACGCCGCGCACCGTGCGGACGGACGCGGCGAAGGCCGGGTTCGACGAGTGGACGACGATCACGCCGATACGGTCGTACGACGTGACGATCGTGCCGCCCGCCTCGGCTATCGCGCGCTTCACCTTGGCCGAGGGCTTGCCGGAGGCGACGTTGACGACGTAGCTCAGCGGGGTCCCGTCGGCCGCCGAGGCCGCCGCGGGTGCCTCGGCCACCGCGGCGGCCGGGACGTCGGGCAGGAGGGCGAGGGCCGCCGCCACGGCCAGGCCGGCCGGTATCGCGAGCGCGCGGCGGTGGCGCGGGAGGAACGCAGTCATGGATGAACTCTCCGGTTTCTTCCGTGGCGCACGTGTGCGTGTGCTGCCAGTGGTGCGCGTACTGCCTGTGGTGCCGGGTCGCGGGTGCCGGGTCCGGTGGGCGGGAAGGTCACTTCACCGCGCGCAGCGCGTCGACGATGCCGGAGCCGTAGAAGCCGTTGGCCCGCGCGCCGCCCTCGCAGACCGCGTTCGGTGTGCCGTCGCCGTCCGGGTCGTAGGAGGCCGGGCAGGCGTGGTCCGTCGCCTGGGCCTTCAGCAGCGCCTGGAGACGGGCCGGCGAGGCCGAGGGGTGGGTGGACTTCAGCAGGGCGGCGACGCCCGCGGCGTGCGGGGAGGCCATCGAGGTGCCCTGGAGGAAGGCGTACTGGTTGTTCGGCATCGTGGACAGGATGCGGCCGTCCTTCGAGGGCGTGTCCGGGATCTGGTAGAGCCGGTCACCGCCCGGCGCGGCGACGTCGATGACGCCCGCGCCGTACGTCGAGTAGTACGACTTGGCGTCGTTCACGCCCGTCGCGCTGACCGTGACGACGCCCGGGAGCTGGGTGGGCACGTCCAGGCACTCGTGCGGGTCGACGGTCCGCGGCACCGGCGTGGAGTCGTCGGGGCTGGACTCGTCCACGAGGGCGTCGGCGGCCAGGTCCTGGTTGGAGTTGCCGGCCGAGGCCAGGTGCAGGGTGCCCTTGCGCTGGGCGTAGAGCTGGGCCCGGTTCACCGCGTCCACGATGGCCCGCTGGTCGGGGTCGTCCAGGCAGTTGTAGAGCCACGGGTCGACGTAGTAGCTGTTGTTGGTGATCTCCACGCCGTGGTCGGCGGCGAAGACGAAGGCGCAGACCACGCTCTCCGGGTAGAAGAGTCCGTTGTCCGGGTCGCTCACCTTGATGCTGGACACCCGCACGCCCGGGGCGACGCCCGCGACGCCGACGCCGTTGCGGGCCGCGGCGATCTCACCGGCCACATGGGTGCCGTGGTAGTCGGCGGCGGTGTAGGGCCGCCAGGCGCCCTCGCTGGTGTCCGGGCGGCCGCCGACGCAGTTGGCGGACTGGGACGCGGAGAAGTTCGGGGCGAGGTCCGGGTGGGTGTCGTCCACGCCGGTGTCGATGACGGCGACGGTCACCTTCCGGCTGCCCGGGTCGACGGCCGCGGCCCGGTCGGCGCCGATCGCCCGCAGGTCCCACTGGTCCGCCTCCAGGGGCTCGCTCGCCCCGGCCGCCGCGGAGGCCCGCGCGGTCTCGGCGGCCTGCTCCCGGGTCAGGATCTCGGCGGCGCCCTCGGCCGTCGCGCCGGCGGCGGTCAGCGGCGCGGTGCGGGTGGCGCCCGCCGAGCGCACCCCGCGCACCGCGCGCATCCGCGCCGCGAAGCCGGGGTCGGCCGAGTGCGCGACGAGGACACCGATCCGGTCGTAGACGGCGACCACGCTGCCGCCGGCCGCGACGACGGCCCGCTTCACCGAGGCGATCGTGCGGTGGTCGGTCCGGGTGTTGACGACGTACGCGAGCCGTGGCGCGTCCGCGGCCGCGGCCCGCGCGACGGGCGCCGCGGCCGGCGCCGCCGACGCGGCGGCGGGCAGGAAGCCCAGCGAGGCGGTCAGCGACAGCACGACCGGTACGGCCAGGGCCAGCCGACGTCTGGAATGAGGCATGGGATCTCCACATCATCCGGAAACGAGACCGGCCCGAGACACAGGTGGTGATCGGGCAGGTACATGTCGGGTGGTGCAGGCTGAAGCTATCCCCCGAAGTCGCTGGCCAGCAATGACCGGCCGGGGGTGACTTCGGAAAGTCCCGGGAGAGGGTGAACCGGGCCCCGGGGGGCGCCGTGTCGTTGGTCAGGCAGCACACCCGTCCGGCCCCCTGTCGGATCACGTCCGGAACGCCTACCATCGCGGCTTCGGATTGTGTGATCCAGATCACTTCGAGGTATCAGCCGTCATGTCCGTCGTACGAGGAGACTCCGTGGCCGCCGACGCACCGCCCCCTTCGCAAGAGCAACACCGGCTTCCCTCTCCCGAGGAGTTCGCCGAGGTGCAGCAGAGCGCGGACTTCGGTGAACTGCGCCGTTCCTTCCGCTCCTTCGCCTTCCCGCTGACGATCGGTTTCGTCGCCTGGTACCTGCTCTACGTGCTGCTCTCCAATTACGCGGGCGGCTTCATGGGCACCAAGCTGTTCGGCAACATCAACGTCGCCCTCGTCTTCGGCCTCGCCCAGTTCCTCACCACGTTCCTCATCGCCTGGTGGTACTCGCGGTACGCGGCCGCGAAGCTCGATCCCAAGGCGGCGGCCATCAAGTCCCGGATGGAGGGCGGCGCATGAGCCCCGCAGCACACCCGTTCCTCGCCACCGACCTCGCCACCGGCCTCACCACCGATCTCGCCACCGGCCTCGCCGCCAACGAGGCCAGCGAGCACCGGCCGCTGATCATCACGCTCTTCGCGGTCTTCGTGGTGGCCACCTTGGTGATCACCGTCTGGGCGGGCCGCCAGACCAAGGACGCCGCCGACTTCTACGCGGGCGGCCGCCAGTTCAGCGCCTTCCAGAACGGCCTCGCGGTCTCCGGCGACTACATGTCCGCCGCGTCCTTCCTCGGCATCGCCGGCGCCATCGCCATCTTCGGCTACGACGGCTTCCTGTACTCCATCGGCTTCCTGGTCGCCTGGCTGGTCGCCCTGCTCCTGGTCGCCGAGCCGCTGCGCAACTCCGGCCGCTACACGATGGGCGACGTCCTCGCCTACCGCATGCGCCAGCGCCCGGTGCGCACCGCCGCCGGCACCTCCACGATCGTCGTCTCCATCTTCTACCTGCTGGCCCAGATGGCGGGCGCCGGCGTCCTGGTCTCCCTGCTGCTCGGCATCACCTCCGACGCCGGCAAGATCCTCATCGTCGCCCTGGTCGGCATCCTGATGATCGTCTACGTCTCCATCGGCGGCATGAAGGGCACCACCTGGGTCCAGATGGTGAAGGCCGTGCTGCTCATCAGCGGCACCCTGCTCATCACCTTCCTGGTGCTGCTGAAGTTCGACTTCAACATCTCCGACCTGCTCGGCACCGCCGCCGAGAACAGCGGCAAGGGCGCCGCCTTCCTGGAGCCCGGCCTCCAGTACGGCGCCACCGGCACCTCCAAGCTCGACTTCGTCTCGCTCGGCATCGCCCTGGTGCTCGGCACGGCCGGCCTGCCGCACATCCTGATCCGCTTCTACACGGTCCCCAACGCCAAGGCCGCCCGTAAGTCCGTGAACTGGGCCATCGGCATCATCGGCGCCTTCTACCTGATGACCATCGCCCTCGGTTTCGGGGCCGCGGCGCTCATCTCGCAGAAGGAGATCATCGAGTCCAACCCGTCCGGCAACACGGCGGCGCCGCTGCTCGCCCTGCACGTCGGCGGCGTCGACTCGGCCTGGGGCGCGATCCTGCTCGCCACCATCTCGGCGGTGGCCTTCGCCACCATCCTCGCCGTGGTCGCGGGCCTCACCCTCGCCTCGTCCTCGTCCTTCGCGCACGACATCTACGCCAATGTCATCCGCCGGGGCCGGGCCACCGAGAAGGAGGAGATGCGGGCGGCCCGCTGGGCGACCCTCTTCATCGGGATCGTCTCCATCGGCCTCGGCGCCCTGGCCCGCGACCTCAACGTGGCCGGCCTGGTCGCCCTGGCCTTCGCGGTCGCGGCCAGCGCCAACCTGCCGACCATCCTCTACAGCCTGTTCTGGAAGCGGTTCACCACCCAGGGCGCCCTGTGGTCGATCTACGGCGGACTGGTCGTCGCCGTCGGCCTGGTGCTGTTCTCCCCGGTCGTCTCCGGCGACCCCAAGGCGATGTTCCCGGGCGTCGACTTCGCCTGGTTCCCCCTGAAGAACCCGGGCATCATCTCCATCCCGTTCGGCTTCCTGATGGGCTGGCTCGGCACGCTCCTGTCCAAGGAGGAGCCGAACGCCGCCAAGTACGCGGAGCTGGAGGTCCGGTCCCTGACCGGCACCGGAGCCCACTAGAGCAGTCAACCGGAGCAGTCAACCGGAGCAGTCCACCGGAGCAGTCCACCGGAGCAATCCACCGGAGCGAACCCTGATCCCCCCGGCGCGCCGGCCCCGTCGTAGCTCCCTACGACGGGGCCGGCGCGTTCCTGGTGGCTTCGGGCCGCTGTCGATGTCGGCGGGGTCACGTAGGCTCGGAGGAGTCGGGGGACAGCAGTTCCCGCCGATCCGCGTCGAGGGAGGGGGCCCACGTGCTCATCGACACCTACGGCCGAGTGGCCACCGACCTGAGGGTCTCGCTCACCGACCGCTGCAACCTGCGCTGTACCTACTGCATGCCCGAAGAGGGCCTGCAGTGGCTGGCCAAACCCGATCTGCTGACCGACGACGAGATCGTCCGGCTGGTCGGCATCGCGGTCACCTCGCTGGGCGTCACCGAGGTCCGCTTCACCGGCGGCGAGCCGCTGCTCCGCCCCGGCCTGCCCGGCATCGTCGAGCGCGTCACCGCCCTCGGCCCGCGCCCCCAGACCTCCCTGACCACCAACGGCATCGGTCTGAAGCGCACCGCCGCCGCCCTGAAGGCCGCGGGCCTGGACCGGGTCAACGTCTCGCTGGACACCCTGCGCCCGGACGTCTTCAAGACCCTCACCCGCCGCGACCGCCACAAGGACGTCCTGGAGGGTCTGCACGCGGCCCGGGAGGCCGGTCTGACCCCCGTCAAGGTCAACTCGGTCCTGATGCCGGGGCTCAACGACGACGAGGCCCCCGACCTGCTCGCCTGGGCCGTCGCGCACGACTACGAGCTGCGCTTCATCGAGCAGATGCCGCTGGACGCCCAGCACGGCTGGCAGCGCGAGGGCATGGTCACCGCGGGCGACATCCTGGCCTCGCTGCGCACCCGCTTCGAGCTGACCGAGGAGGGCGCCGACGAGCGCGGCTCGGCCCCGGCGGAGCGCTGGCTGGTCGACGGCGGGCCGCACCGGGTCGGCGTCATCGCCTCGGTCACCCGCCCGTTCTGCGCCGCCTGCGACCGCACCCGGCTGACCGCCGACGGCCAGGTCCGCACCTGTCTCTTCGCCCGCGAGGAGACCGACCTGCGCGCCGCCCTGCGCTCCGGCGCGCCCGACGAGGAGATCGCCCGCGTCTGGAAGCTGGCCATGTGGGGCAAGAAGGCCGGCGCCGGCCTCGACGATCCCACCTTCGTCCAGCCGGACCGTCCCATGTCGGCGATCGGCGGCTAGCCCGCCCCGGCCCCGGCCCCGGCCCCGGGGCCGTCGCCCCTCAGCCCTGCTGCTCCTGCCCCTGCTGCCCGTCCCCCTGCCGCTCCCGCTCCGCCCACTCCTGGAGCGGTACGACGTCCTTCAGGAAGCTCCGCACGCCGAGGAACTGGGAGAGATGCTCCCGGTGCTCCTCGCACGCGATCCACGTCTTGCGCCGCTCCGGGGTGTGCACCTTCGGGTTGTTCCACACCAGCACCCACACGGCGGTGGCCCTGCAGCCCTTGGCGGAGCAGATCGGGGTCGTCTCGTCACTCACAGGTCGGTCTCGTCACTCACAGGTTCGGCTCGCGGCTCGCGGCGCGGAGAACGGCTCGGCGGCCGACGCGGGAAAAGGCGACGCCGAGCAGCCACGGGGGGAGCTGCCCGGCGTCGGTCCGTCGCTCCGACGGGGGATGCGGAGCGCGTACGAAGTATGTCACGGGAGGCCCACCGGCCGGGACCGGAACAACATGATTGATCTGAGGTTTTCCTGAGCTTGGCGAAGAGCTGACCCTCGCCCGAACGCGCCGTGTCCGCGCACCCGGTGGCCTGGAACGATCACTGACGGTCGCGTGGTTCACTTCGTGCGCCCGTCACCCGGTCGGACGCGACATCTTCCGGGACGGGTTCCGCGAAGCCGCCGTCCTTGCGCGGCGCCTCGATCATCGGCGGCAGCGGCGCCGAGACGAACGTGCTCGGCAGCCCCGGCGCGTTCTCGCGCCCGGCGTTGGCGATGACCACCGCGACGTAGGGCAGCACCACGCCGAGGACCAGTGCCACGATCGCGACGTGCCGTTCCACGTTCCACAGGGTGGCCGCGAGGATCACCGACAGGGTGCGTACCGACATCGAGATGATGTACCGGCGCTGCCGTCCGCGTACATCCTCCTCAAGACCCGTCCTGGCCCCGGTGATCCGGAACACCTGGACGTTCCCGCCGCCGCTCTGCTTCCGCATCGCATTCCACCATCCGCCCGCATCGGACTCAGCCCGCCCGCGCCCGCCCGCGGCCCGTTCGGGGACGCCGGTCCGGGACAGCCTCCACGTTACGCCGCGGGTGCGCCGCCCACGAGACCGGGTGGCCCGGTCCCCGCGTGACCGGACTGCGCCGCGGGGCCCGGGTACGTCCCCCGTTCGGGCGTACCGGCCGTGCGCCGTACGCGGTACGGACCAACACTGGACGCAATGCGCACATGGCGCCGTACGAGGAGGCAGGGATGGGCTGGTTGTGGGCGATCATCGTCGGATTCGTACTCGGTCTGATCGCCAAGGCGATCATTCCGGGCAAGCAGCACAGCCCGCTGTGGCTGACCACCATCTTCGGCATGCTCGGTGCCATCGTCGGCAACGCCGTCGCGCGGGCGGCCGGTGTGGCGGCCACCTCCGGCATCGACTGGTGGCGGCACATCTTCCAACTGGTGGCCGCGATCATCATCGTCGCCCTCGGCGACATGGCCTACATGGCGGTACGCGGCAACAAGCGGCAGCGGGCCTGACCGGAGCGCGGCGAGGGGCGGCACCCGGAGAAAACGGGTGCCGCCCCTCGCCGTACCCGGGCCCCGGGTGTCCGGGTACCCGGGTGTCCGGTCAGGCGCCGGTGACCTCCACCGCGGCCAGGTTCTTCTTGCCGCGGCGCAGCACCAGCCAGCGTCCGTGCAGCAGGTCCTCGGCGGCCGGTACGGCGTCCTCGGCGGCCACCTTGGTGTTGTTCACGTAGGCGCCGCCCTCCTTCACCGTGCGGCGGGCCGCCGACTTGCTGGCCACCAGGCCGACCTCGGCGAAGAGATCGACCACGGGGCCGGCCTCGGCCACCCGGACGTGCGGCAGCTCCGAGAGCGCCGCGGCCAGGGTCCGCTCGTCCAGCTCCGCCAGGTCGCCCTGGCCGAACAGGGCCCTGGACGCGGCGATCACCGCGGCCGTCTGGTCGGCGCCGTGCACCAGCGTCGTCAGCTCCTCGGCCAGCGCGCGCTGCGCGGCCCGCGCCTGCGGACGCTCCTCGGTCTGCCGCTCCAGCTCCTCCAGCTCGGCGCGGGACTTGAAGGACAGCATCCGCAGGTAGCCCGAGACGTCCCGGTCGTCCACGTTCAGCCAGAACTGGTAGAACGCGTACGGCGTCGTCATCTCCGGGTCCAGCCAGACGGCGCCGCCCTCGGTCTTGCCGAACTTGGTGCCGTCCGCCTTGGTCATCAGCGGCGTCGCGTAGGCGTGCGCCGCGGCGGCCGGCTCCAGGCGGTGGATCAGGTCCAGGCCCGCCGTGAGGTTGCCCCACTGGTCGCTGCCGCCCTGCTGGAGCACACAGCCGTACCTGCGGTAGAGCTGGAGGAAGTCCATGGCCTGCAGAAGCTGGTAGCTGAACTCGGTGTAGCTGATCCCCTCGGAGGACTCCAGGCGGCGGGCCACGGAGTCCTTGGTGAGCATCTTGTTGACCCGGAAGTGCTTGCCGATGTCCCGCAGGAACTCGATCGCGGAGAGCCCCGCGGTCCAGTCCAGGTTGTTGACCATCACGGCCGCGTTCTCCCCCTCGAAGGCGAGGAACGGCTCGATCTGGCCGCGCAGCCGCTCCACCCAGCCGGCGACGGTCTCCGGCGAGTTCAGCGTGCGCTCCGCGGTCGGGCGCGGGTCGCCGATCTGGCCGGTGGCGCCGCCGACCAGCGCCAGCGGGCGGTGCCCGGCCTGCTGGAGCCGGCGCACGGTGAGCACCTGCACCAGGTGTCCCACGTGCAGCGAGGGCGCGGTCGGGTCGAAACCGCAATAGAACGTCACGGGCCCGTCCGCGAGCGCCTTGCGCAGAGCGTCCTCGTCGGTGGACTGGGCGAACAGCCCGCGCCACTTCAGCTCGTCGACGATGTCCGTCACGGTTCTCGTGTCTCCTCGATGGATCTCGGGTGCGGGTACGAAGTACAAAGTACGAAGTACGGGGTACGAGGTTATACGCCCTGACTGACAGAGCTCATGTTGAATTCCGGCACCCGCAGCGCGGGCATCGCGGCCCTGGTGAACCAGTCGCTCCACTCCCTGGGCAGCGTCTTCTCCGTACGCCCGGCCTCCGTGGCCCGGCCCAGCACGCCGACCGGCGACTCGTTGAACCGGAAGTTGTTCACCTCGCCGACCACCTCGCCGTCCTCGACGAGGTAGACGCCGTCCCGGGTCAGACCGGTCAGCAGCAGCGTCGCCGGGTCGACCTCGCGGATGTACCACAGGCAGGTCAGCAGCAGCCCGCGCCGGGTGGCGGCGACCATCTCCGCCAGCGAGCGGTCGCCGCCGCCGTCCAGGACGAGGTTGCCGATGGCCGGCGCCACCGGCAGACCGGTCAGCGCGGCGCTGTGCCGGGTGGTCGTCAGGCGGTGCAGTTCGCCCTCGCGGACCCAGTCGGTCGCCGCCACCGGCAGCCCGTTGTCGAACACCGACTGATCGCCGCCGGAGGAGTGCGCCACGACGAAGGGCGCGCTCTCCAGACCGGGCTCGTAGGGGTCGCTGCGCAGGGTCAGCGGCAGCGCGCCGAGCCGGTCGCCCACCCGGGTTCCGCCGCCCGGTGTGGAGAACACCGTCCGGCCCTCGGCCGCGTCCCGCCCCGACGCCGACCAGAGCTGGTAGATCAGCAGGTCGGCGACGGCGGTCGGCGGCAGCAGCGTCTCGTAGCGGCCCGCCGGCAGGTCCACCCGGCGTTCGGCCCAGCCGAGCCGGACGGCCAGTTCGGCGTCGAGCGCGGCCGGATCGACGTCCCGGAAGTCCCGGGTGGAGCGCCCGGCCCAGGCCGACCGGGTGCGGTCCGGCGACTTGGCGTTCAGTTCCAGTGTCCCGGTGGGCTGGTCGTGGCGCAGCCGCAGCCCCGTGGAGGTGCCCAGGTAGGTCGAGGTCAGCTCGTGGTGGGCGAAGCCGTACAGCTCCCGGCCACCCGCCGCCGCGCGTGCGAACGCCTCCCCGAGCGCCGGGGCGAAGTCGGCGAACACGGAGGAGGACGTCTCGGCGGGCGCTTCGGTGAAGTCCGCGGCCACCGGTACCCCCGTGACCAGCGGCTGCGCGTCCTCGGCGGGGCCCGCGCCGCGCGCGGCGGCCTCGGCGGCGCGCACCAGGGGTTCCAGTTCGTCCACGGTCACGGCCGAGCGGGACACCACTGCGGAGGCGGTGCCCTCCCGGCCGTCGACGGTGGCGACGACCGTGAGCGTGCGCCCGCGCGTGACACCGTTGGTGGTGAGCGTGTTCCCCGCCCAGCGCAGATTGGCGGACGACTCCTCGTCGGCGATGACGACACAGCCGTCCGCGCGGGACAGCTCCAGCGCCCGCTCGACGATCTCGTGCGGCTTGGGGGAACGGGACGGACGGGATGCACGGGACGTACGGGCGCTCATCGGCCGGCCTCCTGCGTGG
Source organism: Streptomyces ziwulingensis (assembly GCF_039542605.1). NCBI lineage: Bacteria > Bacillati > Actinomycetota > Actinomycetes > Kitasatosporales > Streptomycetaceae > Streptomyces > Streptomyces ziwulingensis. Next base: position 82,731 of record NZ_BAABIG010000023.1, read on the forward strand.
TGTTCAGAATGTTGACTCCCCTGAAGAGGGCGGACGGGCAGCCGTGCGACACGGCCGCGACCTGCCCCGGCTGAGCCTTCCCGCAGTTGAACGCCCCGCCCAGGACGTACGTCTGCGGGCCGCCGACGGCCGCCATGGACCCCCAGAAGTCGGTGGTCGTCGCCTGGTAGGCCACGTCCCGCAACTGCCCGGCGAGCCGCCCGTTCTCGATCCGGAAGAACCGCTGTCCGGTGAACTGGAAGTTGTAGCGCTGCATGTCGATCGACCAGGACCGGTCGCCGACCACGTAGACGCCCCGCTCCACACCGCCGATCAGATCCTCGGTGGACAGCCCGCCGGGGTCCGGCCGCAGCGACACGTTGGCCATGCGCTGCACCGGCACATGGCCGGGGGAGTCGGCGTAGGCGCACCCGTTGGACCGGTCGAAGCCGGTGAGGCGCGCGATGCGCCGGTCGAGCTGGTAGCCGACCAGGGTCCCGTCCCGCACCAGGTCCCAGCTCTGCCCCTCGACGCCCTCGTCGTCGTACCCGATCGTCGCCAGCCCGTGTTCGGCGGTGCGGTCGCCGGTGACGTTCATCAGCTCGGAGCCGTAGCGCAGCTTGCCGAGCTGGTCGAAGGTGGCGAAGGAGGTGCCGGCGTAGGCCGCCTCGTAGCCGAGCGCCCGGTCCAGCTCGGTGGCGTGCCCGATGGACTCGTGAATGGTCAGCCACAGGTTCGACGGGTCCACGACCAGGTCGTACAGACCGGGCTCCACGCTCGGCGCCCGCATCTTCTCGGCCAGCAGCTCCGGCATCCCGGCCAGCTCGGCCTCCCAGTCCCAGCCGGTGCCGGTCAGGTACTCCCAGCCCCGGCCGGCCGGCGGCGCCAGCGTCCGCATCGAGTCGAACTCGCCGCTGGAGTCGTCCACCGACACCGCGGTCACCACCGGGTGCAGCCGCACCCGCTGCTGCGTGGTCACGGTCCCGGCGGTGTCGGCGTAGAACTTGTTCTCGTGCACGGTGAGCAGCGAGGCGTCCACGTGATCCACGCCGTCGGCCGCCAGCAGCCGCGCGCTCCACTCGGCCAGCAGCCCCGACTTCTCGGTGTCCGCCACGGTGAACGGGTCGGTCTCGTACGAGGAGACCCAGGTGCGGTCGGCGTGCACGGGCTCGTCGGCCAGCTCGACCCGCTCCCGGGACCCGGCCGCCCTGATCACCTGCGCGGACAGCTTCGCCATCGCCACCGCCTGCGAGGCGACCTTGGCGGCGGCGTCCGGGGACAGGTCCACTCCGGAGGCGAACCCCCAGGCGCCACCGTGCACCACGCGTACCGCGTATCCGAGGTCGGTGGTGTCCGAGGACCCGGCCGGCCGGGCGTCCCGCAGCCGCCAGGAGGCGCCGCGCACCCGCTCCAGCCGGAAGTCGGCGTGCTCGGCACCGAGCGAACGGGCACGGGCCAGGGCGGTGTCGGCGAGGGGGCGCAGGGGGAGGGCCAGAAAGGACTGATCGATGTCATGGGGCACGGGCGGAGATCCCTTCGGGCGCTTGTGGTGCCTGGAGGGGCAAGGGTAGGCGGGCACAGACCGGCGGGCGGGCACGGGATACGCTCCCGTGCCCGCCCGCCGACGTTTCCGTACGCCGCGAACTCAGCCGACCGGCGACGAGCCCCCAGCGAGCGAGGTGAACGCCGCCCAGGCGCTCCGCGTGACGACGAGGGGGCGGACGCGCCTGTCCTTGGAGTCGCGGATGTGGACGGCCTCGGGGCGCACGGCGACCTCGACGCAGTTGTCGTTGTCGCTGCCGCTGTAGCTGCTCTTGCACCAGCTCAGCTCGTCGGTGGGACTCATAGCGCTCCTCGCATCTGTTCCAGCAGCGCCACGGTAGCCCGACAATCCAGGGCCTGCGAACGCAGCTTGCCATAGCGCTGGAGCAGGATGCTCACCTCCTTGGGCGCGGAAATGAGGCTGCTCGACCGCTGGCCTTCGGTGTAGCCGAGCCACTGATGCGCAGTTGTCTCCGCGAGGTACATCTGACCGTCGATGCCGCAGTGGTCCTCCTGAACGGTGGGCATGATCTGGATCTCGACGTTGCGCCGCGCGCTCGTCTCCAGGAGGCCATCGATGACTTGCCGGGTGACATCGCGTCCTCCCATACGCCGGGCGACGACGCTCTGTTCGATGACAAAACTGAACGCGGTGCTTTGATTGGCGGAGATGAGCTGCTGTCGCTCCAGTCGCGACGCGACCTTGCGTTCGATCTGCTCCTCGGTCGCAGGCGGCAGCCGCCGGTCGAAGATTGCCCGGATGTATGCCTGAGGCTGGAGCAGCCCCGGAACCGCTCGGCATTCGTACGTGTAGAGAGAGATCGCCTCCTCCTCGATCCCCGCCCACTGCCGAAACCAGGAAGCCAACACCGCCCTCTTCGTCAGACTCTTCGCCGCCGCCGTGAGGACCTTGAGGGCGACCGGCCCCAGTACCTCCTGCGCCCGCACGGGCAGGTCCGTCGGCGGGAACCGCTTCCCCTGCTCGATCTTGGCGATGTACGCGGCCGAGTACCTCACCCGCAGCGCGAACTCCTCCTGGGTCAGGCCGGATTCCTCGCGCAGTGCCTTGAGGACCACGCCGAAAGTCTTCAGACTGTCGGAGACTTCCGCTTCCGTACCGCTCGTGTCGCCGTTGTCCGCCCTCATCGCCGCCCGCCTCCCGTGCTCATGCCTCTGCGAACCCCGACCAACCAGTCAGAGTCACGGCGAGTCATCCACCCAGTCCAGAGTGTGTACTGGTACAGCCGTGCCTGTATGGGTGTCGTCCCTGTCGGGGCCGAGGCGGGGGTCGGGACGCTGGGCGCATGCCAGCGCCACGGGCCCGAGAGGCCGTTACCGTAAGTGTGTTCGTCCAGCGCTTCTCCGCCACGCGGCGCGGCGCGCGTCTCGCCCGCAGACTCGCCACGCACCGGCTCGACCAGTGGCACCTGCCGTACGGCAGCCCGGCCTCCGACACCGTCACCCTCGTCGTGGCCGAACTCGCGGCCAACGCGGTCCTGCACGGCCGCGTCCCGGGACGCGACTTCGAGCTGCGGCTCGCGTACGACCGGACCGCGGGGCTCGTCCGCGTCGAGGTGTCCGACACCCATCCGGACCACCCCGGGCCCGCGCTCCGGCCCCCCGCGGACGCCGACAGCGGGCGGGGCCTGTTCCTGGTGGAAGCCGTCGCCGCCCGCTGGGGCGTGGCGGAGCGGACGGGGCCGGGCAAGACCGTGTGGGCGGAGTGCGCGATCTTCGCCGACGGCGGCCCGCCCGTACGCCGGTCCGCGCGGAGTGAAGTGCCGCGCCCGGTCGGTGAACTGTAGGGACCCGACAGCGCGGCCCGTAAGCCACTGTGGGCGCCCGAGTCTTTGCCGGTGGACGGGGACCGATAGGTTTTCGAGGAAGCCGCCTGTCATCGCCGCCTGTCACACGGGTGCCCGGGCGGGTACCACACCGCTATCGAAAGGGTGATCCGTTGAGCCGCTCGGTTCTCGTCACCGGAGGCAACCGGGGCATCGGCCTCGCCATCGCCCGCGCGTTCGCCGAGGCCGGCGACAAGGTCGCCATCACATACCGCTCGGGTGAGCCGCCGGCCGCCCTGACCGAGCTGGGCTGCCTCGCCGTCAAGTGCGACATCACCGACAGCAAGCAGGTGGAGCGGGCCTACAAGGAGATCGAGGACACGCACGGCCCGGTCGAGGTGCTGGTCGCCAACGCCGGGGTCACCAAGGACCAGCTTCTGATGCGGATGTCCGAGGAGGACTTCACCTCTGTCCTCGACACCAACCTCACCGGCACCTTCCGTGTCGTCAAGCGCGCCAACCGCGCCATGCTGCGGGCCAAGAAGGGCCGCGTCGTACTGATCTCCTCGGTCGTCGGCCTGCTCGGCTCGGCGGGGCAGGCGAACTACGCCGCCTCCAAGGCCGGCCTGGTCGGCTTCGCGCGCTCCCTGGCCCGGGAGCTGGGGTCGCGCAACCTCACGTTCAACGTCGTCGCGCCGGGTTTCGTCGACACCGACATGACCAAGGCCCTCACCGACGAGCAGCGTGCGAACATCGTGTCGCAGGTGCCGCTCGGCCGGTACGCGCAGCCGGAGGAGATCGCCGCGACGGTGCGGTTCCTCGCCTCGGACGACGCCTCGTACATCACTGGAGCCGTCATCCCGGTTGACGGCGGACTGGGAATGGGTCACTGATCACCATGAGCGGAATTCTCGCGGGCAAGCGCGTCCTGATCACAGGCGTGCTGCTGGAGTCCTCCATCGCCTTCCACGCCGCGAAGCTGGCCCAGCAGGAGGGCGCGGAGATCATCCTCAGCGCGTTCCCGCGGCCCACGCTGACCGAGCGGATCGCCAAGAAGCTGCCGAAGCCCACCAAGGTCATCGAGCTGGACGTCACCAACGACGAGCACCTCGGGCGGCTGGCCGACGTCGTCGGCGCGGAGCTGGGCGGCCTCGACGGCGTCGTGCACTCCATCGGCTTCGCGCCGCAGGACGCGATGGGCGGCAACTTCCTCAACACGCCGTTCGAGTCCGTGGCCACCGCCATGCATGTCTCGGCGTTCTCCCTGAAGTCGCTCACCATGGCCTGCCTGCCGCTGATGCAGAACGGCGGCGCGGTCGTCGGCCTCACCTTCGACGCGCAGTACGCCTGGCCGCAGTACGACTGGATGGGCCCGGCCAAGGCCGCCCTGGAGGCCACCAACCGCTACCTCGCCCGCGACCTGGGCAAGCAGAACGTGCGCTCCAACCTGATCTCGGCCGGACCGATCGGCTCGATGGCCGCCAAGTCCATCCCGGGCTTCTCCGAGCTGGCCTCGGTGTGGGACAACCGCGCTCCTCTGGAGTGGGACCTCAACGACCCCGAGCCGGCCGGCCGCGGTGTCGTCGCCCTGCTGAGCGACTGGTTCCCGAAGACCACGGGCGAGATCATCCACGTCGACGGCGGGCTGCACGCCATCGGCGCCTGAGCGCCCGGCACCCGCCTCCTCCGTACGTGACGAGGGCCCGCATCCCGCAGGGTGCGGGCTCTCGCCGTGTCACCCGTTCGGTCCAGCCGGCCGGGCGGCGCGGCCGGTGACCGCGCACTCTGGGAACCCTCCCCACCAAACCCCACCAGACGTTTTCCTCCCGAGCACCCCCGCACGGCCGAGGAGGTCCCCCTTGTGCGCTTCGCCCGCCGCTCGGCCGCAGCGACCGCCGCCGTCGCCCTCACCCTCGCGCTGCCGTACGAGGCGTGGCCGCACGCACGCGTGGCGAACGACGGGGGCGGGGACCCACCGGCGTCGCAGGGCCCCTTCGGCGCCGAGTGCCGGCTCCGGTACGACGGGTCCGAGGTGACCGCGTACTGCCACAACCCCTATCCGGAGCCCGACCGGGTGAGCCTGCACATCGAGTGCGCCCGCTGGTGGGACCTGGACAGCGACGGCCGGGCGGTCGAGGCGGGCCCCGCGCAGACCGTACGGCTGACCGGACGGTGCTGGGAGCGGATCGGCTCGGCCTGGGTCAGTCACCGGCGGACGGAGTGAACCCGCCCGGACGGCACTGGAACGGATAACCCGCCGCCTCCGCCTGCGCCCGCTCGGCGTCACCCGCGCGGATCGCGTCGACCAGCCGCGTGTGGTCCATGAGCGTCTCCGGGGTCAGTTCCGCGCCGATGTCCTCCCGGAGCCAGTCGCGCATCACCTCGCCCAGGTCCGCGTACATCGCCGTCATCACGTCGTTGTGCGAGGCGGCCACCACGGCCAGGTGGAAGGTGGCGTCGGCCGCCACGAACGCCTCCGCGTCGCCCGAGTCCCACGCCTCCGTCCGGCGCGCCATCAGGGCGTCGAGCTGCTTGAGATCCTTCTCCGTGCGCCGCTCGGCGGCCAGCCTGGCGGCGGCCGACTCCAGGGTGGAACGCAGTTCGGCGACGTGCCGGGGGTCGGCGTCCGCGAACCGCCGGTGCATCACACCGGCCAGCTCACTGGTGGCGACGACGTACGTGCCGGAACCCTGCCGGATGTCCAGCAGCCCGTTGTGGGCCAGGGCACGGACGGCCTCCCGGACCGTGTTCCGGGCCACCCCGAGCTGCTCGACCAACTCGGGCTCGGTCGGGACGCGGGAGCCGACCGGCCACTCACCCGAGGTGATCTGCTGGCGGAGCGCGGCGATGACCTGCTCGGACAGGGCCGAACGGCGGGGATGGCTCAGAGGCATGGCACACCTTCGCTCGGGGATCGACGTCGGTCAACCACAGCGGTCGGCCGGAGCGTCCACCGCTCGGCCACCACTGGACAGCCAATCATCCCATGATTCTATGATGGGTCTCATGGCTAGTGAGGAACCCCGGACGGCGACGTCCACGACCGTCAGCGAACCGGCCGCGCCCGCAGCCCCGGCCCCCGAGCCGCCCACGGCGCCCGGCGCGGCCGCCACGCGCGCGTGGACCACCTGGACGACCCGCCTGCTCGTCCTCGGCATCGTGCTGGCCGCGCTGAACCTGCGCCCCGCCATCACCAGCCTCGGCGCGCTCCTGGAAGAGGTCCGCGACGGACTCGGCATGAGCGGCAGCGTCGCCGGACTGCTCACCTCGGTGCCCCCGCTGTGCTTCGCCGTCTTCGGCTTCACCGCCCCGCGGCTCGCCCGCCGCTTCGGCCCCGGCGCGGTGGTCTGCGTCGGCATGGCCGCCCTCACCGCCGGTCTGCTCCTGCGCCCCTACGCGGGCGGCACGGCCGGCTTCCTGGCCGCCACCGCCCTGGCGCTCATGGGCATCGCGGTCAGCAACGTCCTCATGCCGGTGATCGTCAAACGCTTCTTCCCCGACCGGGTCGGCTCGATGACCGGCCTGTACTCGATGGCCCTGGCCTGCGGTACGTCCATCGCGGCCGCGACGACCGTGCCGCTGACCGACGCGCTGGGCGGCGACTGGCAGCCCGGCCTCGCGGTGTGGGCGGCCCTCGCGGCGGTGGCCGTCCTGCCCTGGCTCCCCTTCCTCCGCCCCCGCGCCACCGGCCCGGCACCCGCCGCGGCCGGGCAGCCGCGGCAGCCGTCCGCCGCGGCCGGCGTCGGCACGCGTGGGGAACAGCCCGCCCTGCGCATCACCCGCAGCCGCACCGCCTGGGCGCTCGCCGTGTTCTTCGGGCTCCAGGCCACCGCCGCCTACATCACCATGGGCTGGATGGCGCAGATCTTCCGCGACGCGGGCGTCTCCGCCGGGACCGCCGGACTGCTGCTCGCCGTCACCATGGCGATGGGCATACCGCTGGCCTTCGTCATCCCGCGGGTGGCCACCCGGCTGCCCCGCCAGGGCCCGATCGTGCTGGTGCTCGGCCTCTGCGGCCTCGCGGGCTACGCCGGCCTCTACTTCGCCCCCGCCGGCGGCGCCTGGGCCTGGGCCCTGCTCCTCGGCGTCTCCAACTGCGCCTTCCCCCTCGCCCTGACCATGGTCGGGATGCGGGCCCGCACGGGTCCCGGCGTCGTACAACTGTCGGCGTTCGCCCAGAGCACCGGGTACCTGATCTCCATCCCCGGCCCGCTGCTGGTGGGCGTGCTCTACCAGCACAGCGGCGGCTGGGGCCTGCCGATCGCGCTGATGGCCGCCCTGATGGTGCCGCAGATGCTGGTGGGCGTCCTGGCGGGCCGCGACCGTACGGTGGAGGAGGAGGCGGCCCGCTGACCCCGGTGCAGCCCGGTGCCGCCCGGGGATGGGAGACTGGCGCCATGCCAGTCCTCGACCCGAACCCCCAGAACGGCCAGAAGAAGATGCTGATCGTCTTCGGCGCCTTTCTCGCGATCTTCGTCGTCATCGCCGTCGTGGCGACCCTCGCCTCCCCCTGAGTACCAGCGCCTCCCCTGAAGAAGGAACGGTGGGGCTGACCCCCCATCCCCTAGGGGGCGGGGCTCAGGGTCAAGTGGGTGGGTCTCCGGATGGGGCGGTGCCCCCGCGTTCCGTAGTTTCGAGGTGTGACCGCGACCGGCCCGGCGACGGGCGGCCCGCGGACCGCCACAGCACGGACCACGGACACCCGAAGACCCGCGGAGGCACTCATGCCGGTACCGACGCAGCCCCGGCCCCACCCGGCCTCCCGGGGCGGCGTGGAGGTGCGGCTCCCCTGGTGGGCCCTGGCCCTGCCGGTCCTCGCCTTCGGGACGCTGCTCGCCCTGATACTGGACCCGTCCCGCGCCCAGGCGGCCACCGCCGACCCCGCGGTCACCCACCTGCTGGAGTGGCTCCGCGACCTGATCATGAGGTAGAGCGGTGAAACCGCAAGTCAACTCCCTGCGCCTCATGGCCTGTTTCATGCGAAGCTGGGATTTATGAGCGTCGCAGAACCTCGCAGGATCGTTCTCTTCCGGCATGCGAAAGCCGACTGGCCACAGGTGACCGACCATGAGCGGCCGCTCGCCGAGCGGGGCCGCATGGACGCCCCGAAGGCCGGACGCCGCCTGACCGACACCGGTCTCTCCTTCGACCTGGCTCTGTGCTCCACGGCCGCGCGGACCCGCGAGACCTGGAAGCTGGCCGTCCAGGAGTTCCCGCACCGGCCGAAAACGGTCTATGAGGAGCGGATCTACGAGGCGTCGCCGGGCGAGCTGATCGCCGTCCTCAACGAGACCCCCGACGACGTGCGGAACGTGCTGCTGATCGGCCACAACCCGGGCGTGCAGGCACTCGCCGACATCCTGACCGGCGCCGCCGACGGGGACGTGCGCGAGCGGATGGGCGACCGGGGGTTCCCGACCGCGGCCTTCGCCGTCCTGTCCTTCCCCGGCCGCTGGAAATCCCTGGAGCCCGGTGCCGCGACGCTACGGGACTACTGGGCGCCCACGGACTGAACGGCGGCGGCCCCGCCGGCCGGGAAGGAGCCGTCGGACCGCTCAGCACTCGTCGGAACGCTCAGCGCACCTCGGCGGGGTCGTGACCGAGCAGACGCTGATCGAGGGTGTCCGCCGCCTCGACCTCCTCGCGGGTGATGCCCAGCAGATACAGCACGGTGTCCAGGAAGGGCACGTTCACCGCGGTGTGCGCGGCCTGACGTACCACCGGCTTGGCGTTGAAGGCGACGCCGAGGCCGGCGGCGTTCAGCATGTCCAGGTCGTTGGCGCCGTCACCGATCGCCACGGTCTGCGACAGCGGTACGCCCGCCGCCGCGGCGAACCGGCGCAGCAGCCGCGCCTTGCCCGCCCGGTCCACGATCTCCCCGGTGACCCGCCCGGTCAGCCTGCCGTCGACTATCTCCAACGTGTTGGCCTGGGCGAAGTCGAGGCCGAGCCGCTCCCGAAGGTCGTCGGTGACCTGGGTGAACCCACCCGAGACGACACCCACCTGGTAGCCGAGCCGCTTCAGCGTACGGATCAGGGTGCGCGCGCCCGGTGTCAGCCGCACCTCGCTGCGCACCTTGTCCACGACCGACTCGTCCAGCCCCTTCAGCAGTGCCACACGCGCGTGCAGCGACTGCTCGAAGTCCAGTTCCCCGCGCATCGCGGCGGCCGTCACCTCGGCGACCTCGGCCTCGCAGCCGGCGTGCGCGGCGAAGAGTTCGATCACCTCGTCCTGGATGACCGTGGAGTCCACGTCCATGACGACCAGGCGCTGCGCCCGGCGGTGCAGCCCCGAGGGAACGACCGCTATGTCGACGCCGAGGGCCCCCGCGTTCGTCACCAGAGAGGTGCGCAACGCCTCGGTCTCCACGCCGGAGACCGCGAACTCCACCGCCGTCACCGGGTACTTCGCCAGCCGGAAGATGCGGTCGATGTTGCCACCGGCCTCGGTGATCCGGGCGGCGATCGACGCGGTGGCCTCGGAGGTCAGCGGGTGGCCGAGGACGGTGACCAGGGAGCGGCCGAGGCCGCGCGGCCGGTTGTCGCCGTGCCCGGAGATGATCTCCGCCTGCAACTTCAGTGACTCCGCCCAACTGTGGACGGTCGCCCGCAGGTCGCCCTCCAGGCCCCCCTGCGGCTGGGTCACCAGTGCGCACAGCACGATCCGGCCACGGGTGACGACCTGCTCGATGTCCACGACATCGACGGAGTAGGCGGCGAGAGTGTCGAAGAGGCCCGCCGTGATACCCGGCCTGTCCTTGCCGAAGATCTTGACGAGAAGCGTGGGAACGTCGGAGGTCTGCGAAGCGCTCATGGTGCTCCCACGGTATCCGCAGCGGCGCTGCCCGCGCGCCCGAGGTCCGTCCTGCGGACACGGAACTCTGCGTGTCCGTTCGGTTACGCGGACGTGTCTCGGGGTCGGTGAGAGGGGCACTCATCCTCGATGGTCCGGCCGCCGGGGCGGCCGGGGCGGCGCCGGGGGCGGCGGCGGTGGGGGCGGCGGCCGGGCCGGCCGGCGCGGCGGCGGCCGCGCCCTCGCGCCGGGGGGCCGCCGAGGGAGCGGTGTGACGGGTCCGGCGACGGTGGGTGCCCCATAGATGTCGTCCCCGCCGACCCCGTCCCCGCCGACCCCGGCCCCGCCGGCCCCGGCCCCGTCGTCGTGGTCATCGGATCCCTGCCGGTTCCCAGGGCCTTGCCCTCGGTCCTCCGGGCCCGGCCCGTGCGGTCCGTCCGGCGCTCGTGAGTACGGATTCGTGCCGGGGTCCGGCGGCCGGTAGGGCGTGCCGGAACGGTAGGGACCGGACGGCTCCAGCGCTCCGCCCCGCCTCCCGTCCCCGCCGCCGAGCCCGCTCAAGGCGCCCCTCCGGATGCCGTCCCCCTGTGCCGGTGGCACCGTACGCACGGCCAACGGGGCCGCCCGGCGTCCGGCCGCCCCCGTCGCGCGGGCGAGCAGCGCCCCGGCCGCCCCCGCCCCCGCGCCCCACCCGGCGCCCAGAAGGCACGCCGTCGCGAGGCGCCCGCTCAGCTCCGTCGCCGCCCCGGACGTCTCGATGCCGAGGACGGAGAGCGACGCGTTCACCGACACCTCCGTCAGCCACACCAGCAACGGCAGCGCCGACGCGGTCGCGATGCCCAGCCGCAGCGCACAGCGGCCGGCGAAACCCACCGATTCCACCCGCCCTACCGACTCCAGCGGCCCCACCGGCGTCCGTACCGCCGTCAACACCCCCGCCAGCAGCATGACCAGGGCCGCCGCCACGGCCAGCAGCCACACCCGGCCGTCCAGCTCCGCCAGCCGCCCCACCGTGACCGGTTCGCCCGCCCGCGTGCTCAGCAAGTCGTCCAGCGGACCCGGCAGCAGGCCGGCCGACGCCCCCGTCGCCCGCCCGTCCCAGGGCACGAACAGACCGACCCCCACGCCGAGCCAGCCGCCGTTCGGCGCCCCCAGCAGCGCCGCGCCCGCGATCCGCCGGGGGTGGTCGTCACCGATCGCCGCGTACGCCGCCGCGGCCCACCCCGCCGCCACCGCCAGCAGCGCCACCGCGACCAGGGCGGACCCGGCCGGCCGCACCACCCGGTGCACGGCGTCCCAGCCGCGCGGCAGCGGAGTGCGGCGCGAGGCCAGCAGGGCGATCAGCAGGACCCCCGCACACCAGCCGAGCCCGCCGAGCAGGGTCGGCCCGGTGTCCACCGTGAAACCGACCGCCGCCTCGGCGTCGACGAGGTCACCGATCCGGTCCGGCGACAGCCCGCCGACGTCCCCGATGTCCCCGACGTCTCCCAGTCCCGGAATCTCGACGCCGCCGCCTCCGCCGGACAGGTCGCCGTCCAGTCCCAGCGCACCCCCGTCGATCGTGACGACGCCGTGGCCGGCCCAGGCCAGCCCGCCCGTCATCGCCACGAACAGGGCGACCGTCGTGCCCGCGCGGGCGAGGAGTTCGGCCGGCGCGAGGATCGCTCCGGACGCCCGCAGCGACCGTAAGAAGAAGAAGGAGAGCAGCAGCGCACCGGCCAGGCCGACACCCAGTGGCGCGATCTCGATGGCGGTCCTGGCCTCGGCGCCCTCCAGCCCGAACGCGGACATCTCGCCGGACGGCGTGACCGAACCACCCGCCCCCAGCGCCACCACCGCCGCCGTCATCGGGCCGAGCGAGCCCGCGAAGTCCGCTTCGAGCAGACGCAGACCGAGCGCCGCGGTCCCCGCCATCCCGATCAGCGCCCAGCTCACGGCCGCGATCGCGGACAGTACGACATCCGTCCACGGCGCTTTCGGGCCGCACTGGGCGACCGTGCTCGTCGGCGCGCTCATGGCAGACCCCCCGATCCGCTGCGCGGCCGGGTCGCCGCGCATGTCCCCCTCGCGTGGATTACCACTCTCCGGGCAGGTTTCCACCCCGTCAACGGAAACGACGGAAACGTCCGGTCCGCTGCGACCGGCCCGCGCAAGGCCCAGCTTTCGGTCAGGTGGGCGTACCTGTAATAGTTCCCCCCGATGTTCGACATCCCTACACTCCCCGTGACCGACCGGGGTACATCGGGGGACAACTCATGGGGTATGGAGTGCCGGAACTCGTACTGGAAGCAAACGGACGGACCTGGACGCTGGACCCGTCCAGGTCCTACGCCCTCGGGCGTGATCCGCAGGGGGACCTCGTGTTCGACGACGCCAGGGTCTCCTGGCGGCACGCCACGATCAGTCACCAGGGCCGCGGCTGGGTGCTCGACGACCACGGCAGCACCAACGGCACCTTCGTGCGGGGGCGGCGGGTCCAGCAGGTGGAACTCGGCGCCGGCACGACCGTGCACCTGGGCAACGCGAATGACGGACCGCGGCTGAACCTCTCCGGCGCGGCCGCCCCCGTCGCCACACCAGCGGCCCAGGCAGCGCGGACGCAGGCACCACCGGCCCAGGCACCGCAGGCCCAGGTGGCTCAGGCGCAGGCACCTCAGGTCCCGCAGGCGTCACCGCCCCAGCAGCCCCAGCAGCCCCACCAGTCCCAGCAGCCCGCCCCGCATCTCCCGCATCTTCCGCACCAGCAGGGCCCCGGCAGCGGCGCGGCGGGCGCGCCGCCGGTCCACGGGGACCGCAGTCCGACCACGTTCCACCAGTTCGCGCTCGGCCGCGTGATGCGCATCGGCCGCGCCCTGGAGAACGACCTGGTCGTCTCCGACCTCCAGGTCTCCCGCAACCACGCCGAGTTCCACGCGACGCCCGACGGCCGCATGGAGATCCGCGACCTCGGTTCGCACAACGGCACGTACGTCAACGGCCAGCCGATCGACAAGGGCGGCGTCCGGCTGCTCGGCCCCGCCGACATCGTCGGCGTCGGCCACTCGACGTTCCGGATCGTCGGCGACCGCCTGGAGGAGTTCGTCGACACCGGCGAGGTCTCCTTCTCCGCGCGCCACCTGACCGTCACGGTCGACGGCGGCAAGCAGATCCTGAAGGACGTCTCCTTCGGCATACCCGAGAAGTCGCTGGTCGCGGTCATCGGCCCGTCCGGTTCCGGCAAGTCGACGCTGCTCAAGGCGCTCACCGGCTACCGCCCCGCCAACCAGGGCGAGGTCCTGTACGACAACCGGGACCTGTACAAGCAGTTCGCCGAGTTGCGCCAGCGCATCGGTCTGGTCCCGCAGGACGACATCCTGCACAAGGAGCTGACCGTCAAGCGGGCCCTGAAGTACGCGGCCAAGCTGCGTTTCCCCGCCGACACCACCCGACAGGAACGCCAGGCCCGGATAGACGAGGTCCTGCGCGAGCTGAAGCTCGACATCCACAAGGACAAGAAGGTCACCTCGCTCTCCGGCGGCCAGCGCAAGCGCGTCTCGGTCGCCCTGGAGCTGCTCACCAAGCCGTCGCTGATCTTCCTGGACGAGCCGACCTCCGGCCTCGACCCGGGCATGGACCGCGATGTCATGCAGTTGCTGCGGAGCCTGGCCGACGACGGCCGCACGGTCCTCGTCGTCACCCACTCGGTGGCCGAGCTAGCGATCTGCGACAAGCTCCTCGTGATGGCGCCGGGCGGCTCGGTCGCCTACTTCGGCCCGCCCGGGGAGGCGCTGAACTTCTTCGGCTACGACTCCTGGGCCGACGTCTTCTCCGCCTTCGAGAACTACCGCGACTACGACTGGGCGGGCCGCTGGAAGGGCTCGCAGCACTACCAGATGTACGCGGCGGATCTCGACGCCGTCGCCCCGCAGTCCGTACCGACGCCGCCGATGCAGGCGCTGAAGCCGCCGAAGCCGCAGGGCTGGCTGTCGCAGTTCGTCACCCTGGTGCGCCGTTACACCTCGGTGATCGCCTCCGACAAGGGCTTCCTCGCCCTGATGGTGATCCTGCCGGCCGTGCTCGGCGCGGTGAGCCTGCTCATCGACGCCGACAAGGGGCTGCTGCCCAACCCGGCCAACCCGCAGACCGGCCGGATCGTCCCGAACGGCACCGCCACCACGGTCCTGCTGATACTCGCCGTCGGCGCCTGCTTCGCCGGTGCCGCCAACTCCGTCCGCGAGCTGATCAAGGAACGGGTCATCTACGAGCGGGAGCGGGCGACCGGCCTGTCACGCTCCGCGTACCTGATGTCCAAGGTGTTCGTGCTCGGCATGATCACCGTGTTCCAGGGCCTGCTGGTCGGCGTGATCGGCTTCTCCAGCCGGGAGATCCCGGCGGAGGGCCTGGTCCTCGGCAAGCTCACGATGCTGGAGCTGTCGATCCCGATCATGGCGCTGGGCTTCACCTCGATGATGTTCGGCCTGATCATCTCCTCGCTGGTGAAGACCGCCGAGAAGACCATGCCGCTGCTGGTGATGTTCGCGATCATCCAGGTCGTCTTCACCGGCTGCCTCTTCGCCCTGAACGGCACGGTCGGCGTCAACCAGTTCTCGTACCTGATGCCCTCGCGCTGGGCGGTCGGCGCGGCGGGCGCCACGCTGGACTTCAACCGGATCAGCCCGCCCGCGGACGCCGGCGGCGACGACCCGCTGTGGGAGCACACGGTCGCCGCCTGGGGCATGGACATGGCCGCCCTGATCGTCCTCGGCGTGATCTGCGGCTTCTTCGTGGCGCGCTTCCTGCGCCGCCACGAGCCCGAGGTCATGCGCAAGTAGTCACCGTCCGGCCCGCGGAGCCCCGAAGGGCGGCACCCGTGACCGGGTGCCGCCCTTCGGCGTGACGGTGTCCTCGCAGCGCCGCGAAGAGGTCCGCGCCGACCTCAGTACGCGCTGTTGACGTTGTCGATGGTGCCGTACTTGTCGGCCGCGTAGTTCGCCGCGGCGGTGATGTTGGCGACCGGGTCGTAGATGTTCCAGGACGTGCCCTTGACGTGGTACGCCTCGAACGTCGGCGGGATGACCTGGAGCAGGCCCTTGGACGGGACGCCGTTGACGGCGTTGACGTCCCAGTCGTTGATGGCCTTCGGGTTGCCCGAGGACTCCCGGATGATGTTCTTGTGCAGGCCGTTGTAGGAGCCCGGTATGCCCTTGTCCTTCATGATGTCCAGGGCTTCGGTGATCCAGCCGTTCAGGTTGTTCGGGTAGCTCTTGGCGGCGACCTGCTCGACCGAGGCGCGCGCGGCGGACCGGCTCGCGGTCTGCTCGGCGGCGCGCTCCTTCGCGGCCTTGGCGGTGGCCTGCTTCTTCGCCTCGGCCGTCTTCGCCTTGGCCTCGGCGGCGGTCTGCGTCTTGGCCTCGATCGCCGCGACCTTCACGCTGGTGCCGGCGAGCTGGTCGGTGACGCTGGCCTTCACGTCCGTGAGCCGCTGCGAGCTGTATGCCACCTTGGCCGCCGGAGCGGCCTCGCTCGTGGTCGCCTGACCGCTGGCGGGCACCGCGGAGATCGCGAGGGCGGCGGCACCGAGGGTGCCGACACCGGCTATGGCGATCTTGTGGTTGCGGGTCAGGGAACGACTGGGGCCACGGGTGAGGAAGTTCTTGGGCATGGCGGGAAAGACCTCTTCGTATTGCGCGGAGGTCGCTCTCGTCCTGCGGGGGACAAGGTGCATCGGGCACGTCACCGTGAGGCGAACCCACGGCGCTGAGCGACGAGAGCAATTCTTAGCGGCCGCAAAATCTGCTGGCAAAGGTGTGACGTACGAAGCCGGATAGTGGATCAGGCGGGGGAGGAACTGGACAGAATGGCCCATCTGCCCCGGTCAAAACGGACTACTCGTACTCCTAATCCCTTTCGTACGTGATCTGAGCCCTATGCGCGGGCTCACACGGGGACCCCTCCCATCTCACCGAATGTGCTTGAGCAATGCTCTGCGTAAGGGGGATTCCGGGTGTGTCCCGCCGCTCCCGCGGGCCCGGTCCCCCGCGCGGCCGGGACCTCGGTCCTAGGCCCGACCCGGGTCCGGCCTAGGCCCACCGGACCGGGCCCGCGCCGCCGTGCGGCCGATCCGCGCGCTCACCCCCGCCGGTACCGTGAGGACATGAGTCACGGCCCCCGGTCCGGCCTCGCCGCGGTGAGTTCCGCGCTGCTGGCCATGAGCAGGCACCTGGAGGTGCGCGACGTCCTCAAGACGATCGTCGCCTCCGCCCGCGACCTGCTCGACGCCCAGTACGCCGCCCTCGGCGTCCCCGACGACCACGGCGGCTTCGCCCAGTTCGTCGTCGACGGCGTCAGCGACGCGCAGTGGAAGGCCATCGGCCCCCTGCCGCGCCAGCACGGCATCCTCGCCGCGATGCTGCGCGACGCCAGGACCGAGCGCCTCGCCGACGTCCGCGAGGACCCCCGCTTCGAGGGCTGGCCCGCGGCCCACCCCGACCTCGTCGACTTCCTCGGCCTGCCGATCCGCGACGGCGACGAGGTCATCGGCGCCCTCTTCCTCGCCAACAAGAACCGCGACCGGCGACACGGCGGCTGCGGCTTCACCGAGGAGGACGAGGAACTCCTCGGCATCCTCGCCCAGCACGCGGCGATCGCCCTCACCAACGCCCGCCTGTACGAGCGCAGCCGCGAACTCACCATCGCCGAGGAACGCACCCGCCTCGCCCACGAGCTGCACGACGCCGTCAGCCAGAAGCTGTTCTCGCTGCGCCTGACCGCCCAGGCGGCGGCCCGCCTGGTGGACCGCGACCCCACCCGGGCCAAGGGCGAGCTGCAGCAGGTGGCGGCGCTGGCCGCCGAGGCCGCCGACGAGCTGCGCGCCGCCGTCGTCGAGCTGCGCCCCGCCGCCCTCGACGAGGACGGCCTCGTCGCCACCCTCCGCACCCAGATCCAGGTCCTCGACCGCGCCCACACCGCGCGCGTGACCTTCACCGGCCACGGCGTCCGGGCCCTGCCCGCCGCCCAGGAGGAAGCCGTGCTGCGGGTCGCCCAGGAAGCGCTGCACAACGCCCTGCGGCACTCCGGAGCCGGGCACGTCGACGTCACCCTGGAGCGCCGCGGCACCGGAGCCGAGCTGCGGATCACCGACGACGGCGGCGGCTTCGACCCGGGCACCGTGCGCCGCGCGGGACGCCATCTCGGCCTCGTGTCGATGCGGGACCGGGCGGGCGGGGTCGGCGGCACGCTGACCGTGGAATCGGCGCCCGGCAAGGGCACCACGATCGGGATGGAGGTCCCCGGTGGCTGAGGCGATCAAGGTGCTGCTCGTCGACGACCACCAGGTGGTCCGCCGCGGCCTGCGCACCTTCCTCGAAGTGCAGGACGACATCGAGGTCGTCGGCGAGGCCGCCGACGGCGCCGAGGGAGTCGCCCGCGCCGAGGAACTGACCCCCGACGTGATCCTCATGGACGTCAAGATGCCGGGCATGGACGGCGTCGACGCGCTGCGCCGGCTGCGCGAACTGAACCACCCCGCGCGCGTGCTGATCGTCACCAGCTTCACCGAGCAGCGCACAGTGGTCCCCGCCCTGCGCGCGGGCGCCGCCGGGTACGTCTACAAGGACATCGACCCCGACGCCCTGGCCGGCGCCATCCGCTCGGTGCACGCCGGGCACATCCTGCTCCAGCCCGAGGTCGCCGGCGCCCTGCTCTCCGCCGAGAGCCCCACCTCCGGCCACGGCCGGGCCGGCTCGCTGACCGAACGGGAGCGCGAGGTGCTGGCCCTGATAGCGGACGGCCGCTCCAACCGGGAGATCGCCCGCGCCCTGGTCCTGTCCGAGAAGACGGTGAAGACCCACGTCTCCAACATCCTGATGAAACTCGACCTCGCCGACCGCACCCAGGCGGCCCTGTGGGCCGTACGCCACGGCAACGCGGAGAGTTCCGCACCGGACTGAGATTCATACCGTCGTGGGAATGTCACCCACATGGCGCATCCTCCGGCGTGCGCCGGCGTTCTCCAGGGCGTGCCGCGGCGCACCTGCCGCGGTGATCCCAAGGGAGGGCTCGACAATGAAGAACCTGAAGAAGGCGACGGCCGTGACGATGGCGGCCGGCGGTCTGCTCGCCGCCGGCGCCGGCCTGGCCTCCGCCGGTGGCGGCGCCGCCGCGCACGGCGAGGCCGTCGGCTCCCCGGGCGTCGCCTCCGGCAACGCCGTCCAGGCGCCGATCCACATCCCGGTCAACGCGGTCGGCAACAGCGTGAACGTCATCGGCGTGCTGAACCCCGCCTTCGGCAACCTCGGCCTCAACCGCTGACCTCGGTCGCGTGATCCCGACGACGCCGGTCGGTGCGGCCCGCCCGCCCGGCGTCCGAGGACCACCCGTCCGTCACCGCACCCCGCGCTCCCGCTCCTCCACCACCGCGTTGTACGCCGCGACCTGCGCCCGCCGGGCCGTGCGCTCCACCGGCCGCAGCGCGGCCCCCCGCCCCGCCATCTCGGAGGCGCTCACCGCACCCCCGGGCCCGTTCTCGTACGCCAGCGAGACCAGCATCCCCACCCGCTGCGCCAGCTCCAGCACCCGTACGGCCCGCTGCGGGTAACCCGGCGCCAGCACCTCGCGCCCCGCCTCCGCCCGCGCCCGGTACGCCGCCAGCGCCGCCTCCGCCACCGGCCCCGACCCGGCCACGTCCAGCCGCGTCAGCACCTCGGTCGCCTCCCTGAGCGCCTCCGCCAGTTCCCGCTCGGCCTCGCCCAGCGACGGCACGTCCGCGGGCGGCGCCTCCCGCACCGGCAGACAGTGCCAGACGACCTCCACATGGACATCGCCCTGCGGCCCCGCCTCGAAGACCTCGGGCACCAGCCCGAACGCGGCGCCGTGACAGACCACCGCCTCCTCCGCCTCCAGCGCCCGCGCGTTGAACTCCGGCGGCCCGCTCAGCCCCAGCGGATGCCCCGGCGCGGGCAGCGCGATCCGCAGTCCGGTCACGCCCAGCGACCGCAGCCTCCCCAGCGCCAGCGTCAGCCCGACCGGCGCCGCCTCGCCCGGCAGCCCCGCCACCCGGTGCACCGCGTCCGCCCCCACGATCGCGATCACCGCGTCATCAGGAGAGACGAGTCCGGCAAGAAGGGCATTTCCCCATGAAGTAAGACGTCCTGCACGTGGTTCGGAGAGCATCCCCCCACCCTAAGGACCGGACCGATGGAACGGTTGTCCCGACCGGTGGCGTAGATTTCGCAGGGGGCTGCGCCCACCGGCGCGGACCGAGCCACAGGCGTAAGCGACAGCCGGAACCGGCCACACAGCAAGGGGAGACAACGCGCTCATGAGCGATGTTCTGGAGCTTCAGGACGTATCCGTGGTCCGCGAGGACCGGGCTCTGGTGGACCAGGTCTCCTGGTCGGTCAAGGAGGGCGAACGCTGGGTCATCCTCGGCCCCAACGGCGCCGGCAAGACCACCCTCCTCAACCTCGCGTCCAGCTACCTCTACCCCAGCACGGGCACCGCCACCATCCTCGGCGAGACCCTCGGCAGGCCCGGCACCGACGTCTTCGAGCTGCGCCCCCGCATCGGCGTGGCCGGCATCGCCATGGCCGAGAAGCTCCCCAAGCGCCAGACCGTCCTGCAGACCGTGCTGACCGCCGCCTACGGCATGACGGCCGGCTGGCAGGAGGACTACGAGGACATCGACGAGCAGCGCGCCCGCGCCTTCCTCGACCGCCTCGGCATGACCGAGTTCCTCGACCGCAAATTCGGCACCCTCTCCGAGGGCGAGCGCAAGCGCACCCTCATCGCCCGCGCCCTGATGACCGACCCCGAGCTGCTCCTCCTCGACGAGCCCGCCGCCGGCCTCGACCTCGGCGGCCGCGAGGACCTCGTGCGCCGCCTCGGCCGCCTCGCCCGCGACCCCATCGCCCCGTCGATGATCATGGTCACCCACCATGTCGAGGAGATCGCCCCCGGCTTCACCCACGTCCTGATGATCCGCCAGGGCAAGGTGCTCGCCGCCGGACCGCTGGAGCTGGAACTCACCTCCCGCAACCTCTCCCGCTGCTTCGGCCTCCCGCTCATCGTCGAGCAGGTCGGCGACCGCTGGACCGCCCAGGGCCTCCCGCTGTCCTGACCGGCGTCCGCACCGCCTGCTTCTCGCCGCCCCCCCCTTGCGCCCTGTCCCGCAGCGACCCGCGGACCTACCATGACCATGTGAACGACATCGACGCATGGGTGTGGTGGCTCGTCGCCGCGGCAGCACTCGGAATCCCGCTCGTCGTCACCGCGATGCCGGAGTTCGGGATGCTCGCCGTGGGCGCCGTCGCCGCGGCGACCGCCTCCGGGCTCGGTGCCGGCCTCGTCCCACAGGTCCTCGTCTTCGCCGTCGTCTCGGTCGCCCTCATCGCCGTGGTACGCCCCATCGCCGCGCGCCACCGCAGCCAGCGCCCCCAACTCGTCACCGGCGTGGAGGCGTTGAAAGGCAGACAGGCCGTCGTCCTCGAACGCGTCGACGGCACCGGCGGCCGGGTCAAACTGGCCGGGGAGATCTGGTCGGCCCGCGCCCTCGACAGCGGGCGCTCCTACGACGTCGGCCAGGAGGTGGACGTCGTGGACATCGAAGGTGCCACGGCCCTCGTGATCTGACCCCG
The DNA here is from genome assembly GCF_039542605.1 of Streptomyces ziwulingensis. Taxonomy (NCBI): domain Bacteria; kingdom Bacillati; phylum Actinomycetota; class Actinomycetes; order Kitasatosporales; family Streptomycetaceae; genus Streptomyces; species Streptomyces ziwulingensis. The sequence continues at coordinate 103,441 of NZ_BAABIG010000023.1, forward strand.
CGCCACAACAAGTGGCAAGAACCCCTCCCGGGGCGGGCGACGGTCTGTCAGACTCGACCAGCAAGATCCTCAACAGCCGTATGATCTGCAGTCATCACAGGATCTGCCGAGAGCGCCGAGGCGGAGAAGGGTACGGGGAGCCACGATGGAACCGGTCATCATCGTCTTGATCATCCTGGTGGTGTTGGTCTTCATCGCCCTGATCAAGACCATCCAGGTCATTCCGCAGGCGAGCGCCGCCATCGTCGAGCGCTTCGGCCGCTACACGCGGACACTGAACGCGGGCCTCAACATCGTGGTCCCGTTCATCGACACCATCCGCAACCGCATCGACCTGCGCGAACAGGTCGTCCCGTTCCCGCCGCAGCCGGTGATCACCCAGGACAACCTGGTGGTCAACATCGACACGGTCATCTACTACCAGGTCACCGACGCGCGCGCCGCGACCTACGAGGTCGCCAGCTACATCCAGGCGATCGAGCAGCTCACCGTCACCACGCTGCGCAACATCATCGGCGGCATGGACCTGGAGCGGACCCTGACCTCCCGCGAGGAGATCAACGCGGCCCTGCGCGGCGTCCTCGACGAGGCCACCGGCAAGTGGGGCATCCGCGTCAACCGCGTCGAGCTGAAGGCCATCGAGCCGCCCACCTCCATCCAGGACTCGATGGAGAAGCAGATGCGCGCCGACCGCGACAAGCGCGCCGCGATCCTCCAGGCCGAAGGTGTCCGGCAGTCCGAGATCCTGCGCGCCGAGGGCGAGAAGCAGTCCCAGATCCTGCGCGCCGAGGGTGAGTCCAAGGCCGCCGCCCTGCGCGCCGAGGGCGAGGCCCAGGCCGTGCGCACGGTCTTCGAGGCGATCCACGCCGGCGACCCGGACCAGAAGCTGCTCTCCTACCAGTACCTCCAGATGCTGCCGAAGATCGCCGAGGGCGACGCCAACAAGCTCTGGATCGTGCCCAGCGAGATCGGCGACGCCCTCAAGGGCCTCTCCGGCGCCGTGGGCAACCTGGGCGGCCTGGGCGGCGCCCCGACCGCCGGCACCGTCCCCGCCCAGGAACGTCGCGAGAAGCCGTCGATCGACTGACGTCACGTGACGTCACGCCGCGTCCAGCACCAGCCACTCGGGCAGCGCGGCGAAGTCCTCCCGAGCCAGCGCCAGCAGCATCGCATCGGCCGGCGTCGGCTCGAACGGCTCACGCAGCAACGGCATCCCCGCCTGCTCCGGCGTCCGGTTCGCCTTGCGGTGATTGTCCTCGGCGCACGAGGCCACCGTGTTCAGCCAGGTGTCCTGACCACCGTGCGACCTGGGCACCACATGGTCCACGGTGGTCGCCCGCCTGCCGCAGTACGCGCACCGGTGCCGGTCCCTGATCAGCACGCCCCGCCGGGACCACGGAGCACGTCTTCGGAACGGCACCCGGACGTACTGGCGGAGCCTGATCACCCTGGGCGCCGGTATGTCGAGCGCGGCTCCGCGCATCCGCAGCGCGGGATGGGCCTGTTCGACGACGGCCTTGTCCTGGAGCACCAGAACGACGGCTCGGTTCAGCGTCACCGTCGACAACGGCTCGAAGCTCGCGTTCAGCACCAGCGTGTCCCGCATGTCAGCCCACCTCCCGTGCGCACCGGCCCACTCCCTGGCGGGCTGGATCAACTCTGGCCGGGCACGCCGAGATGGACAACGCAATATCTGCTGCTCCACGGGGGGAACGCCCCCCGCGGCCCCCGGCAACAAAAATGCCCGTCCCTGATCCATTCCAAGACCAGGGACGGGCAAACGTTCCGTGAACGCTGGGCTCACTCAGCCCTCGGCGGGCACCTCGTACTCACCGATGAGCTGAGCGCGCGCGATCGTGTGGAACCGCAGGTTGAAACCGACGAACGCCGCGGTGGCGTCCGCGTCCGGTCCCAGCTTCTCCTCGTCCACCGCGTACACCGTGAAGACGTACCGGTGCGGGCCGTCCCCGGGCGGCGGCGCGGCACCGCCGAAGTTCTTGGTGCCGTAGTCGTTGCGCACCTGGACCGCGCCCGCCGGCAGCCCCTCGAACGTGCCGCTGCCCGCGCCCGCCGGCAGCTCGGTCACCGAGGCCGGGATGTCGAACACGACCCAGTGCCAGAATCCGCTGCCGGTGGGTGCGTCCGGGTCGTAGCAGGTCACGGCGTAGCTCTTGGTCTCCGGCGGGGCACCTTCCCACCGCAGTTGCGGTGAGGTGTCCCCGGCCGCGTGGACCTGGGCGTCCTTGAGCGTCGCGCCCTCCTGGACGTCCGCACTCGTCACCGTGAACGACGCCACGGGCGGGTGGAAGGCATGGGGGAGCGGACGCCGCTTCACCTCGGTCACCTCGGTACCTCCTGAATCATGTGGTGCACGGACCACCGAGCCTAGAACCTAGAACCAGCTTCGCTTGCTGCCGACCTCGGAGAGCCACTGGTTGAGGTACCCGACCCAGTCGGTGCCCTGGTAGTCGCCCAGTCCGACCGTGAAGGAGCGGAACGTGTCGCTGCCCTCGCTGAACAGCCCCGGCCTCTTGTCCATCTCCAGCACCACGTCCATCGCCTGCTCGTCGGCGACGAAGCTCAGCTCGACCTGGTTCAGCCCCCGGTACTGCTGCGGCGGGTGGAACTCCAGCTCCTGGTAGAACGGCAGCTTCTGCCGGGTGCCCCGGATGTGCCCGCGCTCCATGTCCGCGTTCTTGAACCGGAAGCCGAGCTGGAGGAACGCGTCCAGGATCGCCTTCTGGGCCGGCAGCGGGTGCACGTTCACCGGGTCCAGGTCACCGGAGTCCACGGCCCGCGCGATCGCCAGCTCCGTGGTCACCCCGATGTGCATCCCGCGCAGCTCCTGCCCGTCGATCGTCGTGATCGGCGTCTCCCAGGGGATCTCCAGCCCGAACGGCACCGCGTGCACGGCCCCCGCCTGCAGCTCGAAGGCCCCGCCGAGGCTCACCTTGGTGAACTCGATGTCCTGCTTGTACTCCTGGTCGCCGCTCTCCACCTCGACCTTGGCCTGGAGCCCGACCGACAACCCCTCGATCTGCTGGTTGACGGACCCGCCCTGGATCCGCACCTCGCCCTGGACGACCCCGCCCGGAACGACGTTGACCTCGTTCAGCACCGTCTCGACCGAGGCCCCTCCGGCCCCCAGGCTCGCGAGCAGCTTCTTGAACGCCATGTCTCTCCCTCTCCAGGCTTCACGTGTGGACCCTTGACCCCTACAAACGCGATCCGGCCGTGGCCGGTTCCGCGCACTCACCCCGGCAGGCCGTCCACCCCGTCGCGCCGACCCGGCTGCGTTACGCTCGGACGGCATGATCGCGACCCCTGACCGTACGCCCCTGCCGAGGGAGTTCTTCGACCGCCCCGTCCTGGAGGTGGCCCCCGACCTCCTGGGCCGCATCCTCGTCCGCACCACCCCGGACGGCCCGATCTCCCTGCGCCTGACAGAGGTCGAGGCGTACGACGGTCAGAACGATCCCGGCTCCCACGCCTATCGCGGCCGCACCCCCCGCAACGACGTGATGTTCGGTCCTCCCGGGCATGTGTACGTCTACTTCACCTACGGCATGTGGTTCTGCATGAACCTGGTGTGCGGTCCCGAGGACCGGGCGAGCGCGGTACTGCTCCGCGCCGGCGAGATCATCGAGGGCGCCGAACTCGCGCGAACCCGTCGCCTCTCGGCCCGTCATGACAAGGAACTGGCCAAAGGCCCCGCCCGCCTCGCCACCGCGCTCGGCGTCGACCGTTCCCTGGACGGAACGGACGCCTGCACCGCCGGCGACACTCCGCTCCGCGTCCTGACGGGCGCTCCGGTACCGCGCGACCAGGTAAGCAACGGCCCCCGTACCGGTGTCTCCGGTGCCGGAGGGGTGCACCCCTGGCGTTACTGGATCGCCGACGACCCGACGGTGAGCCCGTACCGCGCCCACGTCCCCAGGCGACGCCGAAGTTGACGCCACCTTGCGCGGAGCGTAACGTGGCCCGAGCCGCTGAACCGGGCAGGGCGTTCGCCTGAGCCGGAAGCGGCCAACCCACTACTCACGACCACCCCTCAGCGGGGTCCAATTCGGCGTGCCCGCATGCCTGAATTAGAACTCGCGAGAGCCGATTATGAATCGGCAGGGGAGTCCGCTAACGTAGTGAATGTCGAAAGGCCGACAGGCGAAAGCCCAAGACCTCAAGGCAATCCCGCCGACAGGGAATCGGATCGGAAAAACGATCTGATAGAGTCGGAAACGCAAGACCGAAGGGAAGCG
>NZ_BAABIG010000024.1:0-232922 GCF_039542605.1 Streptomyces ziwulingensis
ACACGGCTCCGTCCGCCTCCAAGTCGTCGTCGGAGCCGAGAACAACTCCGGCCACCGGAAGGTGAGCATCCACTCCCGGCCCGACCCCGACCCCGCCACCGCCACGAACACCGAACCACCCTGGACATGCCACGCCACCGGCCTGCTCACGGTGGACAACACCACTCGACCGCCCGCTCCGACAGGCGACTGGCCACCTCCGGCCGATGCCCACGAGGTCGAGGTCGACCGCGTCTACGAGTCCCTGTCCGCGTCAGGCTTCGGCTATGGCCCCGTCTTCCAAGGGTTGAAGCGAGCCTGGCACCGAGGCGACGAGATCTTCGCCGAGGTCGAGCTGCCGGAACAACAGCGCTCCGACGCTGCGGGTTTCACCCTCCACCCCGCCCTCCTCGACGCGGCCTTCCAGCCGATGCTGTGCGACGTGGCCGGCGGCCGCGACGGCGGTGTGCCGCTGCCCTCCTCCTGGTCGGGCCTCCGCGTCCACGCCACCGGCGCCACCGCGCTGCGGGTCCATTGGTCGGGGGTCGGCTCCGGCGCGGTGTCCCTGACGGCCACCGACGAGGCCGGTCAGAGCGTGGTCACCGTGGACGCGGTGACCGTGCGGGCGGTGCCGGCCGAGGAGCTGCACAGGGCGGGGCGGGGCCCGGCCCAGGAGTCGCTGTTCCAGATCGAGTGGCGGGGTGTACCGCTCACCGCGGTCACCGACGAGCCCGCGCCGGATGCGTGGGTGTTCCTCGGCGACCCCGGCCGAGCCGCCGACACGCGGACGCACGACGACCTCGGCGCCCTGATCCGTGCCCTGGACGACGGGGAGGACGTTCCCTCGGTCGTCGTAGCCCCTTTCGAACCGGCACCGCATGCCGAGGAGGAGGCCGCCGAGCGGGCGCACGCGGCCACCGCCCGGGCGCTGGCACTGGTCGGGGCCTGGCTGTCCGAGGAACGTCTCGCCTCCTCCCGGCTGCTCGTCGTCACGCGCGGAGCCGTCCCCCGTGATGATGAGGACCTCCGCGACCTGGCGCACTCCGGTGTCTGGGGCCTGCTGCGCAGCGCCCAGACGGAGAACCCCGGCCGTTTCGTGCTCGTCGACACCGGCGGGGAGGCAGTGGGGTCCGGACGGCTGGCCGGCGCGCTCGCCACCGGGGAACCGCAACTGCTGCTGCGCGGTGACCGGGTCTTCGTCCCCCGCCTCACCAGGGTTCCCGCGGCGGCCGTGCACACCGCCGCGGCCCTCCCGCCCCCGCTGGGTTCCGACGGGACGGTGCTGCTCACGGGCGCCACCGGCGCTCTGGGCGCCCGGCTCGCCCGCCATCTGGTGACCGGGCACGGGGCGCGGAACCTGCTGCTGGTGAGCCGCCGCGGCCGGCAGGCCGAGGGGGCCTGCGAGCTGGCGGCGGAGCTGCGGGCCCTGGGCGCGCGGGTCACGATCGCCGCGTGCGACGTCGCCGATCGCGCACAGGTGGCGGGACTCCTCGCCGGTGTGGCGGAGGACAGCCCGCTGACCGCCGTCGTGCACGCGGCCGGAGCCCTGGCCGACGGGGTGGTCTCCTCGATGACACCGGACCAACTGGCCACGGTACTGCGCCCCAAGGTGGACGCGGCCTGGAACCTCTACACGCAGACCAAGGACCTAGGACTGTCCGCCTTCGTCCTGTACTCCTCCGCCGCGGGCCTGCTCGGCGGCGCCGGCCAGGCCAACTACGCCGCCGCGAACACGTTCCTCGACGCGCTCGCCCACCACGCCCGGCGCCAGGGCGTTCCCGCCGTCTCGCTGGCCTGGGGACTGTGGGGGGACGCCGACGGCATGACGGGCCACCTCGGTGAGGACGACCGGCGCCGTCTCGCCCGGGGCGGCCTGGCCCCCCTGAGCGATGCGGAGGCCCTGCGGCTCCTGGACTGTGCCGTCCACCTCGACCGGGCTGTTCTCGCCCCGGTCCGCTGGGACACGGCGGCCCTCCGTGAACAGGGCGAGAGCATGCCGGCACTCCTGCGTGACCTGGTACGGGTGACCGTCCGGCGCGGCGCAGCACACGGCGGCACAGCGGGCGGCGCCGACGGCGACAGCGGCCCGTCCGGCCTCGTACGGCGGCTCAGCGCACTGACCGGAGCCGAACGCCGCGGCGCGCTGGTGGATCTCGTACGCGCCGAAACCTCTGCGGTACTGGGTCACACGGACCGGCAGGCCGTCGGGCCGGACCGGGCGTTCAAGGAGCTCGGCTTCGACTCGCTCACCGCCGTCGAGCTGCGCAACCGGCTCGGCGCCGCCACCGGCCTGCGCCTGCCCGCCGCCCTCGTCTTCGACCACCCCACCGCGGTGGCCGTGGCCTCCTATCTGCACTCGGTCCTCTTCCCGCGGGAGGGCGCGACCGGGCCGGGCGAGGCCGACGCCGAGGAGGCCGAGATCCGTCGCCTCCTCACCACGATCCCGCTGAGCCGGTTCCGGCAGGCGGGAGTCATGGAAACCCTGCTGAACCTCGCCGCGGCCGACTACGAGGGGACGACGGAACCGGTGGAGACGATCGACACGATGGACGCCGAGGACCTGCTGCGGCTGGCCGCCGCAAACCTGTCCGACTGACCGACCGACGACCTGGCGGCGGAGAACATGGTGGCTCATTCCACGGAGAAGTTCGTCGAGGCCCTGCGGTCCTCCCTGAAGGAGAACGAACGGCTACGGAAGCAGAACCGGCAACTCGTCGCCGCGGCGTCGGAGCCGATCGCCATCGTCGGTATGGCGTGCCGCTTTCCCGGCGGGGTGGGGTCGCCGCAGGACCTGTGGCGGCTGGTCGTCGAGGGCGTCGACACGGTCTCGCACCTGCCGTCCGACCGCGGCTGGGACCTCGACGGCCTGTACGACCCCGACCCGGGGCGGTCCGGGACGTCGTATGCCCGGGAGGGCGGATTCCTCTACGAGGCGGGAGAGTTCGACGCCGCTTTCTTCGGCATCTCCCCGCGTGAGGCGCTCGCCATGGACCCGCAGCAGCGCCTGCTGCTGGAGACCGCCTGGGAGACCTTCGAACACGCCGGCATCGACCCCGAGACCGTACGAGGCGCCCCGGTCGGTGTCTTCACCGGGGGCAACGGTCAGGACTACCCGTTCCTCCTGGTGCAAGACCCGCGGGAGACCGAGGGCTTCCTGCTGACGGGCAACGCGGCCAGCGTGTCCTCGGGGCGCATCTCCTACCAGCTCGGTCTGGCGGGGCCCGCCGTGTCCCTCGACACGGCGTGCTCGTCGTCGCTGGTAGCGCTGCATCTCGCCGGGCAGGCCCTGCGGTCGGGCGAATGTTCGATGGCCCTCGCCGGCGCCGTCTCGGTGATGTGCACCCCGACCAGCTTCGTGGAGTTCAGCCGCCAGCGCGGCCTGGCCCCCGACGGCCGGTGCAAGCCCTTCGCCGCGGGAGCGGACGGGGTCGGCTGGGGCGAGGGCGTGGGCATGCTGCTGCTGGAGCGGCTGTCGGACGCCCGGCGGCACGGGCACCGGGTGCTGGCCGTGGTGCGGGGCTCGGCGGTGAACCAGGACGGCGCGTCGAACGGTCTGACGGCGCCCCACGGTCCCTCGCAGCAACGGGTGATCCGTCAGGCGCTCGCGAACGCGGGTCTTTCGGCGGCGGACGTCGACGCTGTGGAGGCACACGGCACGGGGACGAAACTGGGCGACCCGATCGAGGCCGAGGCGCTGCTCGCCACGTACGGGCGGGAGCGCGCCGCCGACCGCCCGCTGTGGCTGGGCTCGGTGAAGTCCAACATCGGCCACACGCAGGCCGCGGCGGGTGTCGCCGGTGTGATCAAGATGGTGATGGCGATGCGGGAGGGCGTGCTGCCGCGCACGCTGCACGCGGACGAGCCGTCCCCGTTCATCGAGTGGTCCGCCGGCGCGGTGGAACTGTTGCGGGACGCGTGCGCATGGCCGGAGACCGGGCGCCCGCGCCGGGCCGGTGTCTCCTCCTTCGGGATCAGCGGGACCAACGCGCACGTCGTGCTGGAACAGGCACCCGGCGACAGCGCCGACGAGACAGGCAAGGAAGACGAGACAGGCAAGGAAGACGAGGAGGGCGAGGAGGGCGAGGAACAGCGCGTCGGCCGACGCCCGGCGGTGCTCCCGTGGGTGGTCTCGGGCCGTTCCGCTCAGGCGTTGGGGGCGCAGGCCGAGCGGCTGCACGCGTACGTCCGGGCGCACGGTGACGCGCCGGCTCTCGACATCGGGTGGTCACTGGTGTCGTCCCGGGCGGCATTCGAGCACCGGGCCGTGGTGCTCGGTGAGACGCGTGAGCAGCTCGTCGACGGCCTCGGCGCGGTCGAGCCCGGCGACAGCGCCGACGGCCCCGGTGTGGTGACCGGGTCGGTGGTGACCGGGTCGGTGGTGACCGGGCGGCTGGGCGGCGTCTTCACCGGTCAGGGTGCGCAGCGGGCCGGAATGGGCCGCGAGCTGTACGCGGCCTTCCCGGTGTTCGCCACGGCCCTCGACGAGGTGTGCGCCGAGCTGGACCCCTTGCTGGGCGGGTCGTTGCGTGCGGCGATGTGGTCGGGTGAACGGCTCGACGAGACGGGGCTCACCCAGCCGGCGCTGTTCGCCGTGGAAGTGGCACTGCACCGGCTGGTGCGGTCGTGGGGCATCCGGTTCGACGTGCTGGCGGGCCACTCGGTGGGGGAGATCGCGGCCGCGCACGCGGCGGGCGTGTTCTCACTCGCGGACGCCGCGCGCCTGGTGGCGGCTCGGGGCCGGCTGATGCAGGCACTGCCGTCCGGCGGGGCCATGGTGTCCGTGCAGGCGGCCGAGGACGAGGTGCTGCCTCTGCTGACCGGCCGCGAGGGCCGTGTGGGCATCGCCGCGGTCAACGGTCCCCGCGCCGTCGTCGTCTCCGGTGCCGAGCCCGAGGTCGAGCGCGTCCGGGAGCACTTCACCCGGCTCGGCCGGCGCACCAGGCGGCTGAAGGTCAGCCACGCCTTTCACTCGCCCCTGATGGCCCCCGTGCTCGACGCGTTCCGCGCCGCCATCAGCTCCCTCACCTTCTCCGCCCCGGCCACGGCCCTTGTGTCCGCGACCACCGGCAAGCCGGTGACGAGCGAGATCGCCTCCGCGGACTACTGGGTCGGCCAGGTGAGCCGTCCCGTGCGCTTCCTCGACGTCGTACGCACCATGGAGGACGACGGCACGCGGACGTTCCTGGAGCTCGGCCCGGACGGCGTTCTGTCGGCACTCGTCGTCGAATGCGCCGCCGATCCGTCCGCCGTGGCCGCCGTCCCCGTGCTGCGCCGCGACCGCCCCGAGGCCCGCTCGGCGGTGACGGCGCTGGCCCGGGCTCACGTGCGCGGCGCCCGGGTCGACTGGTCGTCGTTCTACGCCGGTACCGGGGCCCGTCGCGTCGACCTGCCGGCCTATGCCTTCCAACGGAAGCGCTACTGGCCGGCCACGGCCGGGGTGGCGCCGGCCGGAAACCCGACGGAGGACGCCCCGGCCGCGCGTGCGCCCCTCGCCGCCCTGGCGGCGGCGGACAGGGCGGGAGCGCTGCTGGAACTGGTCCGTGCCCAGACCGCCCGGACGCTCGGATACCCCCTGGAGGAGATACAGCCCGCGCGCCCCTTCACCGAGTTGGGCGTCACCTCCCTGACCGCCGTGGAACTGCGCAACCACCTCGCCTCGGCCACCGGCATGCCGCTGGAGGTGTCGGCCGTCTTCGACCACCCGACGCCCGAGAACCTCGCCGCCCACCTGGCCGAGTCCCTCGCCACCGCGAACACGACCGACCCGGCGGCCACAGATGCCACAAGCACCACAGGGACCACAGGAACCACAGGCGCAGGAACCACCCTCACGACGACCAAGACAAGCACCACGGACACTACGTATACCGCTGATGTCGCGGCCCAGTCGGCCGGCCCGGACGGCGCGGGCGGCGCGGGCGGCGCGGGCGGACTCTCCGGTACGGGCGCGGTCTCCCAGCGCACCCCCCTCGCGGCGCTCTTCCAGCAGGCGTGTGCCCGCGGCCGCACCGCCGAGGGGCTCGACCTGCTGGCCACGGCGGCGCAGGCGCTCAGCTTCTCGGGTCCCACCGCCCCGGACCGGACCGGCCACAGGATCGCGCGGTTCGCGAAGGGGCCCTCAGCACCGGCCCTGATCTGCCTGCCCAGCTTCGCCGCCCCGGCCAGTGAGTACCAGTACGCCCGGCTCGCCGCCGCCTTCCGGGACATACGGGACGTGGCGGTGATCGCCCCGCCGGGTTACCGGCATGGTGAACCCCTGCTCCCGACCCTGGACGAGCTGGTCGGCCGCCAGGCCGAGGCGGTCCGGCAGTGCGCCGAGGGCGCTTCGTACGTGCTCGTCGGCTACTCCTCCGGCGGGTGGCTCGCACACGCCCTGGCCGAGCGGCTCGAACAGGACGGTCACCGCGGCGGTGACGAGCCCGCCGGGCCGGCCGGTCTCGTCCTGCTCGACTCCTCCCCTCCCGACAGCCCCGAGCTGGGCGCCCTCCAGAACGGCCTCTTCAGCCGCCTCGCCGCCCGCGACCTGGTCACCGACCTCGTCGACGACGGGAAACTCGCGGCGATGGGGTGGTACCTCCGGATGTTCCGGCCGTGGCCGCCCGGGGCGATCCGCTGCCCGGTGCTGCACGTCCGGGCGACGGACGGCCTGTCCGGGACGCCGGGGCCGCGGTGCGCCGTGTGGCCCCTCCCGCACACCCCGGTGGACGTCCCCGGCGACCACCTCAGCATGATCGACACCCACGCCGACGCGACAGCCGGTGCCGTGGAGAACTGGCTGACCACGCAGCTCGCCCCGACGCGGGGGCCGCGCGGTCGGCTACAGGGACACAGCGAAGGGACGATGCCGTGTTAGAGCCACCGCCGGACCACCGGTCACTCCTGGCCCCGGACTTCTTCCAGGACCCGCACGCCGTGTACCGGCGACTGCGGGACGAAGGCACCGTCCACCGGCGCGTGGTCAAGACGTTCGCCGCCGAGATGGACGCCTGGGTGGTCACCGGCTACGAGGAGGCGCGGACGCTGCTGGCCGACCCCCGTCTGTCCAAGGACGCGTGGCGCCTGCCCGAGGTCATCGCCGCCAACTTCGTGGACGACGGCACGGGCGCGGCGAAGTCCGGGGCCGCACCCGGGGCCGCTCCGCCGAACCCGCGCAACATGCTGTTCAGCGATCCCCCCGACCACACCCGGCTGCGTCGGCTGATCGGCAAGGCCTTCACCATGCGCCGGGTGGAGAAGATGCGGCCGTGGATCGAGGACACCACCGACAAACTGCTGGACGCCGTCGTCCCCGGCCGCGAGTTCGACCTGGTGGGGGACCTGGCCCTCGCCCTGCCGATCTACGTCATCGGCAACCTGCTCGGGGTGGCGGAGGACCGCTTCGCCGACATCAGACGCTGGAACGCCGTGCTGACCAACGTCGACACGAGCGGCGAGGAGAAGCAGGCGGCCCTCGCACGGATGTACGGCTACATGGGCGGACTCATCCGCAGCAAGCGGGACCAGCCCGGCGAGGACATGGTGACCGCCCTGCTGGAGGCCCAGGACGACGGCACCCGGCTCGACGAGGGCGAACTGCTGTCGACGATCTTCCTGGTCATGAACGCGGGCTACGAGACGACGGCGAACATGATCAGCAGTGGCGTGCGGACGCTGCTGCGTCACCCGGAGGCGAGGGAACGTCTGCGACGTTCGCCCGAACTGGTCCCCGCGGCGATCGAGGAGTTCCTGCGCTTCGAGGGCCCGCTGAATCTGGCGACGATCCGTTTCACCACGGAGCCGGTACAGGCCGGTGGCGTCCTCATCCCGCGGAACGCGATCGTCTTCGTGTCGCTGCTCTCCGCCGACCGGGACTCCGGCCGGTTCGCCGACCCCGACCGCTTCGACATCGAGCGCCCGGCCTCCGGACATCTCGCCTTCGGGCACGGCATCCATCACTGCCTCGGCGCGCCGCTCGCCAGGCTGGAAGGGGAGGTCGTCTTCCGCAAGCTGCTGGAGCGCTTCACCTCCTGGGAGCTCGCGGTGCCGGAGACGAGTCTGCGCTGGAGGTACAGCATGCAGTTCCGGGGGCTCGACCGGCTCCCGGTACGGCTCAGTTGAGGCGCACGCGTGCGGTGCGGGCCGGCGGGAGGCGGCGAGCCGGCGGGAAGCCGCCGCTGCCGCGAGCCGGGGGGGGTCGGACGGCGACGTGCCTGCCGGACCCGCACGGCACGAACGCGACAGCCGACGGACGCAGGAAGCCGACGCGGAGGCGAAACCCCACAGATTTCCTTATGCCGGCGCGGAGGCGGAAGCCGACGCAGGCGACAGAGGCCGGCGAAGACGACGGCGCGAGCCGGGAAGAGAGGGATCGGAACATGGCCGACAACGTGGTGAGCAGGTTCTTCGCTGCGGGTGAGGCGGACGACGTGCCCGCAGCCGTGGCGTGCTTCGCCGACGACGGTGTGTGGATCACCTGGGACGGACTCGAGCCGGGCACCACCCACCGGCGGGCAGAGATCCCCGTACTGCTCTCCGACATGATCCGCAAGCGCAAGGAACTGGAGAGCCAGGGCGTGCGGATCATCTACGGGGAGCAGGTGGAGGCCGCGGACAAGGTGGTCCTGGAGTACACGCTGGAAGCCCCGAACGGCACCGTCGTCGACCGGGGAGTGGACATCTTCACGCTGCGCGAGGGGAAGATCGCGGTGAAGGATGTCTTCCGCAAGGCCTGACCGCGACGCGGGCCGTACGCGGGCCGTACGCGGGCCGTACGCGATCCGGCGCGGCCTGCGGGCAGCCTCAGCGCCAGACCACGGACTCCCCCAGGGCCGCCATCGCATCCCGCACCTGGGCAGCGGTCATCGGCGGCTCCGGCAGCGGACGCGCCCGGTCGGACCGGAAACCGTCGAGGGTCAGGGCGAGGTGGCGGCGCCAGGCGTGCGGCGCCGAGGCGCGGGTCGCCTCGATGACCCGCGTGTGGGACCAGACCACCAGGGCGAGGTCCTCGGCCGTGATGTCGGGGCGCAGCCGGCCGTCCTGGTGCGCCCGTGCGACGACCTTGGCGAACACCTCCCACAGCCGCTCGTGGGCGTGGGTCGTCCAGTCGCAGCGGAAGGTCATCGACAGCAGGTCGTTGAGACCCCGGTCCTGGGCCTGGAGTTCGAAGATCCGCTCCAGGAAGCCGGTGAACGCCACCCAGGCGTCCGGCACGGTGAGCGCCCGCTCGCCGGCCCGGACGCAGGCCTCGAGCTTGTCGTCGAATATCGCCTGCATCAGGTCGAGACGGCGCGGAAAGTGCCGGTAGAGGGTGCCGATGGCCACGCCGGCCCGGCGGGCGATGCCCTCCAGGGACGCGTTGATCCCCTGCTCGGCGAACGCGATCCGCGCCGCGGCGAGGATCGTCTCCCGATTGCGCTGGGCGTCGCGGCGCAGGGGACGCCCGGTCTCCGTGGTCGCGGTCCGTTCGGCGGTCATGACATCACTGTAGTCGACTCCGACTTATATCGAGGCACCCCTCGACTTGTGCTAGAGTCGCTTACATGAGGGGGGCCTCGACTTTCAGGGGGAAGCCGTACGCATCCGCCGCACGTCACACGCACCACCTCGCAGGCACCACACCGGGCGCTGTCGCAGGCGCCGTGTCCGTCACGTCAACGACAAGGAACAGCTATGCCCACCATCGCGATCGTCGGGGCCGGTCCGATCCTCGGCCTGTCCGCCGGGAAGATCTTCGGCAGCAAGGGCTTCAAGGTCGCCCTCGTCTCCCGCACCCAGGAGAACGTCGACAAGCTGGCTGCCGAGCTCGCCGAGCTGGGCGTCGAGGCGAAGGGATTCGCCGGTGACGTCACCGACTCCGCGTCCCTGGAGTCGGCCTTCACCCGCGTTCGGGAGCACTTCGGGGCCGTGGACGTGGTCTCGTTCGCCCCCGTGACCAAGACGCCCAACGTCGGCGTCGACATCGTCGGACCCGAGGCCATGACGGTGGAGAACACCCAGGCGCAGCTCGACGTGCAGTTGCACGGCGCGATCAGGACGGTCCGTCAGGTCCTGCCGGAGATGCTCGAGCGCGGCAGCGGGACCGTGCTCTTCACCACGGCGTACGCGGCGGTGGAGCCCCTCGCCTTCGTGGCGAACTTCGGCATCGCCGGCTCGGCCGTCCGTTACTACGCGCGGACGCTGCACAGTGCCGTGGCGGACAAGGGCGTGCACGTGGCCCACGTTTCGGTCAACGCGTACATCAACACCGAGCCGGGCACGGAGGCCGACACCATCGCGCAGTTGTACTGGGAGGCGTACACCAAGCGCGACGAGGCGGAGCTGATCTTCCAGACCTCCTGACGCGGCAGCACCGGCGAGCACCCCGGGACCGGGAGACCCGGCACATCTCCCGGCCCCGGATGCCGAGCGGAACGGGCCGACGACAGCGGGCCAGAGACAGAGGACGGTGCACGAACGCATGTCGATCGACCGCAGAACCACCCTGCGCCTGGGGGCCGGAGCGGCGCTGGGCGCCACCCTGCTCACCACGACGGGCATGGCCCCCGGCAGCGGCACGACACGCTGGGAGACCTTGCGACGCCACCTCGACGGCGCGCTCGTGCTGCCCACGGACCAGGGTTACGCCCAAGCACGGCAGACCTACTTCAGCCAGTTCGACGACGTCGGCCCCCGCGGGGTCGCCTACTGCGCCACGGTGCGTGACGTACGCACCTGCCTGCGGTTCGCGCAGGACCACGATCTGCCCGCCGTGCCGCGGGGTGGAGGACACAGCCAGACCGGCTACTCCACCACGCCGGGCCTGGTCATCGACATGACCCGGCTGGCGGCCGTCGACGTGCGGGCGCAGACGGTCGCCGTCGGCGCCGGCGCCCAGCAGATCGACGTGCTCGCCGCCCTCTCCCCGCACGGCCTCGCCCTCGTGGGCGGCACCTGCCCCACCGTCGGCGTCGCGGGCTATCTGCTCGGCGGCGGCTACGGACTGCTGACCCGGAGCGAGGGCATGGCCTGCGACCGTCTGGTGTCGGCCGAGGTCGTGCTCGCCGACGGCAGGATCGTGACGTGTTCCCGTGAGAGCGAGCCGGACCTGTTCTGGGCGCTGCGTGGCGGCGGTGGCGGCAACTTCGGCATCGTCACCCGCCTCGAGAGCGTTCCCGTATCGATCCCCCACCTGGTCAACTTCACGCTGTCCTGGCCGTGGGAGAGTGCCGCCGGGGTCCTGGAGGGCTGGCAGGGGTGGGTCACGGAAGGCCCCGCCGAGCTGGGCACCATCCTGGGCATCGCCCTCCCCGACGCCGCGCCCGGCAAGCTCCCCGTCGTCACCGTCACCGGGGCGTGGACCGGCTCCGCGCAGGCCCTGGAGGGTGCCCTGGACGGCCTCGCCGCCCGTGTCGGCGCGCCCCCGGCCACCCGGGCCGTGGAGACGCTGCCCTACCGGGACGCGATGATGCGCTGGTACGGCTGCTCCGACAAGACCGTCGAACAGTGCCACCGCATCGGCTACACCCCCGAGGCGCTGCTGCGCCGGGGCGACTTCCTGCGCCTGCGCAACCGCATGTTCACCAGGCCCCTGCCGAGCGCCGGGAACAAGGACCTGCTGACCGCCTTCGACGCCGCCCGCAGGGCGGGACACGGCCGGTCCGTCACCGGCGTCTCGCTCGGCGGCCGGGCCAACCAACCCGCGCGGACCGACACCGCGTACGTCCACCGGGACACCGAGTTCGCCCTCATGTTCGCCGACACCATGTCCGACGGCAGCCCGGAAGCCGACGAGCGGGCCGCCGCGCAGGCGTGGGTCACGGCCCAGTTCGAGGCCGTCGACAAGTACTCGAACGGCGAGACCTACCAGAACATGCCGGATCCGCTGCTGTCCGACTGGTGGCACGCCTACTACGGCGAGAACCACCCGCGGCTGACCGAGGTGCGCGGGCAGTACGATCCCGAGCGGTTCTTCCGCTTCCCGCAGGCGATCAGTGGCACGGGGGTGTGACGGATGACGAACGGCGCTCCCACCGGGCACGAGGACGAGACGGCACCCGCCCTTCCCGAGTTCCCGCTGACCAGACGGTGCCCCTACCGTCCCCCGTCCGGATACGACGAGCTGCGGGCCCGCGGGCCGGTCACCGAGGTACGGCTGCCGGGCGGGCGCACCGCCTGGGCGGTGACCGGCCACGCCGAAGCCCGGCGACTGCTCGCCGACCCCGCGCTGTCGTCGGATCACCACCGGCCGAACTTCCCCCTGGTTCAGCCCGCCATGGCGGCGCTCAAGGACAAGGACATCGGCCTCCTGGTGGGCGCGCTGGTCAGGACCGACCCGCCCGAGCACACCCGGCAGCGGCGGATGCTGATGTCCAGCTTCACCGTCCGCCGGTGCGCCGCGCTGGGCGCGAACATCCAGCGTCTCGTCGACGAGCGGCTGGACGCGATGCTGGCGCAGGGGCCTCCGACCGACCTCGTCACCTCCTTCGCCCTTCCGGTGGCCTCGGGCACGATCTGCGAACTGCTCGGCGTGCCCTACGCCGACCACGCCTTCTTCGAGGAGCAGGCCCGGCGCAGGTTCCTCCCAGGGCAGGTCGTCAACGCCTTCACCGCCCTCGCCGACTACCTCGACCTTCTGATCCGGGACAAGGAGCGGTCGCCGGGCGACGGTCTGCTCGACGATCTGGTCATCGAGCAGGTGCTGCCCGGACGGCTGGAGCGGACGGAGCTCGTCCGCTACGCCATGTCACTGCTCCTCGCGGGGCACGACACCTCCGCCAACATGATCGCGCTGAGCGTCCTGACCCTGTTGGAGCACCCCCGGCAGCTCGCGGCGCTGCGCACAGACCCGGAGCTGTTCCCCGGTGCGGTCGAGGAACTGCTGCGCTACCTCTCCATCATCGGCAGCCTGGCCCGGGTCGCCACCGAGGACATCGAGATCGGCGGCCGGCACATCCGGGCCGGCGACGGCGTACTCGTCGCGGGCGGAGCCGCCAACCACGACGCGACACAGTTCGAGCGCCCCGAGGAGCTGGACGTCCACCGCTCGGCACGCAATCACATCGCCTTCGGCTACGGCATGCACCAGTGCATAGGCCAGAATCTCGCGCGCGTGGAGATGGACACCGCCCTGCGCACGCTGTTCCCGCGCGTGCCCACCCTGCGGCTGGCCGTCCCCGCGGACGAGGTGCCGATGAACCAGGGCCTGTTCTTCGGCATCGCCGAGCTGAAGCTGACCTGGTGACCTGCCCGGCCGGCCGGGCCCGCCCACGCCTTTCGACGACCCCGGCGGCGGGGCAGGACCTGGAAACCCTGGATGTCGTCACCGCGGAAGCGGGCGCGTCGGGTCTGAGCCAGCACTGACAGGTCATCGTCTACATCGCGGCCACCATGACCGTGGCCTGCTGGATGATGGCCGCCTACATCGACTCCATCCCCGTCTCTCTGGAAGAGGCGGCCTGGATCGACGGCTGTTCGCTGGCCGGTGGGTTCGTCAGGATCGTGCTGCGCAACTCGCTGCCCGGCATCCTTTCCACCGCCATCTTCACCTTCCTGCTCTCCTGGAACGACTACCTCGTCGCCCTCGTCTTCCTGCGCAGCAGCGACCGGTACACCCTTCCCCTCGGCCTGCAGACCTTCTTCCAGCAGAACTCCGTCGACTGGGGCCCTGTCATGGCCCTTGCCGTAATCATGATGCTGCCGCCGATCCTCGTCTTCGCCGCTCTCAACCGCTACTTCAGCATCGGTGGCATCGGCGGCTCGCTGGCGGGCCAGTAGCCGCGGCCGCCCCACCCCCCACACGGCGTCGTCGTCCGGTCCGCCCGTTCCTCGAACCCGCCCGCTCCGGCGGCCGCCTCGACGTCGTACGGCCGTGGGCCTCGCAGAGGTGACTGCGAGGCCCACGGCTTCGTTGGTGCGTTCAGGTAGCGCCTGGGCTCACTCAGGGAAATCGGTGCTGAAGCTCGACTCTCTCCCTGCCTCCAGTTCCTCGATCTGAGCCCGCAATTCGTTGCCGACGATCTCGACGGCGTCGCTGCCCAACAGCAGGCGGAACGGTGCATCCTCGGCGTCCACGGCCCTGATGACGGCCTGGGCGGCGCGGGCGGGGTCCCCGGGCTGGCGGCCGTGGGTGGTGTCGTTCTCCTTGCGCCGCAGGCCGGCGGTGCCGTCGTAGTCCGCGATGACGGTGCTCGACTGCTGAAGCGAGCGCCCCGCGAAGTCCGTCCGGAAGGCCCCCGGCTCGACGAGAACCACCTTGATCCCGAGCGGCGCCACCTCCTTGCGCAACGCGTCGGACAGACCGCCGAGGGCGAACTTGGTGGCTGAGTAGTAGCCCGAGCCGGGCATGGCCAGCCGGCCACCGATGGAGGAGACGTTCACGATCGCTCCACGGCGGCGCTCCCGCATACCCGGCAGCACCGCCTTGATCAGAGCGACCGCGCCGAAGAAGTTGGTCGCGAACAGCTCTGCGACATCCTCCTCCACACCCTCCTCGACAGCGGCCCGGTAGCCGTGCCCGGCGTTGTTGACCAGCACGTCCACACCGTTGAACCGGGTCTCGGCCGCGCGGACGGTCTCGGCGACCTGCGTGGGGTCGGACACGTCGAGCGGGAGCGCGAGCGCGGTGTGCGGGTACTGCGCCTGGAGGTCCTCGACCGATGAGACGCTCCGTGCGGTGACGACGGCGTTCCACCCCCGTTCGAGTACCGCGAGTGCGAGAGCGCGACCGAGTCCGGTCGAGCATCCTGTGATCAGCCAAGTGGACATGGTGCTGTCCGCCTTCTTCCGTGTGAGACCTGCAGAGCAGACGTTCAGTGCGGGACGGAGACCGTCAGCGGGTGCCGAAGGTGTCCAGCTTGATGACCTCGGGGTCGGGACCGCTGCGCAGTCCGGTGTCGAGGGCGTCGATGGCGGCGACCTCGTCGGGCGTGAGGGTGAAGTCGAAGACGTCGAAGTTCTCCGCGATCCGGTGTGCCTTGACGGACTTGGGGATCGCGCACACGCCACGTTCGAGATGCCAGCGCAGAACGACCTGGGCCGCCGTCTTCCCGTACTTCTCGGCGAGTTCGAGGACGGCCGGCTCTTCCAGGGCGCTGCGGCCACCGTTGGGCGCCTGGGCCCAGTAGCGGGTGATGCCGCCGATCGGCGACCATGCCTGAGTGGTGATCCCGAACTTCTGGTGTACCTCGCGCAGTTGATTCTGGACGAAGTACGGGTGCAGCTCGACCTGGTTGACCGCCGGGACGATGTCGGTCTGCTCCATGAGGGTGTTCAGGATGCCGGCAGTGTGGTTGGAGACGCCGATGGCCCGGACCCGGCCGTCGGCAAGCAGCTTCTCGGCCGCCTTGTAGGCGGCGATCCAGGGTTCGGGCTCCAGCGGTGCCGGCTGGTGCAGCAGATACAGGTCGAGGTACTCAAGACCCAGCTTGTCAAGGCTCGTCTCGCAGGCCTTCAGCGCGGAGATGTAACCGTAGTCGCTCAGCCACAGCTTCGTCGTCACGAACACCTCGCCGCGGTGCACACCGGAACGCCTGATGCCCTCGCCGACCTGTTCCTCGTTGCCGTACGCGGCGGCGGTGTCGATCAGGCGGTAGCCGCCCCGAAGGGCGGTCTCCACCGCGGCGGCGGTCTCCTCGGGTGCGCTCTGGTAGACGCCGATGCCCAGAGCAGGCATCTCGACGCCGTTGTTCAGATAAAGGAGAGGAGTCTTGCCAGTCATGATTCTTCCTTGGGGGAGGGTGGGAAGAGCGGGTCAGGGCTGTACGAGAACCTTCAGCGCCTCGCGGTCGGCCATCGCGCGACAGCCGTCGGGGACCTCGTCCAGACCCACGGCGAGGGTCGTCGAGCGCATGGACTCCGCCCGCTTCCTGTCAGCTCTCGTCGCGTTCGGGAAGAACTACATCGGTCGGTCGGATCTTCCCTACGTGTCGGGGGCACGAGGGCAGAAGCTGCCGGGCTGCGGCTCCGTACGCCACGATGTCCTGAAGTCGTACGGTCGCGCTCCTACGGTTCGGCCACTTGGCGTACCGGGCCGACACAGGGAGATCCCGCTGTCGTCAACGGTCCCCCGCCCGCGTGTCACGTGCCAGACCGCGCTGTGCAGGGGAACCGCGTTCCGGGGTATGACAGGGCCCCTCACGCACCTACCGGCAGGTCATCCGCGCCCGCACACTCAAAAGCATGACACCTGAGCAGCTCAGTGGGGGCACCGAGCTGGGACGCTTCCTGCGCGCTCGTCGGGCTCGAATCACCCCGGTCGAGGCCGGTCTCACGGCCGGTCCGGGCCTGCGTCGCACGCCGGGGCTGCGCCGTGAGGAACTGGCCACCCTTGCCGGGATCAGCATCGACTACTACACCCGTCTGGAGCGCGGCAAGGAGACCAGGCCCAGTACGTCCGTCGTCGATGCACTGGCCCGGGCTCTGCTTCTGGAGGAGGACGAGCACGAGCACCTGCGCGGTCTGGCCGTCCTCGCCTCGCGCGCTGCGCCGGAGCCTCCGGCGGCGCCCAGCAGGACCGTCCGGTCGGGTGTGAAGCTGCTGCTGGAAAGCCTGCGACCGAATCCCGCTCACGTCGTCAGCCGTACCGACGACCTGCTCGCCTGGAACCCCGGCGGGCTGAGACTGCTGACCGGGATCGAGGAGTGGCCGGCCCGGCAGCGCAACCTGGCCCGTTACCTGTTCCTCCATCCGGCCGCGCGCACCCTCTTCCCCGACTGGGCCGCTCAGGTCCGCGGTTGCGTCGCCCGGCTGCGTGCCCTGGCCGGTACCGACCCGGACGCCCCCGACCTGGCCCACCTGGCGGGGGAACTCCTGCTCAAGAGTCCGGAGTTCGCCCACCTGTGGGAGCGCTACGACATCAAGGCCCCTACCCACGGCCGTAAGACTTTTCGCCATTCCCAGGTCGGGGACCTCGCCCTTGGCTACCAGTCCATGGAGGTGGAGGGCACGCCGGGCCACCGGCTCATCACCTACTACGCCGAGCCGGGCACCCCTGACCACGACGCCCTCGTCCTGCTCGACCTGCTCGGCTCCCAGCCGACCCCGCACGCGCCGACCTCGTCGCAGGCCGAACCCACATCGTCCAGCCCTTGAGCCCATGCGGCACCCCCTCCACGACGAGGGTGCCGGTCACGTCACGCAGAGAATTCGTCAGGGCTGCCGACGCTCTTGCCGTCCGGCCTGCGGAGCAGGCTGCTCCGCAGGCCGTGGCGATGTCATGTCGAGCAGGAGCATGGCGTCGTGGTCGGGGGTGCCGGGGTCGGCCGCGTAGACGCCGAAGCGTTGGCCAGGGGTGTCTTCGAGGTGCATGCCGAGGCCGCTGAGGGTGAGGACACCGACCTGGGGGTGATGGAAAGTCTTGTGGATCTTCTTGCGTCCGGCCACCTCGTAGCGCTCCCACAGCGTGGCGAAGTCAGGGCTCTTGAGCAGGAGCTCGCCCACCAGGCCAGTGAGGTCGGCGGCGTCCGGGTCGGTGCCGGCCAGGGCACGCAGCCGGGCGACGCAGCCACGGACCTGGTAGTCCCAGTCGGGGAAGAGGGTGCGCGCGGTGGGGTGGAGAAAGAGGTAGCGGGCAAGGTTGCGCTGGGTGGCGGGCCAGTCGGTGAGGCCCGCGTACAGGGCGAGTCCGCCGGGGTTCCAGGCGAGCAGGTCCATGCTGCGGCTGACGATGTAGGCCGGATTGGGCCGCATCGTCTCCAGGAGCAGCTTCAGGTGCGGGCGCACGGTACGGCTGGGCGGCGGCGTCGGTTCTGCGGCGTAGCGTGCGGCCAGAGCGGCGAGCTCGCGCAGGTGCTGGTGCTCGGCCTCGTCGAGTTGCAGGGCGCGGGCGAGAGCGTCCAGCACGGCGGGACTGGGACGGGTCTCCTTGCCACGCTCCAGGCGCACGTAGTAGTCGATGCTGATGCCGGACAGCGTGGCGAGTTCCTCGCGGCGCAGCCCGGGGGTGCGGCGCAGGCCGGTGCCCACGGTGAGACCCACCTGCTCAGGGCTGGTCTGGGTGCGGCGCGCGCGCAGGAACCGGCCCAGTTCCATGTCGGCGCTCCTGCTGGTGCTCTGCTCGGATGCCATATCGCCAGTCTCACACCGCGCTGACCTGCGTGGCAGGTGAGAGGGGGGCCCTGTCACACCCCTGAACGCCGCTCCCCGGCACGACTCGGCCTGCCACCCGGGCGGAAAAGGCGCGAGGCTCGGTATCTGTCGGCACCAGGCTTTCCGGATCTGTCAGCACCAGGCTTTCCCAGTTCAGGAGATCGTCCCTTGTCCACGTCCGTCTCGCCCGCGTCACCCTCCGTCGGTGTGGCCGGCCCGTCGCAGCAGAGCAGGCCCGGCGCCCGTGCCGCGCTGGCCGCCGTGCTGCTCGGGTTCTTCACCATCATGGTCGACGCGATGATCGTGAATGTGGCCCTGCCCTCCATCGGACGCGGCTTCGACAGTGGCATGACCGGGCTGCAGTGGGTGGTCGACGGCTACACCCTGGCCTTCGCCGCGTTCCTGTTGTCCGCGGGCGCGATCAGTGACCGCGTCGGGGCCCGTCAGGCTTTCGCCTGCGGTCTCGGCCTGTTCGTGGCGGCGTCGGCGGTCTGCGCGACGGCGCCGAATCTGGGCGTGCTGGTGGCGGCGCGGCTGGCGCAGGGTGGCGGGGCGGCTCTCGTCGTCCCGTCCTCCCTCGCCCTGCTGCGGGAGACCTTTCCCGACCCGGCGGTCCGCGCGAGGGCGATCGCCCTGTGGGGCGTGGGCGGCTCGGTCGGCGCGGCCGCCGGGCCCGTGGCAGGCGGACTGCTCACGGTCATCGACTGGCGGATGATCTTCTTCGTGAACCTGCCCGTCGGTGCGGTGGCCCTGCTGCTCCTCAGGCGTGCCCAGCGCTCCCCTCGAAGGAAGGTTCCCTTCGACTGGACCGGTCAGGTGGCCGCCGTCGTCGCCATGGGCTCGCTGACGTACGCGGTCATCGAAGCCGGTGCGGAGGGGTTCGGCGCCGCGCAGGCGCCGGGGGCTTTCGCCCTGTCGGTCGTAGCGGCCGTCGTCTACCTGGTGGCGCAGGCCCGTGGCCGCCACCCGATGACGCCGCTGCCCCTGCTGCGCTCCCGCACGATGTCGCTCTCGGCTGCCATCGGGTTCGCCCTGAACGTCGGCTTCTACGGGATGATCTTCCTGCTGGGCCTGTATCTCCAGCAGGTGCACGGGATGAGCGCGCTCGCCACCGGTGTGGGATTTCTGCCGATGACGGTGCTGACCTCGTTCATGGGTCCTGTCGCCGCACGCCTGACCGTACGGTTCGGTGCGCGGGTTCCGGTGGTCATCGGCCAGTGCCTGATGGTCGTGGGTCTACTGGCGATGGTGGCAGTGCCCACCGGCGCGCCGGTGTGGCTGTCGGTGGTGCTGATGGTGCCCATCGGCTCGGGCGGTGCGATGGCCGTGACCGCACTGACGGCGTTGCTGCTGGAGAAGGTGCCCGCCGAGCGGGCCGGCGTCGCCAGTGGTGTGCTGAATGCATCCCGCCAGCTCGGTGGTGCCCTGGCCGTGGCCGTCTTCGGCGCGCTGGTCGCAGGCCGGGCCGGGTTCGTCTCCGGCCTGCACACCAGTCTGCTGATCGCCGCGGGGATCGTGGCGGTGAGCGTCGTGGCCAGCCTGCTGCTGCATATACAGATCCCTCGTGAGAAGCCGACCACCACCACTACCGATGTGAGCCTCCGAGCGGGCGGACACCGACCGGCCAGCGCCACATCCGTTCCACCCAGTACCCGCAGCCGTACCAACCAGTAAGGAAGACTCCATGCAGACCGTCACCCTCAACAACGGCGTCGAGATGCCGATCCTCGGTTTCGGCGTGTTCCAGATCCCCGCGGAGGACACCGAGCGGGCCGTCACCGAGGCCCTTGCCGCCGGCTACCGGATGCTCGACACCGCGTCGTCCTACCAGAACGAGGAGGCCGTCGGCCGCGCGATCAAGAACAGCGGCATTCCGCGCGCGGACCTGTTCGTCACCACCAAGCTGTACGTCCAGGACGCTCCCGCGGAGGAGAACACCAAGCGCGCCTTCGAGACGTCGCTGGACAAGCTCAGCCTGGACTACGTCGACCTGTACCTGATGCACCAGCCCTACGGGGACGTGTACGGCCAGTGGCGTGCCATGGAGGACCTGCACCGCGCGGGCCGAAGCAAGGCAATCGGTGTCTCCAACTTCTACCCGGACCGGCTCCTCGACCTCATCATCAACAACGAAGTCACCCCGGCGGTCAACCAGATCGAGACCCATCCGTTCTTCCAGCGCGCCGACTACCAGGAACTCATGCGAGAGCACGGGGTCCAGATCGAGTCGTGGGGCGGCTTCGCCGAGGGCAAGAACGACCTCTTCAGCAACCCGGTCCTGAGCGGCATCGGCGAGAAGCACGGCAAGTCGGTAGCGCAAATCGTGCTCCGCTGGCTGACCCAGCGCGGAGTCGTCGCCATCCCCAAGTCGGTCCGCGCCGACCGGATGGCCGAGAACCTCGACGTCTTCGACTTCGAGCTCACCGACGAACAGCTGGCCTCCATCGCCACCCTGGACACCGGCAGCTCGCTGTTCTTCGACCACCACGACCCGAAGATGGTCAACTGGCTCAGCGCGCGGCGCCTGGACAGCTGACCCGGCAGTAGACACCACCTCACGGACCAGGGTCTGAACATGTCCCAGCACCAGAACATCACCGACGTACTCGTCGTGGGCGCGACCGGCAGCATCGGACGGCTCGTCGTTCCCGCCGCACAACGGCACGGGCTGCGCCCACGGGCGCTCGTGCGCGACGTGCGGCGCGCCGAACAACTGCTGCCGGGGGTCGAGCTGGTTCAGGGCGACCTCGAGGATCCCGTGACCCTGCGGCGCGCGGTCGTGGGCGCGGACGCCCTCGTCCTCGCCCACGGCTCCGGTGGCGATCCCCGTCCCGATGCCCGTGCGCACGTCGACTACGGCGGCGTACGCAACATCCTGCAAGTCCTCGACGGCGCCCGGCCGCGCGTGGCGCTGATGACCTCCGTCTACGCCACACGCAGCGACGTCCCCGGCGCCACTCCGTGGAAGCGGCGCTCCGAACGTCTCCTGCGGGCCAGTGGCCTGCCCTGCACGATCGTCAGGCCCGGCTGGTTCGACCGCGCCGGTCCCACCCAGCGACGCCTCGTCCTGGAACAGGGTGGTACGGCCGACGGCGGAATCGCCCGCGATCAGATCGCCGAGACGCTGGTGCGCAGCCTCCTGACGGACACCGCGCTCGGCAAGACGTTCGAGCTCATTGCCGCCGAGGGCGCGGAGCCGTCCGACTGGGCGGAGCTCTTCGGTGCCCTGCGGAGCGACGAGTCCGGTTCGGTGGACGGTGTGCTGGATCCGGCCGACCTTCCCCTGGAGGCCGAGCCGCAGGCGGTGCGTGCGGATCTGGATGCCGTCCGTTCCCTTCGTGGGACCGGCGGATGACAACCGGTGCGCTCGGCGCCTGGCGGCGCGGATCCGTGCCGCCAGGACGTCGTTCATTCCTCGGTGGCCTACTTGTGGGAGGAGTTACTGTCATGGCCGGTGCCCAGATCAGCGGCTGTTCCCCGTCGCCGTCGGGCGGTGCTGTACCGACGGCGAAGTCCAGCGAGCGACCGGCCGCGACAGCCTCGTCCGGCAGACGAGTCCTGTTGGCCTACTTCTCCCGGCCGGGCGAGAACTACTACTACGGCGGACGCAGGAATCTCAGGACCGGGAACACCGAGGTCCTCGCAGACATGATCAGCAAGCGTATCGAGTGCGACGTTCACCGCATCGAGGCCGTCGACGCCTACTCCGACGACTACGACGAGACGGTCGCGCGCAACGTCCGCGAACAGAACGCGGACGCGCGGCCCGCCGTCGCCGACCTTCCGTCATCGATCGACCGGTACGACACGGTCCTGCTGGCCAGCCCCGTCTGGAACGTTCGGGCACCCATGATCATGTCGACGTTCGCCGAAAAGTACGACTTCGGCGGCAAGACGGTTCATCCTGTCACCACGTACGCGATGAGCGGGCTGGGCACCACGGAGCGCGACTACGCGCGGTCCTGCCCCGGCGCGACCATCGGGGAAGGGCTCGCGGTGCAGGGCGAGAAGGTCGGGGAGGCCGACGCCGAGGTCCGGGCGTGGCTGCGGCGTACCGACCTGCTCCGGGACTGAGCCCACAGAACCGGACCAGTCTGCCAGCGCCGTGACCCGTGAGGCAGGCGGGAAAGGGGCCCTGTCACTGCCTGGCACGCTGTTCCCTGGCACAACACACCCTGTCGCGAAGCCAGTTGAGGTTCCAAGCTGGGCGGAAGCCGATTGCCGTGAGAACAACGGTGAACCTTGTCCTGGGCTCACACCGATCAACAGGTCCCCCACGTTCCCCCGTGTCGAGAGAGTGAGCATGTCTACCGATACTCCCGAGTCAGCCGCGTCCCCTCCCACCCGGACCCCGTCGACACCGTCACGGCGTACCTTCATCGCGACCACCTCCGCGGCCGGCGGTGTCATCGCGGCAGGCGGCCTGGTCGCCGGTCCGTCGCTGCTCGGCGCCCAGGAGGCCGCTGCCGCCGAGGCATCGCCCAGCAGCCGCGTCTCGTTGACCGTCAACGGCAAGAAGCACACCGTCACGGTGGACAACCGCACCTCGCTGCTGGACCTGCTGCGCGAGCACCTCGATCTGACCGGCTCGAAGAAGGGTTGCAACGCCGGTGCCTGCGGCGCCTGCACGGTCCTGGTCGACGGACGACGCGTCAACTCCTGCCTCACCCTGGCCGTGCGCCTGGACGGAGCCGAGGTCACCACCGTCGAAGGGCTGGCCAGGGGTGAGCGTCTGCATCCGCTGCAGCAGGCGTTCATCGACCAGGACGCCTTCCAGTGCGGCTACTGCACCCCCGGCCAGATCATGTCCGGCGTCGGCTGCATCCAGGAAGGGCACACCGGCTCCGCGGCGGAGATTCGCGAGTCGATGAGCGGCAACATCTGCCGTTGCGGCTGTTACGTGAAGATCGTGCGCGCGGTCGAGCAGGCCTCGGGCCGGAAGTGAGTGGCTGTGTATCCCTTCTCCTTCACCACGGCGCCCAGTACCCGTGCGGCCCTCACGGCCGGCCGGCGCGGCGGTCGCTACATCGCCGGCGGCACCACCCTCGTCGACCTGATGCGGGAGACCGTCGAGCGCCCGGACAGCCTGGTCGACATCAGCCGTCTGCCGCTGCGGGAGGTCACGGTCACCGAGCGCGGCGGGCTGCGCATCGGCGCGCTGGTGACGATGACCGACGCCGCCGTCCACCGCAAGGTGCGTACCCTCTACCCGGTCGTCGCACAGGCCCTGGAGCTGAGCGCGTCGGCGCAGCTACGCAACATGGCCACCATCGGCGGCAACATCATGCAGCGCACCCGCTGCACGTACTTCCGTGACGTGACCGCCGCCTGCAACAAACGGGAGCCCGGCACGGGTTGCGCGGCCCGGGAGGGCTTCAACCGCACCCACGCGATCCTGGGCACCTCCCAGGACTGCGTGGCCACCCACCCTTCCGACGTGGCCGTCGCCTTCGCCGCCCTGGAGGCCCGCGTGCACCTGCTGGGCCCGGACGGACAGCGCACAGTGCCCTTCGCCGACTTTCTGCTCCGCCCCGGAGACACACCGAACCGCGAACAGGCGCTGCGGCAGGGCGAATTGATCACTGCTGTGGAGATACCCGCGTATCCGCGCCCGCTGAGGTCCGGCTACCTGAAGGTCCGCGACCGCCAGTCCTACGAGTTCGCCCTCACCTCGGCCGCCGTCGCCCTGCACGTCCGGGGCGGCGTCATCCGCGAGGCCAAGGTCGCCGCCGGCGGGGTCGGCACAGTCCCGTGGAAGCTGCCCGCCGTCGAGGAAGCCCTCGTCGGTGAACGCCCCTCGGACCGGCTCTGGGCCCGGGCCGCGGAGTCGGCCGCGGACGGGGCGCGGCCCCTCACACACAACCGCTTCAAGGTCGAACTGCTCCAGCGGACCGTCGAACGCCAGCTGCGCATCGTAGGAGACAGCAAATGAGCCCTCAACCGCAGGCAGCGGTCGGCGCACCGCTCTCCCGGGTGGACGGACGCCTGAAGGTGACCGGCCAGGCGAAGTACGCCGCCGACCAGGACCCGGGCGGACCCGAGGGCGTGGTGCACGCCGTCGTGGTCGACAGCCGCATCGGCCGGGGCCGGATCACTGGTGTCGATACCGGTGCCGCCGAGGCCCATCCTGGCGTGCTGAAGGTGATCCACCACCGCAACTCCCCCACGCTGCCGTACGGGCCCAACCCGGGCTCCCTGAATCTGCCGGGCGAACGACTGCGGGTGTTCCAGGACGACCAGGTCCGCTTCCACGGCCAGCCGGTCGCCGTCGTCGTGGCCACCACACTGGAGGCCGCCCAGCACGCGGCGAGCCTGATGGAGATCGACTACGCGGCTGAGTCGTCCGAGACCGACCTGATCGAGACCCCCGCGACGGGGGATCCCGTCACCTACACGCGCGGCGACGCGGAGGCCGCCCTGCAGTCGGCGGACGTACGGCTGGAGATGACCTACCGGCCCGCCCGCAATCACCACAACGCGATGGAGCTGCACGCCACCGTCGCCCGGTGGGAGGGCGACCGGCTGACCGTGTGGGACAAGACCCAGTGGGTGCAGAGCCCGCGGGCCGAACTCGCCGCCAACTTCGGCATCCCCGCGGAGTCCGTCCGGGTCGTCTCCCCCTTCGTCGGCGGCGCGTTCGGCAACGCCGCCCGGGCCTGGCCGCACATCACCGTCGCGGCCCTCGCCGCCCGCGAGACGGGTCGCCCGGTCAAACTCGTCCTGACACGCAGGCAGTTGTACTTCGGGGTCGGTTACCGGCCGGCGTACGAGTACAAGGTGCGCCTCGGCAGCGACCGGCGCGGGCTGCTGACCGCGATGACCCACGAACTGCGCGGCGAGACCTCCCGCTACGAGCGGTTCTCGGAACGCGGCGTCCTCGCTCCCGGACAGATGTTGTACACCACGCCCAACGTCTCCCAGATGTACCGGACGGTGGCGCTGGACGTGAACACCCCGACCCCGATGCGGGGTCCGGGGTACTCCACCGCCGCGTTCCCCCTCGAGAGCGCGATGGACGAACTCGCCCACGAACTGGGCATCGACCCCATCGAGCTGCGCCGGCGCAACGAGCCCGAGAACGACCAGGCCAGCGGGCGGCCGTTCTCCACCCGCCGGCTGCGCGAGTGCTACACGGTCGGCGCCCGCGAGTTCGGCTGGAGCCGCCGCAACCCCCGGCCCCGCTCCACCCGTGACGGCGACTGGCTCATCGGCACCGGCATGGCCACCGCGGTCTACGACACCCTGCGGGCCCCCGGTCAGGCCGGTGTCCGGCTGGACGCCGACGGGACCGCCGCGATCGAGTCCTCGACCAGCGACATGGGACCGGGCACCTACACCTCCATGACCCAGGTCGCCGCGGACGCCCTGGGCCTCGCCGTGCGCAACGTGACCTTCCGGCTCGGTGACACGGACATGCCCACGGCTCCGCTCCACGGCGGCTCGCTGACCATGGCCAGCGTCGGATCCATCGTCCAGAACGGCTGCGACACCCTGCGGCAACAGGCGATCCGACTGGCCGTCGAGGACGAGGACTCACCCCTGTCCGGCGCGAACGCCGACGACATCGTCGTACGGGGAGGACGACTGCATCTCAAGGACAACCCCGCGCGCGGTGAGACGTACCGGCAACTCCTCGCCCGTAACAACCGCACCCATCTCGAAGCCCTGGGCTCCTGGACGCCGGGCCAGTCCAGGTCCGCCATGTACGCCTACGGCGCGGTGTTCGCGGAGGTGGCCGTCGACGCCCGCCTCGGTCTGGTACGGGTGCGGCGGATGCTCGGTGTCTTCGACGCGGGCCGCATCATCAGTCCCAAGCTGGCCGACAGCCAGGCCATCGGTGCCATGGTCGGCGGCATCGGAATGGCGCTGCTGGAGCACACGGTCACCGACCACCGCGACGGACGCATCGTCAACGCCAACCTGGCCGACTACCTCGTCCCGGTCAACGCCGACGTCACGAATCTGAAGGCGATCTACGTCGAGGGCCGGGACGACGAGGCCGACCCCCTCGGCGTGAAGGGCCTGGGCGAGGTCGTCGTGGTCGGAGTGGCCCCCGCCGTCGCCAACGCCGTCTTCCACGCCACCGGCCGACGGGTGCGCGACCTGCCCATCACCGCCGAGTCGCTGCTCTGAGCCTGGTCCCGGGCTGCGGTGCGCACGCGTCGCAGCCCGGGACCACCCGTGCGGCCGCCGCCCTTCCTGGAGACCCCGCCCCTGCTGAACATCGCGGACACGCCGCACACCTGATGCCGCGAAGCCCGCCCCTTCGCCCTTGCCACCGTGGTCCGGGTCAGTGGCAGCGCACCGCTGCCCACCGGTACCTCTCTGGCCGTGGACGCCGACGGCAACGTGATCGGCAGTGTGTCCGGAGG
This sequence comes from Streptomyces ziwulingensis, assembly GCF_039542605.1. Lineage (NCBI taxonomy): Bacteria > Bacillati > Actinomycetota > Actinomycetes > Kitasatosporales > Streptomycetaceae > Streptomyces > Streptomyces ziwulingensis. Next base: position 26,394 of record NZ_BAABIG010000024.1, read on the forward strand.
CTGTGTGGAGGGAGCTGTCCACGAGCTGCGCCGACAGGTGCTCAAGTCCGGTGAACCTCCTATGCGGGAACGATTCGGCTACTCCGACGAGGACGCCTTCGCCGTCGGCCTGGCCTGCGGCGGCGAACTCGACGTCCTGGTGCAGCGGATCCATCCCGCCGGCCGTCCCCCTCCGGCCACGGCCCTCGGCGGGGTGGTGTCCGGCCGGCCTGTCGCCGTGGCTCAGATCGTCGACGGGCCGGCGGAACTCCTCGGCCGCGCTCTGAGCGTCACCTCGGAGGACTACGCACACGCGGGCGCCGCGGGGCGCGAGCGACGGGAAGGCACAGTGGCGGCGCAGGCCCTCGCACTGCTTCGCGCGGGCCGTACAGGGCGCGCTGAGGTGGGCGGGGACGCGGCGACCTGCCCGGAAAGGCTGTCCGTCCCGTCACCGTGTGCGACGCCCGCACGGTCGTCCGCGTCCTGACCCACGACGCGAAGTTCGACGTGCCGCTGCTGCGTCTGGCGCTGGGTCTGCCGATCGCCTACGTGGGCGCGATGGGTTCACGCCGCACCCACACACACCGCCTGGAACCACTGCGGGAAGCCGGCGTGACGGAGGCTCACCTCGCCCTCCTGCACTCCCCGATCGGTCTCGACCTCGGCGCCGCACTCCCGAAGAGACGGCGCTGTCCATCGCGGCGGAGGTCGTCGCCCACACCCATCAGGGTTCGGGTACGCCCCTCACCCGCGGCGCGGGGCCCATCCATCACCGAACGACAGCATCCCGGTCGAGGAGGACCATGGCGTCGTAGTCCGGTGTGTCAGGTAGGGCGTAATACGTCACCAGGCGATGTCCTGGAGTGCCCTCGATCAGCATGGACTGGTAGCGCAGTGTGAGCAATCCGACTTCGGGGTGCTGCAGAGTCTTGCTTCCCTGGACGAACCCGTTGACGTCGTAGGAGTCCCAGAGCCGCGCGAAGTCCGTGCTTTTGAGGAGCAGTTCATCGACGAGGCCGGCGAGGTCGGGAGCGTCGGGGTCAGTGCCCGCCAGGGCACGCAACCGGGCGACGCAGCCACGCGTCACCACCTCCCGGTCCGGGAACAACTCACGAGCCATGGGGTGCAGGAAGACGTACCTCGCGATGTTGCGCTGCCCGACAGGCCAGCGGTCGATTCCGGCCAGTGTCCGCAGTCCGCCCTGGTTACAGGCGAGCAGATCCAGCGTGCGGCTGAGCACCCGGGCCGGAAAGGGCCGTAGTCGCTGGAGCAGCAGGTCGGTACCGGGGTCCACGATGCGGCTGGGCACGCTCTGTTCCGCGGACGGTCTGCGGGCAGCACTGAGACCGAGGTCGTGCAGGTGCTTGTGCTCTGTTTCCCCGAGGTGCAACGCGCGTGCCAGAGCGTCGAGGACGGCAGGGCTGGGATGGCACTCGCGGCCCCGCTCCAGGCGGGCGTAGTAGTCGATGCTCACTCCGGCGAGCGTGGCCAGTTCCTCCCGCCTCAGCCCCGGCGTCCGGCGCAGCCCCGGGCCCACCTTGATGCCTACCTCCTCGGGGCCGACTTCCGCCCGGCGGGCGCGCAGAAAGCGTCCCAGTTCGGTCCCGCTGCTTCTGTCCTGCTGCTCGCGTGCCACACCCCTCAGTGTGACAGTCACCGGCCCCGTGCGACCCTGGCGGGATCAACCGACCGCGTCGGCGGGTGCGGAGCCGGAAGAAACACTGTCCCGCGTTCGGCCGCGTCTGTCAGGTGCCCTGCCGTACCCTTGAACGCGGCTCCCCGGCACACCGCTCCCTGGCACGCCACGGTCTGTCACGAGGTGGCGCCGGCATGCAGGCTGAACGTATCCGGAGATCACTTCACCGACGCAGCCGAACAGGGGCACCGAGGCAGATGGAATTCCTGAAGAAGAACCCCACGACGAAGGGGCCCGTGGAACGGTTCACCGGCGACGTGTGGGTGGACATGATCGTGCAGGGCGAGGCGCCCTCGCGGCTTCGCGCGGGTGTGGTGCGTTTCGCCCCCTGCGCCCGCACCATCTGGCACCGGCACGCAGTCGGCCAGACCTTACATGTCACCGAGGGCGTCGGCCTGGTCCAGTCCCGCGGCGCCGAGACCAAGGCGATGCACCCGGGGGACATCGTCTACACGCCTCCTGGCGAGTGGCACTGGCACGGCGCCGCACCCGACCGCTTCATGACCCACCTGGCTCTGTCCGAGAGTTCCGGCAGTCCTGACGTGCCCGACGTCGAGTGGGGGGAACACGTCACGGACGCCGAGTACGGGGGAACCAGCCGATGAAGTGAATCCAGCTGCTTCTGATCATTGACGTCGGGCATTCGCGTGCCCGACGTCAATGATCCATTGCAGCACGCCTGCGAAAGGGAGCCACCTCGTGGCTCTGTCCGTCACAGCGCTGTCGGTCGGACGCGCTATCGGCCTGCCCATGCTCCAACAACATCTGCTCCCCCTGGTCCGAGTCGTCGTTCAGCAACACGAACTGGACTCGCCCGGGATCCGGTCACCTGACACCGGTAGCTCTTCGACGTCGTCCTCGGTCTGAGCCCCGCATGGCAAGTGATCCCGACATAAGGGTCCACTGCGGCACAGACCGCCTCTCATCCTCTGCCGGACGACTGTGAGCCGGGCCTCACCGCGACGCCTCTTCCCTGATCTTCCGCAAGGCGTCGTTGAAGCCGTCCGGAGTGCCACTCGAACCTGCGACGCGATCGAGGTTCGCGTCGTCGACGTCACGGCCGACAACGAGGTCCGGAGCGGCTTCGGCGAAGCGTTCCTGGTAGTCGCGCGATGTCTCGTTCGTCGCGTGGGGTTCGATATCGGCCTCAGTGATCACACCGTTGTCCAGGGTGAGGGACACGCCGATGCTGGAGTCCTGAGTGCCGTACTCGCCGTCGGCGCGGTACTTCCCGTCGGCGTAGTCTCCCTCTGCCGTGGAAGGCGCCCCGGTCTCAGGGGAGGCGCTGCTCGATGTCAGGGGTGAACTCGTGGTGCTCGCCTCGTCCGGCGACGAGCATCCCGCAAGGGCCGCGGCGGCGGAGACCCCCACCAGCGCCGCGGCCGTGACTTTCTTGTTCAGCCGGTTCAGGGCTCGCATGTCTTCTCCTGCCTCCATGGGCCGAGCGGCCCGTCGCACGAATCTGTCGCTCACGTCCATCGTGCGGGTCCGCCCGCGCTCGTGGCAGACCGCGCCGTAGCGGGGAGCGGTGTTCAGGGGAGTGACAGGACCCCTGAACGCTTTTCCTCCCGGCCAGAAGCGGCTCCCGGGCCGGTCGGGGCGGTGGACCCGTCCATAGCAGACGAGTGATCCTTTTGGGGTGATCCTTGGGGGCCCTGTCAATGCCCTGATCAGCGCTCCCTGGCACAACACGGCCTGCCGCGCGGTGAGCCTTTCCCGTTAGGTGGGTACCAGCGCGGGCCCGGTCACCGACGACTCTCGGAGCACCGCGATCCGAGAACGCGCTCTTTCCGGCCCTCCGGACAGAAGTCGAATGAACGGGACACGGCCGCGAGGAGGGGCGCATGCCACGCAGCAGCACCCCCTGGTTCGTGCTCGCGCTGGCCGCTCTTCTGGTGGCCATCGGCGCGACGATGCCCGGCGCGTCCGGGCACACCGGCCATGGCCCTACCTCGGCATCACCGCTGGTATCGTCCATGGGCTCGGACGTGAGCCCGGGCATGGGCTCGGACGTCGCCGACCATGTCGACGAATCCGTCGCCTGTGGCGAGGCCGGATACCTCTCCGATCCGGCCTTCTGGCTAGCGGGCCGTGACCGCCACCGCCCTGCTCCGAACTCGGACACGAGGGGCTCCGCCGTCGGCGGTGTCCGGGGGTACGCGTCCACTGCGCTGCCCCCGGGTGACCACGCGGCCTCACAGCTCGCGTCGGGAGTCTCCGCCGCCCCCTCGCTCGTGTCACTTCAGGTCTGCCGCTGCTGATCCGGCTTGCGGGCCGCGCTGATGTCCCGCCCCGCCCGTACCGTGTCCGCCCGGTACCTCGTGATGAGGGCGGTCGCCTCGTCCACCTGCGCGTCGTGTCCGAACACAGTTGACCCGCCGCCAGGGGCGCACCCGGAGACAACCCTCGCCCTACCACGCGGTCGAGGACCCGGAGTCACGGACATCGCGGTGTGCCTCACACGCATTGCGAAGCCGCCTGTTCGGGCCGGACCGCCACTGGGGGCTCCCGGCCGGCGAACGGCATGGGCCAGGCACTCATTTCCCGTACCAGCTTCCTGAAAACGGCTTGCACATGAAACCGCGCTACAAGGTGTTCGTCCTGATCGGTGTCGGCGTCCTGATCATGGCGGCCCTCACCTATGTCAACCGACAGCACATACGAGAGCCGAGACCCCTAGGGGACTATTCGACGAGCGTGGCCGAAGGAAAAAAGATGAGTTTCGAGCAACGGCCGCGTGAGGTCAATCGGACAGACCGGGTGGAGTTTCAGCCATGGTGCGCAAGCTGCTGTTCTGGAGCTTCGCGGTCGTGTTTCCGCTCCCGCTGGTGCTCACCTACGATGCCATGGCCACCGCGCCCGGTCCGCTGAAGTTCTACATTTCCCTCGGGCTCATCGCTTATGCATGGTGGCTGCTGTCCATCCTGCTCAGCGTGCGACCGTCCTGGCTGGACCGCTTCGTGGGCATGCCGTCCATATACGGCCTTCATGGCATGCTCGGCGTGTTGGCGATCTTCGCCGCGTACATACATCAGGACAACTCCTATTCGCCAAGCGCTCTGGCTCGTGACCTGGGAGACTGGAGTTTCTACGGCTCTCTTTCGGTGCTGTGCTTCTCGGTTTTCTTTCTGAGCGGGTGGCTGGTCGACAGATCGAGGCTGCTTCTCAGAGTCAAGGGTTTCCTGGAGACCGTCTTCCGCCACCAGTTCTCTGTGTGGATTCATCGGCTCAACCTGGTGATCGTGGCAATGATCTGGCTGCACGCCCACCTGCTCGTGAGAGTGAACCAGTATTTCGGGTTCATGATGCTGTTCGATGCGTACACAGTGCTGGTGCTGGGCGTCTATGCGTGGAAGAAGTGGATCGCCGGCGATACGTATCTGCGCGGTACCGTCGTCAACAGCGACGCGCTCGGTGGGTCGACCCGAAGGGTGTCGGTACACCTTGACACGAAGGCGTCGGCCCTGCGCCCGGGCGACTTCTTCTTCCTCAGCTTCGAGGGGTCCTCTTCCGTCAGCGGGGAATGGCATCCCTTCTCGGTGACCGACGACGACCGGGAGACCCTGACATTCACGATCCGTCAGCACGGAGACTTCACTCGTCGCCTCGACAACGTCGAAGTCGGAGCCCGTGTGCGCCTGGAGGGTCCCTTCGGCCGCTTCGAATCCACCGTCCAGGGTCGAGCCCCCGAAGCTCCGCTCGTCCTCATCGGGATGGGCGCGGGTGTGGCCCCGCTGCTCAGCCTGGCGGCGGCCCACCACACCACACGGGAGATTCACCTGTTGTGGGCCGTGCGCAGCCCGGAGGACGCCTATTACCGTGACGTGCTCAAGGAGTACGAGGCGGCGTCCGGCGGCCGTTTTCATGTCGCTGTCAGTATTGGCCGGTTCCGACGCCGCGATCTGATCGACGCGTTGCCCTCGAAGGCAATCGCGAAGGGCGTCTTCTTCATCGTGGGCCCGAATCCCGCCGTAGTGGCGAACCGGCGCCTGCTGTGGCGCACAGGGGTGTCCCCACGGCGCATCCATCAGGAACGGCTCACCATGTAGACGGCGTGCCGCAATCCACTCCGATCCAGATCAGACAAGAACAGCTGAAGACATGGAGTTCGCGAAAATGGCAAGCACAACACGTCGGGGTTTCCTGAATCTGGCCGGCGCAACACTGGCGGGGGTCGGTGCCGCAGGCTGTTCACTCATCGGAGGTGACGACTCCCCCGGTGCCTCAGGGCCTACGAAAATCGACCGGCCCCTGGAAAAATCGCGCACATTGATCGCGTACTTCTCGGTACCGGAAACCAGTGATCCCGACAACATGAGCGAGGACGAGGCGAACAGCACGCACGTCGTCAACGGAAAAGTACTTGGAAACACCCAGTACGTTGCGCAGATCATCGAGCAGCGCACCGGCGCCGAGATGTTCCGCATAGAGACGGCGGAGGAACTTCCCCTGGATCACGGCACACTCGAGGATCTCGCACTCGAACAGCAGGAGGCCGATGCGAGGCCGAAGCTCAAGGCCCTGATTCCCCACCTCGAAGATTATGACACCGTGTTCATCGGCTATCCGATCTGGTGGTACGACCTGCCGATGCCGATGCACACCTTCCTTGAGGAACATGACTTCGGCGGCAAGGACATCATCCTGTTCAGCACCCATGGCGGAAACCGCTTGAGCGGAACGGTGGAAACCATCACCGAGGCACTTTCTGATTCCACCGTGATCAGTAATGCTTTCACGATCTCGCGGGACGACATGGGTGACGCCGAGGCAGAGGTGGGTGACTGGCTCGACAGCCTCGGCCAGAAGGCCGCTGCGGGATGATCCCTGCGACGCGTCGAACGGAGGCCGGGGATCCTCCCTCGCCGGCCAAGGGATTGCGCCTGGGCAAGCGGGCGAGGGGCACTGCCGTTCTCTGGCATGCCACTGCCTGGTACAACCCGGTGTGCCGTACAGCGGCCGAAGCCCTGAGAGTGGAAGTACGACGACATCCCACAGGAGACCTCAGTCGTGAACGACATCAGGCCCGGCGCGGCAAAAGCCCCAGAACAGGCTGCCCTGAAGGAGCAGGAGCCGCGAGCCGACCGGTTCGCCTTCGAGGCCATCGGAACGAACTGGCGGATCGACACGGACGAGCCGATGGGTGCGTGCCTGCGTGCCCGCATCCTCGACAGGGTCCGGCGGTTCGACGCCACGTATTCGCGGTTCCGTCCGGACTCGCTGGTGTCGCGGATCGCCGCCTCTCCGGCCGGGGGCCGGTTCGAGTTCCCCACGGACGCGATCGAACTGTTCACTCTCTACGACCGCCTGTACACGGCCACCGGCGGTGCGGTCGATCCGCTCGTCGGCCGGCAGCTGGAACTCCTCGGCTACGACTCGGCCTACACCCTGACGCCCGCCCCCGACGACGTGCGGGCGGCTGAGCGTGCCCGGGGCCGCGCCACCTGGGCCGCGGACGTCGTCAGGGAGGGTACGACGCTCGTCACACAGCGACCGCTGGTGATCGACGTGGGCGCGGTCGGCAAGGGCTACCTGGTCGATCTCCTCTCAGCGATCATGCGCGAAGCCAGCCACACCCGGTTCGTCGTCGACGGGAGCGGGGACCTGTTCCACGCGGGCGAGCGGATCTTCCGGGTCGGCCTGGAGCATCCCTTCGATCCGCGACGGGTGATCGGCGTGGCTCACCTGAGGGGTCAGGCGCTGTGTGCATCCGGGGTCGCCCGACGGGCGTGGGGGGACGGGCTGCACCACGTGCTCGACGCGAGGACGGGTGTCCCGGTCGCGGGAGTGGTCGCCACCTGGGTCGTCGCCGATGAGACCGCGCTCGCCGACGGCCTGGCGACGGCGCTGTTCTTCGCCGACGCGTCACAGCTCACAGAAACCTTCGAGTTCGCGTACGTGCGCATGCATGCCGACGGACGCGCCGACCGCTCGTCGGACTTCGCGGGCGAGCTCTTCGCCTGAGGGCATGCCGCCCGGGCCGCACTTTTGACGTCGACAGGCAAGGAAGACATGTCAGCTACGAGAAGGAAGACCACCACGACGCTGGTGGGCGTCTCTGTCACGGCCGCGATCGCCGGTTGCACAGCCACGGGCACGGATGGGGGCTCGGGTGAAGGCAGCCCGACTTCCCCGTCCGCTCCGAGGTCCGTTTCGAGCAGCGGTGCCGCCTCGTCCGGTTTTCCTTCGCGCAGCGGCTCGTACGACGACGGCGAGTACGTCGTGGACGGCGAGTACGGAACACGGGGCTCGAGCATCGGGGTGACCATCACACTCGAGGGAGACCGGATCACCGCTGTCGATGTCGCTCCCCACGCGACGGACGAGACCTCGCGCACGCTGCAGAAGCGCTTCGCCGATGAGGTCCCGGCACTCGTGGTCGGCAAGGACATCGACGACGTGGATCTCGACCGTGTGGCGGGGAACAGCCACACGCCCGACGGGTTCGACGACGCACTCGAAAAGATCAAGGCCGACGCTTCCGGGTGACGCGACCGGTACAAGTCGTAAGGGCTCAACCGGCCCGGCGACATCCCAGTCCCGCGGGTCGAAGAGCCGTGGGACACCTCAGAGGAAGGACTAGGCGGAGTCGTGGTCGTCATATTCGCAGTTGTCAGTGTCGTCGTGCTGGCGTTGTTCGGCGCACTGCACTGGTACGTCTGGCGCCGTCTCGTACGGGACACGACGGCCAAGGGTTCGTTCCCGAGACGGGCAGGGAACGTCGTCTTCGTGACCGGTCCCCTGCTGTCGATGGGTGCCATGACGGCGGAGGGCTCAACTGTTCCGTTCCTCCTGCAGCGGGCCCTCGCCTGGCCCGGATATCTGTGGATGGCGCTGTCCGTGTATCTGCTGCTCGCGGTGTCGGCCGGTGAGGCCGTCCGGCCCGTGCTCCGGCGGTGGCTCGCGCACCGGGACGCCGGGACGGGCCCGCGTCAGCGGGTTCTGCCGACGGGACAGTCCGCGGAGGGGCAAGCCGGTGGCCCCGGCGCGGAGCAACTCGTCTCGGCCGACGAGCCGCCGCCGGCAACGGCGCACCGCGGCGATTCCGATGCAAAACGAGGCACCGCGGGACGCGTTACCGTACTGGACCCGTCGCAAGCACCGGAGCCCACTCCGTCAGTCGGCACCAACTCCGCCGTCCCGTCGCGTCGCCTCTTCGTCTCCCGCGTCGTGGGCGGCGCCGCGGCAGCCGTCGCCGTCGGGACTGTCGGTCACGGCACGTACGGTGTGCTGCGCGGGCCGAAGGTCAAGCGCCTCACCATTCCGCTGGCCAGACTCCCGCGCAGCGCGCACGGGTTCCGCATCGCCGTCGTCAGCGACATCCACGTCGGTCCCGTCCTGGGCCGGGGCTTCTCCCAGCGGGTCGTCGACACCATCAACGCGACACAGCCGGACCTGATCGCGGTTGTGGGCGACCTGGTGGACGGCAGCGTCGAGAACCTCGCATCGGCCGTCGAACCACTTGCTCAACTCCGGGCACGGCACGGCGCGTACTTCGTCACGGGCAACCACGAGTACATCTCCGGCGCCGAGCAGTGGGTGGAAAAGGTACGGGACCTGGGACTGCGCCCGTTGGAGAACGCCCGCAGAGAGCTGCCCGGTTTCGACCTGGCCGGCGTCAACGACCTCCGCGGCGAAGAGGAGGGCCAGGGCCCCGACTTCGGCAAGGCCCTCGGCGACCGGGACCGTTCCCGCGCCGCCGTTCTCCTCGCCCACCAGCCCGTCGTCATCGAGGACGCCGTCCGCCACGGCGTCGACCTCCAGCTCTCCGGTCATACGCACGGCGGACAGCTCTGGCCCGGCAGCCTCCTCGCCGGACTGGCCAACCCCACGGTCGCCGGGCTGGAGCGCTACGGAGACACCCAGTTGTACGTGAGCCGGGGCGCCGGCGTGTGGGGCCCACCGGTACGCGTGGGAGCACCGTCCGACATCACCGTCGTCGAACTCGCTTCACGGCAGGCGTAGTCCCCTGCCGACCGCGCCGTACCGGTGGCCCCGGGGCCACCCGCCCAACCGCCGGGTCGTGCACCCTCGTTCGTCGAACAGGCCAAGCGGAGGGGGGTAGTGCCATTACCCGGCACAACACGCCCTCCCACCCCGGTGGGCACGCTGATTGAATCAGACTGACCGACCGGCATCATCGCAACCACACGACGCCCATGGTCGGACAAGCATGGGCGTCGTCCGAAGCTACGGACGTGGACCCAGCGCCACCGGACGCCCAGGTGCTCATCTCGGGCACGGTCCGTTTCGGCCGCTCGACGAGTCCAGCCCCCGACCCGCCGCGTCCGAGCCGGGATCAGAGCCCGGCTCACGACAGGGCATGACGCCTCGTCACCGACGGTGCGACACCCCGAGTTCCCCCTCCCCCAACAGGCGACACAAGGGATGTACCCCATGCACGAACAGGACGGCACACCGCACGCCGACTCGACCGACCGCGGCCGTCGTGGCTTCCTGGGCGCGGCCGCCCTCGCAGCGACCTCTCTCATAGCTGTGTCGGGGGCCGCACCGGCCCAGGCACACTCCGCATCACCCGCCACGGCCACCGGTGCTCCTGCCCGCCGTCGCGGTCAGGTGACCGCGGCCATCACACAGACCGGCCACCGTAGGCTCGGTTCCTTGAAGGTCTCCGGCATCGGTCTCGGCACACAGACCATGCCGGGCAACCTCTACGGCCCGGTCACCAGCCGCAAGGACATGGTCGCGCTCATCCGGACAGCCGTCGACCAGGGCGTGACGTTCTTCGACACGGCCGAGGCGTACGGGCCGTGGGAGTCGGAGCGGATCGTCGGCGATGCCCTCCGCCCCGTCCGCGACGACGTGGTGATCGCGTCCAAGTTCGGCTGGGACATCGACCCGGACACCGGAGCACGCAACGGCCTGAACAGCCGCCCAGAACACATCCGCCGGGCCGTCGACGGCATGCTGCGGCGCCTGCGGACGGACCACATCGACCTGCTCTACCAGCACCGGGTCGATCCCGCGGTCCCGATCGAGGACGTCGCGGACACGGTCAAGGACCTCATGGACCAGGGCAAAGTGCTGCACTGGGGCCTTTCCGAGCCAGGTCTGCAGACCGTCCGCCGGGCTCACGCGATCCAGCCGCTCACCGCCATCCAGAACGAGTACTCCACCCTGTGGCGCGGACCGGAGGAGCAGGTTCTGCCGCTGTGCGAGGAACTCGGGATCGGCTTCGTGTGCTGGGCTCCGCTGGGCATGGGCTTCACCACCGGCACGATGAGTCCGTACTTCCGGTTCGCGCAGGACGACCGCCGGACCGCGTTCCCCCGCAACAGCCGGGACAACCTGGCCGCCAACATGCCGCTGGTGCGACTGCTGCAGGACTGGGCCGTACGCAAGGGCGCCACTCCCGCCCAGATCGACCTCGCCTGGCTGCTGGCCCAGAAGCCGTGGATCGTGCCGATCCCCAGCACCACCAGGCTGCCCCACCTCCTGGAGAACATCGGCGCGGAAGAAGTCAGGTTCAGCCGCGACGAACTCCAGGAGCTGAACGCCGCCGTCGCACAAATCACCATCCATGGCGACCGGCTGCCGCCGGAGGCCCTCGCGATGACAGGTGTCGAAGCACCGCCGCGCTGACCTGCCACACAACCTGAACCTCATAGGACGTTCACGTCCCTGGTCGGCCGAACTCCCGTACGACGGGACGTGATCGTCCTCATAAGACCGTGTCCTACGTGGTGAGGCGGACGAGGCGTTTGTAGCAGCACAGGGCGGCTGCCAGTCCGAGAAAAGCCAGGTAATTGCGGGGATCGCGTTCGTAGCGAGGGCTCAGGCGTCGGTAGCCGGACAGCCAGGACACCGTCCGCTCGATGGCCCAGCGGCGGCGGCCCAATCGTTCGCTTGGCTCGATGCCTTTGCGCGCGATCCGTACTCCGATGCGTTTGCCACGTAACCATTTTCGCAGGTCGGCGCGGTCGTAGGCTTTGTCTGCGTGGAGGCGCTGGGGCTTGAAGTACCGGCCGCGGTGGCCTCGTGCAACCGCCCCCGGACGCCGGCTCTCGACCGGATCAGGAACCGGCGGTGAGCGGTCGACTTCGATATGCCGAAGCCAGGCGGTAGTTGGCGCCAGGCGCAGCCGCTGACCAGTACGTAGATGATGGCCGCATCCAACTCCACGTACCCCGCCCCATACCGAGGTCAATGACGCCTCACCACGTAGGACACGGTCTAATACTGCAACGGTGCTTGTTCTGAGTGCTGGGCAGTTTTCAGGGGCTGTGTCCACGGCGCTTGCAGTGACTGAGCGGAGCTTGATATTGCCGTCGTCGGCGCCATGTCGACCAGTGCAGGATGTGGTCGCCCGGGGTGGGGCGGCGGTCGGTGAGTCGGGTGATCAGGCGTCTGATTTCGGCAGTGTCACCGTCAAGGGTTCAGCCGACGTTGAGAGGCACCCGAGCCGGATGTCCAACGCTGGCGAAACGGCGCGGGGCGTGAGCCCCGGAAAGCCCCCCGCCCACTCGCAGTTGTCGGCTTCCTGCAACCGTCTGCAGCCTCTCCCACGTTCTCCGCTCGGCCGGCATCTCGCACCTTCAAGTAGCCAAGATCGGGCCGGTCGACATCGCCTCGATCACTTCGGCGCGGGCGCCGGTGCTTCGTGCAGCGCGCCTCGACTCGGACTGACGGGCCGTCAGAAAAGTGAGCATTGGGTTAGCAAGAGGATGCTCACACCCGCTCACAGACGACGACACTTCGGACTGGCGGCCATCGGGACGAGCCTCCCCCGCTTGCCGTTCGCTCACGATCGAGCGCTGAAGGACCCGTCACGAGCACCCTCTGTTTGCCTTCCCTCGCCAGCCGCCGCTCAACACGCGAACTTGCTGGTCAAGGACGGTCTTTCCGAGGTTTCAGGGGGACTGTGGGGAGCGCGGGCGCAGGCAGCGGATCGCCGTCGTACCCCTCCACCACCCCGAACCGACGGCCTTCCATCCAGTCCTGGCGCGCCTGTGCGATCTCTTGTGACGACTGCCCGATGAAGTTCCACCACATGATGATCTCCTCGCCGAACGGCGGGCCGCCGAGGAGGATGGTGCGGGCCGGGGTGGTGGAGTCGTTGTGGAGGGTCAGGGTGGTGTTGCCGGGGCGGGCGTAGCCCAGTTCGGCGGGGTGCAGCGGGGTTCCGGACAGGCGGATCTCGCCCTGGTCGACGAGGAGGCCGTGTTCGAAGGCCGGGTCGACGGAGAGGGTGAGGGAGGCGTGGGGATCGAGGAGGATCTCGGCGCCGAGCAAGGGGGTGAAGGTGCGTACCGGTGAGGCGGAGCCGGCCAGTTCACCGAGGAAGACCCTGATCTCCGCGCCGTCCATCCGCACGGGTTGTGGCACGTGGTGCTGGAAGTCGCGTGCGGTGTGGCGGTGTTCGTCCGGCAGGGCCACCCACAGTTGCACGCCGTGCAGGACGGTGGTCCGGGCGGTGGAGACCTCCGAGTGGCAGATGCCGTGGCCGCCGGTCATGAGGTTGAGTTCGCCGGGGCGGACGTAGGCGTGGCTGCCCAGGCTGTCGCGGTGCTCGATCTCGCCGCTGAAGAGCCAGCTCACGGTCTGCAGGCCGATGTGCGGGTGGGGGGCGACGTCCATGCCGCCGGTGCGGGTGACGTCGTCGGGGCCGTAGTGGTCGGCGAAGCACCACGCGCCGATCAGGGACCGGGCCCGCTGCGGCAGGGTGCGGCGTACCGTCATGGCCCGGGGGCCGCCCAGGGGAACGTCACGCGGGGTGAGTACGTCGATCCGTGCCGCACCCGGTCCTCCCTCGTCGTCCGGCATCGATTCGTCCCGCGTCGATTCGTCCCGCGTCGATCCGCAGCGCGTCGGCGCCGGATCCGTCTCGGCATTGCTCATCAAGGACCACCTCCACACCCCATGCTACTTTCACGTTCAACGACGTGATCGTCCTGGCGGCGCTGTCCGGACCGGAGTCCGAAGGAGTACCGAGGTGAGCAGTCCCGTGCCCGAGCCCGCGGACCGGCAGGTCGCTCGTGTCTACCTGGACAAGCAGAGTCCCGACGCCTATCAGGCCCTGGTGCGCACGTCCGAGGCGGTCCGGGGGGTCGCCGCCGACGCGGGGCTCGACCGGCGCCTGGTGGAACTGGTCAATCTGCGGGTGTCGCAGATCAACGGCTGCGCCTACTGCCTGCATGTGCACACGCGGGCCGCCGTGCGCGCCGGGGAGACGGCACAGCGCCTGGGCGTGCTGGCCGCCTGGCGGGACACCGAGGTGTTCACCGCGGCCGAACGTGCGGCGCTCGCGCTGGCGGAGGCGACCACCGATCCGGCCGACACGCACGCGCAGGAGACCGCCTACGCGGCCGCCCGTGAGGTGTTCGACGACGATCAGATCTCGGCGGTGCTCTGGGTGGCGGTCACCATCAACGCGTTCAACCGGGTCTCCATCCTGAGCCGGCATCCCGTCCGCCCGGAGCACCCCACCTCCCGCTCCTCCCCGGCCGTTTCGTTGGAATCATCGGGCTGACCACAGCAAGATCCCTACGGTGTCGAGTCCGGCCAGACAGATCGTGGCGGCCTTCCCACGGGGTGGAGTGGGGTGGGGTCGGGTTGTCCCTCCGGACGGTCCGCACGAGACGGACCGTCCGATCGAATCAGCCAAGGGTGCGGCCGTGGCTCTCCAGCGGTTTCACGGCACGCCGTCCCTCGTACCGGGTCGGCGGTGCGGTGCCGTCCTCGTCACCGTGACACCGCGAGGTTGAATCTCGTGTCGCCCAGTGCTCGCACTATGGCGAAGTACAGCGCGCCGGCTTGTTCGGTCGCGGCGGCGGTGTCGATACCGCCCAGGTCGATGATGCCGGTGGCGGGCCAGCCCAGATCGCCGAGCAGGCCGGTGACCACCCCCTTCGCCGCGACGTCGTCACCGCTGACGAAGACGGTGGCCGCGGGGACCGATGCGAGCGGGTCGACCATGATGGCGAAGTTCATCGTGTTGAGGGCCTTCACCACGCGTGTGCGCGGGAACCGTCTCTGGACCCGGCCGGCCACCCCGCCGCCGGTGTGCCCCGTGGCGGCCCGCGGCGTGATCGTCGCCGAGGGGTCGAGCAGGATCTTGTCGCCCAGCGCCTCGTCCCCGATCTCGTCCAGGACGCCGAGCACGTCGCCGCCGGGCACGGCGGTGACGACGAGGTCGGAGGAGGCGACGGCACCGCGGTGGTCCAGCCGGTCGGCACCCGTGGGCGTTCGGGATCCGTAGAGCACGCGATGGCCTCGCGAGGTCAGGCGTGCGCCCAGCGTCGAGCCGACTCTGCCGGTTCCGAGGACGGCGATGTTCACGGACTGCTCCTCTTCGGCCTTCGGTGCGGGTGACGTCGCGTACTGGACCTGGTTCTCACCTGGTTTCCACCGTGGCGACGGGTACCGACGGGGACTGGAGCAGGTCGAGCGCCGTCTTCCAGGACAGGTCGCCGAGAAGCTGGAGAAGTTCGGGTTCAGGTCCTCGTCGCCGGCCACGACCAGCGTGGTGCCGGTCATCGTCGCGAACTCCGGGTACCGCAGCGACGGGTAGCGCTCCCCGGCCCACGAACCGAAGTGCTCGTCGGCGACACCGGGAGCCCGGTGCCCGTCGCGGGCGCCGTGACCTTGATCTCCAGCCGGACGGGCCTGTCCGGGACGTCGAGGATGACGGGGCCGCAGCTCAGGATCGGCGTCGGATCACCGACCGGGAACCCGGATGCGTCGGCGTATGCAGTTTTCAAGACCATCTCCTCTACACGGTCCGCGGGCAGTTGCCGTCCGTTCGGACACATCGTCGAACCGTCGAAAAAATCTTGCCATCGAAGGCAAGTTTGCGCAAGGAGGCATTTATGCTGGGTGGGGCGTGTATGCTACATACGGTAAAAATCGCGTAGTGGCGGACGGTGAGAGGGAGGGCACTGTGACGACAGGGAACGGTCCCGGGCTGCGGGAACGGAACAAGGCGCGCCGTCGGCGCCACATCCTGCACACCGCTCTGCGCCTGTTCGTCGAACACGGCTATGACGGGACGACCATCGCCGGCATCGCCGAGGCCGCCGATGTCGCCCCGCGAACGGTGACGGGCTACTTCCCCTCCAAGCTCGACTTCGTCACCGAATGGCCGGCCGAACGCGAGCAGCGGCTCATCGCGCTCTATCACGCCGATCCGTCCGCCGACTTCGTCGAACTCGTCGACAAGTGGTGGCGCGACCTGCGTGACCACCTCGACCACGAGGAGGCGACGCTGACCCGCGCGATGTCGCTCACCAATCCCGGCGTCGTCGCCCTGGCCGAGGTCGAGGTGTCGCGCCGGACCGCCGGGACCGAGTTCCCCTTCGACGGTACCGACCAGGAGGACCCGTTCGAGGCCGCCGGCCGTGCGGCGATCAGGGGCATCAACCGGTCCTTCGAACGCAGTGTCGCCGAGGGCCGCATGACCGACCGCCTGCACGAGGACCTGCTGCACCTGATCCGCAGCGTCGCCGAGACGACCCACGTCGGCCACGGCGCACTCAAACTCGACCGCTGACCCGCTGACCCACTGGTCCCTTGGTCCACTGGTCCCTTGGTCCACTGGTCCACAGGCCACGCGGGCCGCACCCGACCTCGCCGGGGCCCGCGCTGCCCGAAGGACGACGGGATGCCGTGATCCCGGACGCACCGGGAGCGGGATTCGAGCGCGAGGTACCACCCACCTGCCGCCGCTACGGGACGGGCAGGTCCGCCCGGACGCCTCTTCCCGCGCCGAACCTGCCTCCCCCGCCTGACACCCTTGCGGTGCGGTGTCTGAGGCCCCGTAGGCGAGGGGCCCGCCACGATCTTCGGCGGGCCCTGCGGGCCGACGGCGGCAGACGTGCTCCCCAGGGGCCCATCAGCCGGGCCAGGGGCCCATCAGCCGGGCCGTCGCCAGCTCCCGCCGGACCCCGAGCCTCCGACCCCCGAGGACCCCGGGTCGTCCGCCGTCAGTGATCGGCCGGGGCCCGCCCGCCGAGCCGGTCGCGGAGCCGGGTGCTGGCCTCGTTGAGGCCGCGGATCTCCACCGTCTTGCCGCGCCGGGCGTACTTGGTCTCGATCGCGTCCAGGGCGGCGACGGAGGAGGCGTCCCACACATGGGTGCCGGACAGGTCGATGACGACCGTGCCGGGGTCGCCGGCGTAGTCGAACCGGCCGACGATGTCGTTGGCGGAGGCGAAGAAGAGTTCGCCGGTCACCCGGTAGACGACGCTCCCGCCGTCGGGGGCGGTGACCGCGCTCACCTCGGCGAAGTGGGCGACCCGCCGGGCGAAGACGACCATCGCCGTGACGGAGCCGACGACCACACCGATGGCGAGGTTGTGGGTGGCCACGACGCACGCCACCGTGACCGCCATGACCGTGATCTCACCGGCGGGCATCCGCTTCAGGGTCCTCGGCGCGATCGAGTGCCAGTCGAAGGTCGCGAAGCAGACCATGACCATCACCGCGACCAGGGCCGCCATCGGGATGTCGGAGACGACCGGTCCGAAGACGATGCACAGCACCATGAGGAACACGCCGGCCAGGAAGGTCGACAGGCGGGTGCGAGCGCCGGACACCTTCACGTTGATCATGGTCTGGCCGATCATCGCGCAGCCGCCCATGCCGCCGAGGAAACCGGTGACGATGTTGGCGATGCCCTGGCCGATGGACTCGCGGGTCTTGCTGGAGCGGGTGTCGGTGATCTCGTCGACCAGCTTGGCGGTCATCAGCGACTCCATCAGCCCGACCAGCGCCATCGCGAAGGCATAGGGGGCGACGGTCGCCAGCGTGTCCATGGTGAACGGCACGTCCGGCAGGCCGGGGACCGGCAGGGAGGAGGGCAGCTCGCCCTTGTCCCCCACGGTGGGCACCGCGATCCCGGCCGCCACGGTGATGACGGTGAGGATCACGATGGCGACGAGTGGGGCCGGGACGACGGTGGTGATCCGGCGGAAGCCGACCATCAGCGCGAGGCCGCCGATGATCAGCGGGTAGACGGGCCACGGCACGTCGGTCATCTCCGGGACCTGGGCCATGAAGATCAGGATCGCCAGTGCGTTGACGAAACCGGTCATCACCGAGCGGGGCACGAACCGCATCAGCTTGGCGACGCCGACGGCGCCGAGCACCACCTGGAAGACACCGGCGAGGATGACGGCGGCGACGAGGTGACCGAGGCCGTACTCGCGGTTGAGCGGAGCGATGACGAGGGCGACGGCGCCGGTGGCGGCGGAGATCATCGCGCGGCGCCCGCCGACGACGGAGATCGTGACCGCCATGGTGAACGAGGCGAACAGCCCGATCGCCGGGTCGACCCCGGCGATGATCGAGAAGGAGATCGCCTCGGGGATCAGCGCGAGCGCCACCACCAGGCCGGCGAGCACCTCGGTGCGCCACACCTCGGGATCGCGGAGCCAGCCGGGCTTCAGGGCACGCAGCAGCGCGGCCGGGGAGACAGCGCGAACGGAGGAGGACAAGAAGGAGGACCTGTCGTGCTCGGGCACACCCCCGCGTCGGCGGGCCGGGGCGTAGCGTACGGGAGGGTGTGAGGATGCCGGGCAACCCTACCCTAACGTTAGAGTAGGGATCGACGGAGTCGCGTCCAGGCGGCTCACCACCACGCGACGCTACGGAACGGGACGGGACGGGCCTTGGATTCGATGGACGCGGGGCCGCCGGACGTGGTGCCGAAGGGCACGGAAGCTACGGATCTGGGGGCTGCGGACCTGGGGGCTGCGGACGTGGGGGCTGCGGGCGTAGGGGCTACGGGCGTAGGGGGCGCGGGGGCGGCGCCGAAGGACGTGGACGGCAGGCAGCACATGCAGATCGGTGAGGTCGCCGCGCGTACGGAGCTGTCGTTGCGCACCATCCGCCACTACGAGGAGGCCGGCCTGGTGCTCCCGTCCGCCCGCTCCCAGGGCGGCTTCCGGCTCTACACGGACCGGGACGTGGACCGGCTGATGGTGATCCGCCGGATGAAGCCGCTCGGCTTCACCCTGGAGGAGATGCGGGACCTGCTGGACGCCACCGACCGCCTCGACGGCGACGGTGACCTGTCCGACGCCGAACGGGCCGTACTGCTGGACCGGGTGCGCGGCTTCGAGACGGCCGCCGGCCGGAAGATCGACGACCTGCGGGTGCGGCTCTCCCGCGCCGAGGAGTTCGCGGGCACGCTCCGCTCCCGCCTCCGGCAGGCCGAGGCCGCGCCCTCCTGACCGCGCCCTCCTGACCGCGCCCTCCTGACCGCGCGCTCGTGACCGCGCCCGGTCAGTCGACGGGCCAGGTGTGGACCGGGGCGTTGTGCAGGGTCAGCTCGCCCAGTTCGGGGAGGTCGCCGCGGTCCAGCATGCCCAGGGCGGGTTCCGCCTCGGCGTCGACCAGGCTGAGTTCGATCTCCAGCCCCACCCGGGGGGCCGCTCCGCCTCGAACCGCGACTCGCGCGGCATCAGGGCGAGGACGTCGAGGCACTCCTGCATCGTGATCCGGTACCGGCGGCGGTCCTCCCGTGTGCAGACCAGAGTCGGAACGTCGCGTCCCATCGGCTTCCTCCCGGGCTCGGTCGGATCGCGTGCCGGACGCCGCGCGGCGAGGGAGATTTCGTCGGACGGACGCCAAGGACCTCGGACCCCGCTGCCACCAGCGTGGCACCACCGTGGCGCTCCCACCAGACTGGGCGGCCGGGCGGTACGCGGCCCGCATCCGCCTCGCGCCGATCACGGGGGCATCGCATGCTCACTTCGGGGCACCCTCACTGCTGGAGACACCGGGCACACGCGGTGGGATCGGAGGCTGCAATGCTGTCTTACTGCCTGAAGCACGAGGTACTGGTCATCACGGTGGACCAGGACCCCGGCATCGACGGACGGGCCGAGCTGGCCAACAGGATCGCGGATGTGGTGGACGCCCACCGCACCAGCCCTGTCGTCGTCGAACTCACCGACGAGGCAGCCGGCGGTGCGGCGGTCAGTGCCGTGCTCCGGGCCCACCAGCTCTGCAGCCGCCTCGGCATCCTGATGTCGGTCGTCACCCACAGCGCGCCCGTCCGGCGCATGCTGGAGAACAACGCGGACACCCGCGGCGCCCGCCTCGTGGTCCACGCCCGCACCGACACCGCGATCAGCACCGCCTTCGCCGCGGCGGCCTGAACCCCCGGCCTCGTCCCCCTGTCACCTCACGGGTTCCCGCCCGGTGGCAGGGGGACCAGAGCCTGTCGTTCGGATCGCGCCCCGGACGCGGCGCCCGGCACGCACGACCGGCCCTGGTCCGGTCCGCCGGCGGCCGCTCAGTCCTCGGCGACCAGGGCCGGTGTCGACTTGGTGAGCACCTCGCCGCGGAAGAAGGCCGGGCTGCGCCGGCGCATGACCTCCATGAGGACCGCGCCGAGGGCGAGCAGACCCACGCCGATCACGAAGACCGAGCCGACGCCGAGGACGGAGGACCCGCTGCCGTAGGCCGGGTCCCACATGTCGACCAGCGTCTTGGCGAACACCGCCGTGAGCAGTACTCCCCCGAGGACCGGGAAGAGCCCCTTGAACATCAGGTCGCGGCCGGACTTCGTCAGGTCGGCGCGGAAGTACCAGGCGCAGGCGAAGGCGGTGAGCGCGTAGTAGAAGCAGATCATCAGGCCGAGCGCGTAGATCGTGTCGACCAGGACGTGTTCACTGACCAGGGTCATGGCCGTGTAGAACACGCCGGTGGCGACGCCCGCGGTGACGGTGGCGCGGCCGGGGGTGCGAAAGCGCGGGTGGACCTCGGCGTAGGAGGCGGGCAGCGCCCGGTAGGTCGACATGGCCAGGACCGTACGGGCGACGGGGATGAACGTCGTCTGGAGGCTGGCGGCGGCCGAGGCGAGGACGGCGAGGAAGAGCAGGATGCCGAGCCCGGGGCCCATCACCGGACCGGCCAGCGCGGCGAACACGTTGTCGGAGGTGTCGGGGTTGGCCAGGCCGAGTCCGCTGTCACCGGAGCCGGCCACCATCTGCGCCGCGACACCCGTGGCCAGGTAGGAGCCGACCAGGACGACCATGGCGACGAGGGCGGCGCGGCCCGGTGTGCTGCTGCTGCCGCTGGTCTCCTCGTTCGCCGTCAGGCAGGCGTCCCAGCCCCAGTACATGAAGATGGACAGTGACAGGCCCGCGGTGAACGTGCCGAACGACTGGACGGCGAACGGGTTCAGCCAGGACCAGGAGAACGGCACCGAGGTCGGGAAGTCGACGCTCCCCGCCTTGCCGAAGGCCATCGCCACGAAGACCGCGAGGACCACCAGTTGCAGTGCCACCAGCGCGTACTGCAGTCCCTTGGTGGCGGTCATACCGCGATAGCTGATGACCGTGGCGATCGCGATCAGGGCCAGGCAGGTCACGATGTGGACGGCCTTGTGGTCATCGAGCGCCGCCACCGAGTCGCTTCCGGTGACCTCTCCGGCGAGCAGCCAGAAGTACGAGGTCGCCACGCCCGCCAGGTTGGACAGCACGATGATGGTGGCGATCACCAGGCCCCAGCCGCACATCCAGCCCACGCGCGGGCCGAACGCCTTGACCGTCCAGGTGAACGAGGTGCCGCAGTCCGGCATCGCCTTGTTCAGCTCGCGGTAGGCGAAGGCCACCAGCAGCATCGGCAGGAAACCGGCCAGGAAGACGGCCGGCATCTGCGGGCCGACCTCGCCCGCGGTCGAGCCGAGGGTGGAGGTGAGGCAGTACACCGGGGCCACGGTCGAGACACCGATGACCGCGCTGCCCAGCAGGCCCATGGAGTTGCCGTTCAGGCCCTTCGCACGCATGTCGTCGTCGGCGGAGGACCCGGCACCCTTGTCGGACCCCTGGGGCCGTACGTCGAGCTGAGTCATGAACGAGACGTTAAGTCCTGCGGTTTCCGTGGCGACGCTTCAGTGAAGCGCCCTTTCCACCGCCGTCGTGCCGTCTGTTCAACGGGCCTGGACGCGCGTCTCCCTCATCTTCCAAGGTTCCGCATCGCTTCGCGTCGCGGATTCCAAAGGCTGGACGCGGGGCGTCCGATATTCGGTAACCGCAGCGCTGTCCGAATTGCCGGGCTCCGGCTTTCCCTGGTGATCTGCCTCACACCCCGGTGGACGGACCGCCGCCCGCCCCGGTCCGGGGCGGGCGGCGGCGACGGTTCAGCGCTCTTCGCGGAACGGGACGTGCTCCCTGGCGACCGGGTCGTACTTGCGCAGGACCATCCGGTCGGGGTCGTTCAGCCGGTTCTTGCGCGTCACGTAGGTGACGCCGGTTCCCGCTGTCGACCTGAGCTTGACGACGGGACGTGCGGTGGTGCGTGCCACGGTGACTCCTTTCGCACGGTCCGGGTCTCACCTGACCCGACCATGTCATTCACGCCCGGTACAACACGGCCCCCGGTCCGGCCATTCCCGCCCACCCGCTCACCCGCTCCCCTCACTCCCCCAGCGCTCCCCCGCGTACCCCCCTGTCCCCTCTCACGGGATGTCGCCCTGCCAGTCGTAGTGCCTGCCGTCCGGCCTGGGGGTGTAGAGCGCGCGGCCTCCGGGGCCGTAGCGGCCTATCTCCGTGGCCAGGGTCACGCCGGAGCGCGTGCCGGTCCCGCCGCCGTCGGCGCGGGCGTCGGTGACGTCCAGGAGCAGACCGTCCAACGGGCCGCCCACCAACTGCGCGTAGTCCCGGCCCGCGCGGGGTCCGGGGTCGCCGTGGTCGGCGCCGTAGACCCGACCGCGCATGAAGTCCTCCTCATTCATACGCCAACCCTCGCATCCGGCACTGACAGTGCCCCGGCCCCGGCCCCGCACGTGCCGATCCCCCAAAGGGCTGGCAGAACATGGCACTTGTGGTTAGCCTTACCTAAGTTTGTGGGTCGGATGTCTGGGCACTGTGACTGCCGCTCCGGAGGAACAGGTGAGGAAAGCGGACCCGCGGGGACGGGACGTCCTGCGGCGCGCGGTGGCCGGGCAACGCCGGGACGTCGGCGTCGGCGCGGTGCTGGGCATGGGACACCAGGCGGGCGAGGCGCTCGTGCCGGCACTGATCGGCCTGGCCGTCGAGGAGGGCGTGGTGGACCGCGATGCCGGCGGTCTCCTGCGGTGGCTCGCCACACTGGCCGCCGTCTACGTCGGCCTCTCGCTCAGTTTCCGCTTCAGCGCCCTGGCCGGGGAGCGGGCCTCCCTCAGCTCGGCGCACGGGCTGCGGGCCGAGTTGACCGGCCGGGTCCTCGCTCCCGAAGGCGGCGCGGACGACGACCGGTTGCCGGGCGAACTGGCGAACATCGCCACCGAGGACGCCCGCCGGGTCGGTGCCGTGACGATGGCGGTGGTCGTCGCCGTCGCCGCCTCGACGGGCCTGGCCGTCGCCGCCGCCGTCCTGCTGAGCATCTCCCTGCCGCTGGGTCTGCTCGTCCTGCTGGGCACGCCCCTGCTGCTGTGGCTGGGGCATCTGCTGAGCAAGCCCCTGGAGCGGCGCAGCGGAACCGAGCAGGAGCGCGCGGCGCACGCCTCGGGTGTGGCGGCGGACCTGGTGGCCGGGTTGCGGGTGCTCAAGGGGATCGGCGCCGAGCGCGCGGCCGTCGCCCGTTACCGGCACATCAGCCACCACTCCCTGCACGCCACCTTGCGCGCGGCGCGCGCCGAAGCCTGGCAGAGCGGGGTGGTGACCGTGCTCACGGGCTCGTTCCTCGCCCTGATCGCACTGGTCGGCGGGCGGCTGGCGGTCCGCGGCGACATCGGGCTCGGCGAACTGGTCTCCTGCGTCGCGCTCGCCCTGTTCCTCGTCGGCCCGCTCTCCGAGTTCTCCTGGGTCTACGCGGAGGTGGCACAGGGACGCGCCTCGGCCGCCCGGATCGCGGCCGTCCTCGACGCCCCGCCCGCCGTGCGGACGGCGTCGCCGGAGGCTGACGTACCACGCCCGGTCGCCGGCGGGCTGCGGCTGCGTCACCTGTCGTACGCGTCCCTCCACGACGTGGACCTCGACATCGCTCCCGGCGAGACGGTCGGCGTGGTCGCCCCCGATCCCGCCGACGCGTCGGCGCTGCTGCGCTGCCTGGCCCGCCGCGCCGACCCCGCGTCGGGGGCGGTGGAACTGGACGGGACGGCGCTGACCGGGCCGTCCCTCGCCCGGACCCGGGCGGCGCTCCTGGTCGCCGAGCACGACGCGGAGCTGTTCGAGGGCACGGTGCTTCAGAACGTCACCGCCGCCGCCCCGGACGGCGCCCCGGTCGCCGCCGCCCTCACGGCCTCCGGGACCGACGAGGTGGTGCGTACGCTGCCGGACGGCGGGGACACCGCCGTCACCGCGCGCGGGCACTCGCTCTCCGGAGGGCAGCGGCAGCGGGTCGCCCTGGCCCGGGCGCTTGC
The DNA here is from genome assembly GCF_039542605.1 of Streptomyces ziwulingensis. NCBI lineage: Bacteria > Bacillati > Actinomycetota > Actinomycetes > Kitasatosporales > Streptomycetaceae > Streptomyces > Streptomyces ziwulingensis. The sequence goes on from NZ_BAABIG010000024.1 coordinate 50,381, forward strand.
CGCCGACGCCCCCGTCCTCGTGCTGCACGAACCGGCGACGGCCGTCGACGCGGTCACCGAGGCGCGGATCGCGGCCGGGACCCGGGAGCTGCGCCGGGGCCGCACCACACTCCTGGTGACCACGAGTCCGGCGCTGCTGGCCGTGACCGACCGGGTGGTACTGCTCGACGGCGGCCGTGTCACCGCGCGCGGCCGCCACGAGGAACTGGCCCGGACCTGCGCGGCCTACCGGACGGCGGTACTGGCATGAGCGTTCCTCCTTCCGCAAGCGCGAGGGGGACCGGCGGTACGGCCGGACCGGTGCTGCTGCCCGTCGCCACCCCGGCCCGTACCCGTGCCGCCGTCGCCGCGCTGCTGCGTCCGCAACGGCCACTGCTGGTCGCCGCGGCCGCGGTGCTGGTCGGTTCGACCGCCGTGGGCCTGCTGGTGCAGCCGCTGCTGGGCCGGATCGTGGACCTCGCCGCCGACCGCGGTCCGGTGGACGCCCTCACCGTCACCGCCGCGCTGCTGGCGGCGGTGGCCGCGGTGCAGGGTGTCACCGCCGGACTCGGGCTGTCGCTGGTCTCCCGGCTCGGTGAGACGACCCTGGCCCGGTTGCGGGAGAAGTTCGTCGCCCGCGCCCTCACCCTGCCGCTGGAGCGGATCGAGAAGGCCGGCGCCGGGGACCTGACCGCGCGGGTCACCGCCGACGTGTCGCTCATCGCCGAGGCGGTGCGCAACGCCCTGCCCGAGCTGGCGCGTTCGCTGCTCACCATCGTCCTCACCCTCGCCGCGATGGCCCTGCTGGACTGGCGGTTCCTGCTCGCCGCGCTGCTCGCGGTGCCCGTGCAGGCGGCCACCGCGCGCTGGTACATCGCCCGTGCCGTCCCGCTCTACGCCGAGCAGCGGGTGGCGGGCAGCGCCCAGCAGCAGCAACTGCTCGACACGGTCACCGGCAGCGCGACCGTACGGGCGTTCCGGCTGGAACAGGAGCACACCGAGCGGGTCGTGGGGCGGTCCCGGGCGCTGGTGGCGCTGACCGTGCGCGGGGTCCGGCTGGTCGTGGGCTTCTACGGCCGGCTGCACGTCGCCGAGTACCTGGGGCTCGCCGCCGTGCTCGTCACCGGGTACTGGCTGGTCGGCCGGGGCTCGGCGAGCGTGGGCACCGCGACCGCGGCGGCCCTGTACTTCCACAGCCTGTTCGGCCCCGTCAACGCCGCCCTCGCCCTGCTCGACGACGCCCAGTCGGCGACGGCGAGCCTGGCCCGGCTGGTCGGCGTCACCGACCTGGAGCCGGTGACGGGGCCGGCGCCTGCGCTGCCCGCGGCACGGGCCGAGGTCAGCGTGCGCGGCCTCGGCCACGCCTACCGGCCGGGTCACCCGGTGCTGCACGACGTCGATCTGACGATCCGGCACGGCGAGCGGGTGGCGCTGGTCGGCGCCAGCGGGGCCGGCAAGACGACCCTGGCCCGGCTGGTGGCGGGCATCCAGCCGCCGACGTCGGGCACCGTGCTGGTCGGCGGGGTCGCCCCGGCGGAGCTGGACCCGGCCGCCGCCCGCCGCACGGTCGCCCTGCTCACCCAGGAGACCCATGTCTTCGCGGGCCCGCTCTCCGACGACCTGCGGCTGGCCAGGCCCGACGCCACCGACGACGAGCTGCGCGCGGCCCTCGACCGGGTCGACGCCCTCGGCTGGGCCGAGGCCCTCCCCGACGGACTGGCGACGGTGGTCGGCGCCGGCGGCCACCGGCTCACCGGGGGCCGGACGCAGGCGCTGGCGCTGGCCCGGCTGATCCTCGCCGACCCGCCCGTGGTGGTCCTGGACGAGGCCACCGCCGAGGCGGGCAGCGCCGGTGCGCGGGCCCTGGAGAAGGCGGTCGCCCGGGCCGTGGACGGCCGCACGGCGCTGATCGTCGCCCACCGCCTGAGCCAGGCCGCGACCGCCGACCGCGTCGTCGTCATGGACGCCGGGCGGATCGTGGAGAGCGGCACGCACGACGAACTCCGCGCCGCCGGGGGCGGCTACGCGGCGCTCTGGGCCGCCTGGTCCGACAACCGCGACACCCGCGACACCCGGCCCCCCCGCGCCTAGCCGGGCGGGCCCGTCCCGCCTCCCGAACCCCCCGCAAGTCCCGCCACCCCCCGCACCGCCCCGCTCCACAGGACACCGAAGCGAAGGACCACCGATGTTCCGCTCCCGCAGAGCTCCGCGGCTCGCCGCCACGCTCACCTCCGCCCTGCTGCTGCTCACGGCCGCCACCGCCTGCGGCTCGGGCGACTCCGACTCGGGCTCCGACGGCTCGGGGTCCGGCACCCAGTCGAGTGCCTCCGAGAACTCCGCGTTCCCGGTCACCGTCGCCCACAAGTACGGCTCGACCACGGTCGAGTCCGAGCCGAAGCGGATCGTCACGGTCGGGCTCACCGACCAGGACGCCGTCCTGGCGCTCGGCAAGGTCCCGGTCGGCACCACCGAATGGCTGGGCGGCTACCAGGGCGCCATCGGCCCCTGGGCCGCGGACAAGCTGGGCGGCGCCGAGCCGCCGACCGTGCTCAAGGACACCGGCACCGGACCCCAGGTGGAGCGGATCGCCGCCCTCAAGCCGGACCTGATCCTCGCCGTGTACGGCGGGCTCACCAAGGAGCAGTACGAGTCCCTGTCCGCGTTCGCGCCGGTGATCGCCCAGCCCGAGGAGTACAACGACTACGGCGTCCCCTGGCAGGAGCTGACCGAGACGGTCGGCCGGGCGCTGGGCGAGCCGGAGCAGGCCGCGAAGGTCGTCGGCGCCACCGAGGACGCCATCGACGCCGCGGCGAAGGAGCATCCCGAGTTCGCCGGTGCCAGTGCCGTGATGGCCACACCGTACGAGGGCATGTTCGTCTTCGGCAGCCAGGACGCGCGCTCGCGCATCCTGACCGACCTGGGCTTCAAGCTGCCGGCCGGTCTGGACAAGGCGATCGGGGACCGGTTCGGGGCGAACATCAGCAAGGAGCGCACCGACCTGCTCGACCAGGACGCCGTGGTGTGGATCGCGGGCGATGTCGCCAAGGACAGCGCCAAGCTGCACAAGGACGCCTCGTACAAGGACCTGGGTGTGGTGAAGGAGGGGCGGGAGGTCTTCGTGAACGAGTCGGGCGACTACGGCAACGCCACCTCCTTCGTCTCCGCGCTGAGCCTGCCGTACGTGATCGAGCGGCTGGTGCCGCAGCTCGCGGCGGCCGTGGACGGCAGGACCGCCACCAAGGTGGAGCAGCCCGCCTCCTGACGCCGCGCCGGGGGGTGGGGGCGGCGTCCGTACGGGCGCCGTCCCCCACCCTCATCCCCGGCCGTCCTAGGCGGTGTCGTCCTGGGCTCGGGTCAGCAGTCCGTCCAGGGCCCGGAACCAGGTGGCGGCCAGGTCCTCGACGTCCTCGCGCCGCAGCAGCCCCTCCAGGTAGGACCAGTGGGCGGAGAGCACCGGTCCGTCCGCGCGGTCCTCGGTCACCACGTTGATCTCCAGGGCGTGTCCCTCCCGCATGGCCGGCTCCGGGCCGATGTCGGCCACGTCCTCCTCCGGCGCGTACGACCAGTCCGTGTCCTGCGGGATGCCGAACCTGCCGAGGTAGTTGAACTCGACCCGGGCCGGTTCCCGGGCCGCGAGGACGTCGCGGGTGCGGGGGCCGAGGTGGCGGAGCAGGCCGTAACCGATACCGCCCGCGGGGGCCGCGGCGAGCTGCTCGCGGACCCGGCGGACGGCGGCCGCGGCCGCCGGTCCGCCGGCGAACGCGTCGGCGGGGTCGGCCGGTCCGGCGTCGAGACGGACCGGGTGGACGCTGGTGAACCAGCCCACCGTCCGGGACAGGTCGGCGTCGTCGCCGGCCAGTTCCTCGGCGCGGCCGTGGCCCTCCAGGTCGACCAGGACGGAGGGGTCGCTGCCGCCCCGGCGGCGGCGCCAGTCGGCGAAGGCGAGGGCGAGCCCGGCCAGCAGCACGTCGTCGACGCCGGCGCCGAACGCGGCGGGGACGGTCGACAGCAGGGGTCCGGTGCGGTCGGCGGGCAGCCGCAGGACGACCTCGCGCCGGGTGCCGGCCGTGTCCCGCGCGGGGTCGGGGTCCCGGGTGAGCGGGAACGGTTCGGTGCCGCCGTCCAGGACGGCCGTCCACACCGGCAGTTCCGCCTCGCGGGCGGGGTCGGCGGCGAGTTCGGCGAGCCGCCGGGACCAGCGGGCGAACGAGGTCTCCACCGGGTCCAGGCGCGCCGGGCGGCCCGCGCGCAGTTCGGTCCAGGCCGCCGCGAGGTCCGGCAGCAGGATCCGCCAGGAGACGCCGTCCACCACCAGGTGGTGGGCCATCAGCAGCAGCCGTCCCGGGGCGCCGCCCGCGTCGAACCACACGGCCCGGACCATGGCGCCCGCGTCCGGGTCCAGCCGGGCCCGTGCGGTGTGGGCGTGGGCGCGTACCGTCGCGGCGAGTGCGGGGGCGTCGAGGCCGGTGACGTCCACCCGGTCGATCCAGCGGGCGGCGTCGACAGCCCCGGCCGGCGGGACGTGCAGCGTCCAGTCCTCGACGGCGTCGCGGGCGGGGCGTACCAGGGTGGCCCGCAGCAGGTCGTGGCGGTCGGCCAGCGCCTGGAGGACGGCGGTCAGGCCGGGCAGGTCCAGTGCGGCGGGGGTGCGGACCAGCGCCGACTGGTGGTAGGTGGCGATCGGGCCGCCCAGTTCGCGCAGCCAGTGCATGACCGGGGTGAGCGGCACGGTTCCGGTGCCGTCGTCCTGCGGGCGCGGCCGCCCCCCGCCGACGGGCTCGGCGACCGCGGCCAGCGCGGCCGGGGTGCGGTGGCGGAAGACCAGCCGGGGGGTGATCCGTACGCCTGCCGCGCGGGCCTTGCCGACGAGTTGCATGGCCACGATGCTGTCGCCGCCCAGCGCGAAGAAGTCGTCGTCCACACCGGCCTGTTCGAGTCCGAGGACGGCGGCGAAGACCGCGCACAGCGCCTTCTCCTGCTCGGTGTCGGGTGCGCGTCCGCTCGACAGGGCGGAGAAGTCGGGTGCGGGCAGCGCGGCCCGGTCCAGCTTGCCGTTGGCGAGCTGCGGGAACCGCTCCAGCGGGACGACGGCCGCGGGGACCATGTGGTCCGGGAGGTGGGCCGCGACGTGCCCGCGCAGCTCTCCCGGGTCGACGACGGCACCGGGGACGGGGACGGCGTGGGCGACCAGCAGCTTGCGCGGACCCTCCTGACGTACCGTCACCAGTGCCTGGGCGACCGCCGGGTGCTGGGTGAGCACGGACTCGATCTCGGCGGGTTCGACGCGGAAGCCGCGGATCTTGACCTGGTCGTCGGCGCGGCCGAGGAAGTCCAGTCGCCCGTCGGCCGTCCAGCGGGCCAGGTCGCCGGTGCGGTACAGGCGGGTGCCCGGGGCGCCGAACGGGTCGGCGACGAACCGTTCGGCGGTCAGTGCGGGGGCGCCGAGGTAGCCGCGGGCGAGGCCGCCGCCGGCCAGGTACAGCTCGCCCGTGACGCCGGGCGGCACGGGCTGGAGCAGGCCGTCCAGGACGTAGGCGCGGGTACCGGCCACCGGCCGTCCCACGAGCGGGCGCGCACTGTCCGGTACTCGTGCCACCAGCGCGTCCACGGTGGACTCGGTGGGCCCGTAGAGGTTGTACGCCGCGGTGGCGGGCAGTGCGGCCAGGCGCCGCCACAGCGCGAGGGGTACGGCCTCGCCGCCGACGCCGACGGCGGCGAGGGGGCAGTCCTCGCCGAGCGGCAGCCCGCTGTCGGCCATCTGCGTCAGCAGCGAGGGGGTGACCTCAAGGAAGTCGAAGCGGTGGCGTACGACGGCGGCGGCGAGCAGTTCGGGGTCGCGCCGCACCTCGTCGCCCACGACGTGCACGCAGTGCCCGTCGAGGAGCCAGAGCTGGGGCTGCCAGGAGGCGTCGAAGAAGAACGACCAGGCGTGCCCGGCCCGCAGGTGCCGTCGGCCGGTGGCTTCCTTGGCGGGGGCGTAGAGGGTCTCGCGGTGGCTGTGGAAGAGGTGGCAGAGGGACTCGTGGGTGACGACGACGCCCTTGGGCCGGCCGGTCGAGCCGGAGGTGTAGATGACGTACGCCGGGTGGCGCGGCGTCAGCGGGGCGTCGCGGTCGGCGTCGGTGAGCGGGCCCGGGTCCAGGCCGGCGACCTCGGCGGCGGTCCGCGGGGCGTCCAGGACGAGGGTGCGGGTGCCGGGCGGCAGGGCGGTGGTGAGGGCGGTGGTGGTGAGGGTGAGGACGGGGCGGGCGTCGGCGAGGATGCCGGCGGTGCGGTCGGCCGGCGCCTCGGGGTCGAGGGGGAGGTAGGCGGCGCCGGCCTTGTGCACGGCGAGCACGGCGACCAGGAAGCGGGGGGTGCGGGGCAGGGACAGGGCGACGTACCGTTCGGGGCCGGCGCCGTGGGCGACGAGGAGACGGGCCAGCCGGTTGGCCGCCGCGTCGAGGGCGGCGAAGGTCAGCTCGATGCCGTCACCGGCCGCGGCGGGCCGGTCCGGGCAGGCGCGGACCTGCTCGTCGAAGAGCGCCGGCACCGTGGTCGGGGCGGCGGTGAGGGGGGTGGCGTGCCAGCCGGCGGTCAGGTGCCGCCGCTCGTCCGGGCCGAGGATGTCGATGTGTCCGAGGCGCAGCCCGGGGTCGGCGGTGACGGCCCGCAGGACGCGGCGCAGCCGGTCGGCGAAGGACTGGGCGGTGGCCGGGTCGAACAGGTCGGCGCTGTACTCCAGGACGCCGTCGGTGCCACTGCCGTCGGCGCGTTCCACGAAGTCGAAGGAGAGATCGAACTTGGCGGTGGTGGTGGCCACGTCGTCCCGGCTCACCCGCAGGCCGGGCAGGCCGGGTTCGTCGTCGTCGGCGCTCAGGTGGACCACCATCACCTGGAAGAGCGGGTGCCGGGCGAGGGAGCGGGCCGGGTTGAGCACCTCCACGACCCGTTCGAAGGGCACGTCCTGGTGGTCGAAGGCGGCGAGGTCGGTCTCGCGCACCCGGCCGAGCAGTTCGCCGAAGGTGGGCTCGCCGGAGGTGTCGGTGCGCAGCACCAGGGTGTTGAGGAAGAAGCCGACCAGGTCGTCCAGGGCGGCGTCGGTGCGGCCGGAGATGGGGCTGCCGAGGGGGATGTCGTGCCCGGCACCCAGTCGGGTCAGCAGGGTGGCGACGGCGGCCTGGAGCACCATGAAGACGCTGACGCCGTGGTCGCGGGCGAGGCGGTGCAGGGCGGTGGTGAGGGCGGCGTCGAGGTGGAGGCCGGCGGCGCCGCCCCGGTAGGTGGCCTCCAGCGGGCGGGGCCGGTCGACGGGCAGCGCCAGTTCCTCGGGCAGGCCGGCCAGTGCCTGCTTCCAGTGGGCGAGCTGGCGGGCCGCGAGGCTCTCGGGGTCGCGTTCGTCGCCGAGGAGTTCGCGTTGCCACAGGGTGTAGTCGGCGTACTGGACCGGCAGCGGCGCCCGGTCGGGGGCGCGGCCGGCCGCGCGGGCGGCGTAGGCGAGGGCGAGGTCGCGGCCGAGCGGGGCCTGCGACCACTCGTCCCCGGCGATGTGGTGGAGCAGGTGCAGCAGGGTCCACTCCCGCTCGCCGGTGCGGAAGAGGTGGACGCGCAGCGGGGGTTCGCGGTCCAGGGCGAAGCCGTGGGCGGCGGCCTCGGCGAGCCGCTCGGGCAGCCGGTCGGCGGTGACCTCCTCCACCTCGAAGGGGACGGCGGCCGCGTCGGGGCCGAGCACCAGTTGGCGGGCCCGGCCCTCCTCGTCGGGGAAGACCGTGCGCAGCGTCTCGTGGCGGGCCACCAGGTCGCCTACGGCGGCGCGCAGCGCCTCGACGTCGAGGTCGCCGGTCAGCCGCCGGACGGAGGGGATGTTGTAGGTGGGGCCGGCGCCCTCCACCTGGTACAGCACCCACAGGCGCCGCTGGGCGGAGGAGAGGGGGAGGTCGGCGGGGCGGGGGCGGGGCAGCAGGGCGGGGCGGTCGGCCGCCGGGCCGGCCGCGTCGGCGAGGCGCCGGGCGAGGCGGGCCGCGGTGGGCGCGTCGAACACCGTGCGCAGCGGCACCTGGACGCCGAGCGCGGCGCGGATCCGGGCGGTGAGCCGCATCGCCAGCAGTGAGTGGCCGCCCAGGGCGAAGAAGTCGTCGTCGATCCCCGCCCCGGGGAGGTCGAGGACGGCGGCGAACAGGCCGCGCACGATCTCCTCGCGGGCGTCGCGGCCCCTGCCGCCGGCGCCGCTGCCCGCGGTGCGGTCGGGGGCGGGCAGCGCACGGCGGTCGAGTTTGCCGTTGGCGGTGAGCGGCAGCGCGTCCAGTGTCACGTAGGCGGCGGGGACCATCGCGGCGGGCAGTGCGGCGGTGGCGTGCCGGGCGAGTCCGGCCGCGTCGGGGGCGGGTCCGGCGGCCGGGACGACGTAGGCGACCAGCCGGCCGTCGTGCGGGACGACCACCGCGTGCCGGACGCCGGGGTGCCGGGCGAGGACGGCCTCGACCTCGCCGGGTTCGACCCGCACGCCGCGGATCTTCACCTGGTGGTCGGTGCGGCCGAGGAAGTCGAGGTGTCCGTCGGGCGTCCAGCGGGCCAGGTCGCCGGTGCGGTAGAGGCGGTCACCGGGGGCGCCGAAGGGGTCGGCGACGAACCGCTCGGCGGTCAGGCCCGGCCGGCCCAGGTAGCCGCGGGCCAGTTGGACGCCGGCCAGGTACAGCTCCCCCGCGACGCCGGGCGGGACGGGGCGCAGCGCGGCGTCCAGGACGTAGGCCCGGGTGTTCCAGACGGGACGCCCGATGGTCACGCGCGCGGTGTCCGGCCGGACTTCGGTGGCGGTGACGTCGACGGACGCCTCGGTGGGCCCGTACAGGTTGTGCAGTGTGGCCGGCAGCAGGCGGTGGAAGCGCTCGGCGACCGCCTCGGGGAGCGCCTCGCCGCTGCACAGGACCCGGCGCAGGCCGGTGCAGCGGGCCGCGGCCGGTTCGTCCAGGAACACCTGGAGCATCGAGGGCACGAAGTGCGCGGTGGTGACGCCCTGTTCGCGGATCAGCTCGGCGAGGTGGGCGGGTTCCCGGTGGCCGTCGGGCGCGGCCAGGACGAGGGCGGCGCCGGTGATCAGCGGCCAGAAGAACTCCCACACCGACACGTCGAATCCGGCGGGTGTCTTCTGCAGCACCCGGTCCTCGGCGGTCAGTCCGTAGGTGTCCTGCATCCACAGCAGCCGGTTGACGATGCCCCGGTGCGGGACGACGACGCCCTTGGGGCGGCCCGTCGAACCGGAGGTGTAGATCACGTACGCGGGGTGCGCGGGGTCGAGGGCGGCGGGCAGTTTCCCGGGCGGGCCCTCGGGCGGCGCGCCGTCGACGACGCAGACGGGTGCCGCCTCCCGGAGGACGAGGGCGGTGCGTGCCGCGGGCTGTCCGGGGTCCAGGGGGAGGTAGGCGCCGCCCGCGCGGTGCACGGCCAGCAGGGTGACGACGAGGTCGACGGAGCGGGGCAGGGCGACGGCCACGGTCCGCTCGGGCGCCACGCCCAGGCCGGCCAGAACCCGGGCGGTGTGTTCGACCCGGGCGTCCAGCTCCGCGTAGGTGAGGCGCTCGGTCCCGGTGATGAGGGCGGGGGCGTCGGGGGTGCGCGCCGCCTGGGCGCGGAACAGTTCCGGCAGGGTGGTCGCGGGGACGTCGCGGGCGGTGGCGTTCCAGCGGGCGAGTACGGCGTCCCGCTCGCCGGGCGTGAGGACGTCCAGTTCCCGTATCCGCAGGTCCGGGCGGGCCGCCACCTGGCCGAGGAGCAGAAGCAGCCGGTCGGCCAGCAGCTCGGCCGTCGCGGCGTCGAACAGGTCGCGGGCGTACTCCAGGAGCAGGACCAGCCGGCCGCGGTCGGCCTCGTCCACGAAGGTGAAGTGGAGGTCGAACTTGGCCGCGCCGGTGTCCATGTCGAACCACTCGGTGTCCAGGCCGAGCACGTCCGGGTCGCCGCCGGGGCGGTAGTGGTAGCCGAGCATGACCTGGAACAGCGGGTTGCGGCCCGTCGTCCGGGGCGGGTTGACCGCCTCGACCACCTGGTCGAAGGGCACGTCCTGGTGCTCGAACGCCGTCAGCGAGGTCTCCCGCACGCGGGACAGCAGCCCGCGGAAGGTCAGGTCGTCGCCGGACAGGTCGGTGCGCAGGACGAGGGTGTTGACGAAGAAGCCGACCAGGTCGTTCAGGGCGTCGTCGGTACGGCCCGCGATCGGCGCGCCGAGCGGGATGTCGTGGCCGGCGCCGTGCCGGTGCAGCAGGGCGGCGGTGGCGGCCTGGAACAGCATGAACATGCTGGTGCCGGTGGCGCCGGACAGGTCACGCAGGGCGTGTGCGAGGCCGGTGGGCAGTTCGAGGCGGACCTTGCCGCCGTCGCCGGTGGGCTCGGCCGGCCGGGGGCGGTCGAGGGGCAGGGCGAGTTCTTCGGGCAGGTCGCGCAGGGTCGCGGTCCAGTGGGCGAGTTGCGCCTCGCCGACCTGGGCGAGCAGCGTGTCGTGCCAGCGGGTGTAGTCGGCGTACTGGACGGGCAGCGGCGGCCACTCGGGGGCGCGGCCGTCCCGGCGGGCCCGGTAGGCGGTGGCGAGGTCGGTCAGGAAGGGGCGGTCCGACCACTCGTCGGTGGCGATGTGGTGCAGCAGCAGCGCCACGACGTGGTCGTCGGGTCCCAGCCGCAGCACCTCGGCGCGCACCGGCAGGTCGCGGCCGAGGTCGAAGGGGCGGCGGCGGGCGGCGGTGAGCCGCGCGGGCAGCGCGTCCTCGGCGCAGTCCTCCACGAGGAACCCGGGTACCGCCTCGCCGGGTGCCGCGATCCACTGGTACGGCTCGCCGTCCGCCTCCGGGAAGCGGGTCCGCAGCACCTCGTGGCGGCCCGTCACGTCGGTGAGGGCGGTGCGCAGGGCGTCGAGGTCGAGCCGGCCGCGGAGGCGGACGACGAGGGGGAAGTGGTACGCGGTTCCGTCGCCGGTGATCCGCTCCACGAGCCACAGCCGGCGCTGGGCCGCCGAGAGCGGCATGCGCGCGGGCCGGTCGGCGGCGGGCACCGGCACCGGGCGGGCGGCGGCCCGGCCGGGCCCCGCGCGCAGGGCCAGCGCCTCCGGGGTCGGGGCCTCGAAGAGGTCGCGGATGGCGAGTTCGGCGCCGAGTTCGGTGCGGGCGCGGCTGATCAGCCGGGTGGCGAGCAGCGAGTGGCCGCCCAGTTCGAAGAAGTCGTCCTCGGCGCCGGTGCGGGGCAGCCCGAGCACCTCGGCGAAGAGGTGGCACAGCACCTCCTCGACCGGTGTGCGCGGCCCGCGGCCCGCGGCGAGGGCCGCCGCCGGCTCGGCGTCGGGCAGGGCCCGCACGTCGAGTTTGCCGTTGGCGTTCATCGGGAGCCGGGGCAGGACCACGAAGGCGGCCGGGACCAGGTAGGCGGGCAGCCGCTGTCCGAGGTCGGTGCGCAGCCGCCGTACCAGGGCGCCGTGGCCGCGGCCGGCGGTCGGGGTGTTGGCGTAGGGGGCGGTGCCCCGGTCGGCGCGCGGACGGTACAGGCCGGTCGTGCGCCGGGGGCGGGCGCCGGGGAGGAAGACGGCGTCCAGGTGACCCGGCTCGTCGGACCAGGTGGTGAGTACGGTGTGGCCCCGGGCCTCGGCGAGGCGGCGCAGTTCCTCGGGTTCCGCGCCCGCGGGGGCGGGGGCGGGGTCGCCGTCCAGCGCGCGCAGTACGGCGAGGTCGGCGGCGGTCCTCGGGTCGGGGATGCGGCGCACCCGCACCGGGGTGGCGTCGGCGAGGCGGGCGGTGAGGCCGGCCGGTCCGCTCCAGTCGACGGCCGGGACGTCGTGCAGCGGGGTCGCGCCGGCGGTGCCCTCGTGCAGGACCACGTCGTAGCGGTAGCGGGTCAGTTCGTTGTGGTGGCGGCCGGCCTTGACGCGGAGTTCGACGTCGAGGCCGAGGGTGGTGAACCAGTCCGGGTCGACCAGGAGTTCCTTCTCCAGGGCAAGGCCGCGGTCCACGGCCCGGCCAAGGGTCTGCGGGTCGGTGCCGGCCGCGGCGCGGGCGTGCTGGATGCCCGCCTGGAAGACGCGGGCCTGCCGCAGGTCGCGGACGTCGCCGAGGAAGAGGGCGCCGCCCGGGGCCAGGAGGCCCAGGGCGCCCCGGATCACCGAGTGGAGGTGGTCGAGGCTCGGGAAGTACTGGATCACGGAGTTGATGACGACGGTGTCGAAGTAGCCGGTGGGCAGGCCGTCGGTGTCCTCGGCGGGCTGGCAGCGCAGGGTGACCTTGCGGGCCAGTCCGGGGTCGGCGGCGAGGTCCTCGCCGAGTTTGCGGATGACGGGGGCCGCGAAGTCGGTCGCCCAGTACGCCTCGGCGGCCGGGGCGAGCCGGGAGAGCAGCAGGCCGGAGCCGACGCCGATCTCCAGGATCCGCCGCGGGTTCAGCGCGCCGATGCGGCGCACGGTGTTCTCGCGCCACTCGCGCATGTGGTCCGGCGCGATGGGCGTGCCGTCGTAGGAGCTGTCCCAGCCGGCGAAGTCCTCGGTGAACAGGGCGGTGCCGATCTCGGTGTACTCGGCGGAGTAGATCTCCCGCCACTCGCCGACCTGCTCCGCTTCGGCGGACCGGCGCGTCTCGGCGTCGGGTTCGGCCGCGACGACGTACCCGACCAGGCGCTGGGTGCCCGGGGCGCCGGGGTCGTCGCGGGCGATGACGGCGGCCTGGGAGACCTCGGGGTGCTGGGTGAGGGCGGTCTCGATCTCGCCGGGTTCGACACGGTGGCCGCGGATCTTGACCTGGTCGTCGGTGCGGCCGAGGAAGTCCAGGTTGCCGTCGGCGCGGCGGCGTACCAGGTCGCCGGTGCGGTACATCCGTTCGCCGGGGCGGCCGTGCGGGTCGGCGACGAACCGTTCGGAGGTGAGGCCGGGGCGGTCGAGGTAGCCGCGGGCGAGGCCGGCACCGGCGATGTACAGCTCCCCCGGCACGCCCTCGGGGACGGGCCGCAGCCAGGTGTCGAGGATGCGGGCGCGGGTGGCGCGGATGGGGCGGCCCACGGTGGGGGTGGCGCTGTCCCGGGTGCCGCCGCCGAGGGTGTTGATGGTGTACTCGGTGGGCCCGTACAGGTTGTAGCCGTAGGTGCCCTCGGTGTCCCGCAGGGTGTTCCACACCGTCTCGGTGACCGCCTCGCCGCCGAGCAGCACCAGCGGGGGCCGGTGGCCCTCCAGCAGGCCCTCCTCGATGAGGAGGTGGGCGTAGGTGGGGGTCACGTTGACGACGTCGACGCGCCGCTCCTCGCAGTAGGCGACCAGCGCGGTGGCGTCGCGCCGCAGTTCCTCGTCGCAGATGTGCACCTCGTGGCCCTCGACGAGCCAGAGCAGCTCCTCCCAGGACATGTCGAAGGCGAAGGAGACGGTGTGCGCGATCCGCAGCCGCCGGCCGCCGGCGGCGGCGATCGCCGGGGCGAAGATCTCCCGCTGGTGGTTGAGCCGCATGTTGGTCAGTCCGGCGTACGGCGTGACCACGCCCTTGGGGCGGCCGGTGGAGCCGGAGGTGTAGATGACGTACGCGGGGTGGTCCAGGCTGAAGGAGACGTCCACCGGGGCGGCGGAGCGGGCGCTGAGGGCGGCCGCGGTCTCCGGGGCGTCGAGGAGCAGGCGCGGCAGGTCGCCGGTGAGGCGGCGGGAGACGGCCCGGGTGCAGAGCAGGAGGAGCGGGCGGGCGTCGGTGAGCATGGCGGAGAGCCGCTCGGCCGGGTGGTCGAGTTCGAGCGGCAGATAGGCCGCCCCCGTGCGCAGGACCGCGAACAGGGCCACCACGGTGTCGACCGAGCGCGGCAGTCCGAGGGCGACGACCCGTTCGGGGCCCGCTCCCCGGTCGAGGAGCAGCCGGGCCAGGCGGTTGCAGCGGGCGTCGAGTTCGGCGTACGTCACCGTCTCGGCGCCGCAGACCAGGGCGGTCGCGTCGGGGGTGCGGGCGGCCTGCGCGGCGAGCAGGTCGGCCACGGTCTCCGGGGGTACCGGCTGCCGCTGCTCCGCGTCCTCGCGGGCCAGGACGGTGTGTTCGGCGGGCAGGGTGCTGTCCAGGGAGCCGACCCGCGCCGCCGGATCGGCCACCAGTTCGCCCACCAGCAGCACGAACCGGTCCAGCAGTCCGCGCGCGTACCTCTCGTCCAGGAGGTCTGGCCGGTGGGCGAGGGTGACGCGGACCGTCTCGCCGGGGGTGACGACGAGGTTGGCCGGGTAGTGGGTGGCGTCCACGTTGGCGACGGCGGTGGCGCCGTGCCGTGCGCGCAGGTCGGCGAGGCGCTCGTCGGTGTCGGCGTTGCGCAGCACGAACAGTGTGTCGAAGAGCCGCCGGTGGCCGGTCTCCGCCTGGAGCACGCCCAGGCCCAGGTACTCGTACGGCATCAGTTCGAGGCGTTCGCCCTGGATGCGGCGCAGCAGGTCCAGGACGCGTTCGCGGGGGTCGAGGGCGAGGCGCGCGGGGACGGTGTTGAGGAACATGCCGACGACGTGCTCGACGTCGGGGACCTCGCTGGGGCGTCCGGCGACGGTGGTGCCGAAGACGACGTCGGTGCGGCCGGTGGCGGCGGCGAGGGTCAGGCCCCAGGCGGCGTTGAACACCGTGTTGGGGGTGAGGCCGTGCCGCCGGGTGAAGTCGTGTACGCGGGCGGCGAGTGCGGTGTCGAGTTCGGCGTCGAGGTGGCGGGGGACGACCGGCCGGGCGCCGCCGTCGGGAACGGCCGGCACCAGCAGTGTCGGTTCGTCGAACCCGGCGAGCGCGGCCCGCCAGGCGCGGGTCGCCTCGGCGTCGTCCTGGCGCTCCAGCCAGGTGAGGTAGTCGCGGTAGGAGCCGGGGCGGGCGAGTCCCGCCGGGTCGCCTCCGCTCTCGTACAGGGCGAAGAGCTGGTCCAGGAAGAGCCAGGCCGACCAGCCGTCCCAGAGTATGAGGTGGCGGCCGACGATCAGCCGGTCGCCGCGCTCGGCGCCGAGCCGGATCAGCAGCATGCGGAAGAGCAGCGGCCGGGTCAGGTCGAAGCGCCGGGTGCGCTCGGCGTCCAGCAGCTCCGCCATCCGGCGGTCCTGTTCGTCGTACGGCAGCCCGGACAGGTCGGTCTCGGTCAGCGGGGCGTCGGCGTCGCGGACGATGAACTGCACCGGGCGGCGCAGCCCCTCGCTGGTGAACCCGGCGCGCAGGCTCGCGTTGCGGGCCAGCAGGGCGCGGGTGGCGGCGCGCAGCCGGCCGGCGTCCACGCGCACCGCGAAGTCGAACGACTCGTGGACGGTGTACACGTCCAGGGCGCCGTCGTCGTACCCGTCGTCGTAGGTGGAGTGGAAGAAGAGGCCCTCCTGGAGCGGGGCGAGCGGCCAGACGTCCTCGACGCGGCCCGGGGCGAGCCGTTCGACGCGGGCGCGTTCCTCGTCGGTGAGGGAGAAGGCGGACGGGGCGGCCGGGCCGGTGTCCGGGGCGTCGGCGGTGGTCGCGGCCTCGGCGAGCGCCGCCGGGGTGCGGTGGGTGAAGACGTCGCGGGGGCTGAGGACCAGGCCGGCGCGGCGGGCGCGGCTGGAGACGGCGATGGAGCTGATGCTGTCGCCGCCCAGCAGGAAGAAGTCGTCGTCGGCGCCGGCGCCGGGCAGTTTCAGGACGGCCGCGAAGATCTCGGTGAGCAGGTGCTCGCGCGGGGTGCGGGGGGCGCGGGCGGTGGTGCGGATCGCCTGCGGGGCGGGCAGGGCGGCCCGGTCGAGCTTGCCGCTGGGGGTGAGGGGCAGGGCGTCGAGGACGACCCAGGCGCCGGGGACCATGGGCGCGGGCAGCACGTCGGCCAGTGTCTCGCGCAGGGCGGCCGGGTCGACGGCGTCCGGTGCGGCGGCGGGGACGAGGTAGGCGACGAGGGTGTCCTCCCGTACCGTCACCGCGGCCTGGGCGAGCTGGGGCAGGGCGGTGAGCGCGGCCTCGACCTCGGCGGGTTCGATGCGGTTGCCGCGCAGTTTGACCTGCCGGTCGGTGCGGCCCAGGTACTCGACGACTCCGTCGGCGCGGCGCCGGACCAGGTCTCCGGTGCGGTACATGCGGGTGCCGGGCGGGCCGTAGGGGTCGGCGGTGAAGCGCTCGGCGGTCACCGCGGCGCGGCGGTGGTAGCCGCGGGCGAGCTGGACGCCGGTCAGGTACAGCTCGCCGGGGACGCCGTCGGGGACGGGACGCAGGCAGGTGTCGAGGACGCGCAGGCCGGTGTTCCACACCGGTCGCCCGAGGGGGACCGGAGCGGCGTCGCCGTCGGTGCCTGCGGTGCCGTCGCAGGCGTGGTGGGTGACGTCGACGGCGGCCTCGGTCGGGCCGTACAGGTTGTGCAGCGGGACACCGGTCAGGGCGTGCCAGTCGCGGGCGGCGGCGGCCGGCAGTGCCTCGCCGCTGCTGAACACGCGGCGCAGGGACGCGGCCCAGGCCGGGTCGGCGGTGACCTCGTCCGCCCGGAGGAACGCCGCCAGCATCGACGGGACGAAGTGCATCGTGGTGACGCGCCGCTCGCGGACCAGCTCCGTCAGATGGGCCGGGTCGCGGTGGCCGTCCGGCCGGGCGAGGACGACGGCGGCTCCGGTGAGCAGCGGCCAGAAGAACTCCCACACCGAGACGTCGAAGCTCGACGGCGTCTTCTGCAGCACCCGGTCCTCGGCGGTGAGCCCGAAGGCGCCCTGCATCCAGGCGAGCCGGTTCACGATGGCACGGTGGGTGACCACCACGCCCTTGGGCAGGCCGGTGGAGCCGGAGGTGTAGATGAGGTAGGCGGGGTCGTCGGGGGTGGCGGTGTGGGCGGTGGGTGTGCTGGGGGCGGTGGCGCTCAGGGGGCCGGGGTCGGTGGTGTCCTCGTCGGCATCGGTGCCGGTGCCGGTGCCGGTGTCGGTGTCGGTGTCGGTGATGTCCTCGTCGGCAGTGGCATCGGTGCCGGTGCCGGTGTCGAGGAGCAGCAGGGTGGTGTCGGCCGGGAGCGCGGGCAGCCGGCCGGCCTCGGTGGTGCGGGTGACGACCGTGGTGGCCGCGCTGTCGCGGAGCATGTGGGCGATCCGGTCGGCCGGGTAGTCGGGGTCCACCGGGAGGTAGCCGGCACCCGACTTCAGGACGCCGAGCAGCGCCACCATCAGCTCCGCGGACCGGGGTACGGCGATCGCCACGAACGTGCCGGGCGCGGCACCGAGCGGGCGCAGCCGGGCGGCGAGCGCCTCGGCGCGGGCGTCGAGTTCCGCGTAGCTGAGGGCCGTGTCCTCGAAGAGGACCGCCGTCGCCGTCGGGGTCCGGGCGGCCTGCGCCGCGAACGCCTCGGCGAGCGTGGTGGGCGGCACCGGCCGTTCCGCGCCGGCCGGGTGGGCGCGCAGGGCCTCGTCGGGGGTGAGCAGGTCCACCGCGGCGGCGGTGCGGCCGGGGTCGTCGGCGAGCGTCTCCAGGAGGCGGGCCAGCCGGTCGCCGAGGGCGCGCACGGCGGTGGCGTCGAGCCGGTCGGCGTGGTGCTTGAGCCGCAGATCGAGGCGGCGCCCCGGCTTGACCACCAGGGCGAGGGGATAGTGCACGGCGTCGTGGAAGGCGTCGCCGGTGATCCGGGTCCGGCCGGAGGCGTCGCTCAGGCCCGTGGCGGCCGGGTAGTTCTCCACGACCACGAGGGTGTCGAACAGCTCTCCCTCCCCCGCGTGCCCCGCCAGCCGCTGGATCTCGGCCAGTTGCAGGTGCTGGTGGTCCAGGAGGCGGGCCTGCTCGTCCTGGAGGCGGGTCAGCAGCTCGGACAGCGGGGTGCCGGGGGTCCAGCGGAACCGGGTCGGCACGGTGTTGATGAACAGGCCGACCATCGAGGCGATGCCGTCGACCTCGCTGTCGCGGCCGGAGACGGTGGTGCCGAAGACCACGTCGGTGCGGCCGGTCAGCCGGCCGAGGAGCAGCCCCCAGGCGGCCTGGACGACCGTACCGAGGGTGACGCCGTGGGCGCGGGCCCGGTCGGTGAGCCGGGCGGTGATCTCCTCGGGCAGTTCCACGCGGACGTGCGCGGGCCGGACGGGCGCGCCGGAGGCGGGGGTGTCCACCAGCCGGGTGGGGCCGTCCAGACCCGCGAGCGCGGTGCGCCAGGCGTCCCGGGCGGCGTCGTGGTCCTGCTCGGCGAGGCGGCGCAGGAACGCGCGGTAGGGCGCGGGGTCGGGCAGGCCGGGGGCGTCGGTGCCGTAGTACGCCATCAGTTCGCGGTGCAGGACCGGCAGGGACCAGCCGTCGGCGACGATGTGATGGAACGTCAGGACGAGGCGGCTGCGGTGGGTGCCCAGGCGGACCAGGGCGCAGCGCAGCAGCGGCGGGGCGGCCAGGTCGAAGCCCGCGGCCCGCTCCTCGGCGGCCGCGGCCTCGGCCAGGGCGTCCCGGTCGGAGGCGTCCCGGTCGGCCGTGTCGCGGGCCGTGAGGTCGATCTCCCGCCAGGGCAGGACGGCGTGTTCGGTGATGATCTGCACGGGCGTGCCGTCCGGGCCCTGCCGGAAGGCGGCCCGCAGCGGGGCGTGCCGGTCCAGCAGGCGTTGCGCGGCGCGGTGCAGCAGGGCGGAGTCGACCGGTCCGGACAGGTCGAGGACCTGCTGCACCACATAGGTGTCGCGGCCGGCCTCCCCGGTGAGGGAGTGGAAGTAGAAGCCCTGCTGGAGGGGGGTGAGCGGCAGCAGTTCCGCCACGGCCAGCGGGTCGGTGCCCTGGAGTGCGGCGAGCCGGGCGGGGTCGGGGGCGAGGAGCGGGGTGGCGTCGGTGGCCGCCGGCTCCTCGGTGCGGGCGACGGCCGCCCGCGCGAGGGCCTCGGCCGTACGGTGCCGGAACACGTCGCGGGTGGTGAGTCCGAGGCCGGCCTCGCGGGCCCTGACCAGCAACTGGATGGCGGTGATGCTGTCACCGCCGAGGGCGAGGAAGTCGTCCTCCGCCGTGACCGAGTCCATGCCCAGCACCTGGGCGAAGAGCCCGCACAGCAGCTTCTCGCGGGGAGTCTCGGGGGCCCGGCCGGAACTCATCGCCGCGTGGTCGGGGGCGGGCAGTGCCCGCGTGTCGATCTTGCCGCTGGGGGTGACCGGCAGGACGTGCAGGGCGACGAACGCCGACGGAACCATGTGTTCGGGCAGCCACTCGGCGGCGTGTGCCCGCAGGGTCCGCAGCAACGCCGTCACGTCACGGAAGGGTGCGGGACGGTTGGCGTGCGGGCGGGGGTGGGGGGACGAGTGCGGGCGCGCGGTGGCGGGGCGGTACCGGCCGGTGCGGGCCGGTACGTCCACGTCGCCGAGAGCCGGTACGTCGTCGAGGGTGAGGTCCGCGTCGAACGCGCCGTCGTCGGCGTCGGCGTTCCAGGTCAGGACGGCCCGGTAGCCGTGTGCGGCGGCGACGCGGTGGACGTCCTCGGGGTCCGCCCCGGCGGTGGCCGCGCCGCTGCTGTCGTCCAGCCTGCGCAGGTCGGCCAGGTCGTCGGCGAGGCGGGCGTTGGGCACACCGGTGAGGCGCAGCCGCCGCGGCCGGCCGGCCAGCAGCTCCGCCAGCCCCTCCGGCGTGCCGGCGCGGGCCCAGGGGACCTCGTACTCCTCGTGCTCCCCCCGCTCCTCGTGCTCCCCGGGGCCGGCCGGGCCCGGCTCGTGTGCCGGGGCGGTCGCGTCCCCTGCCGGCCGCAGGACCACGTCGTACCGGTACCGGCTCAGTTCGTTGTGGTGGGTGGCGCGCTTGAGGCGGATGTCCGCGTGGAGTCCGTCGAGGGCGGCGAAGTAGTCGGGGTCGAGGAGGAGTTCGCTCTCCCAGCGCACCGACCGTTCGACGGAGTCGCGCAGGGCGTTCTTGTCCGCCTCGCCGGCGCCGCCGGCCCGCCGCGTCTCCACGGCCGCGCGCAGGGTGCGCAGCAGGCGCAGGTTGCGGACGTCGCCGACGAAGATCCGTCCGCCGGGGGCGAGCAGGCCGGTGACGCGGCGCAGCACCCGGGTGAGGTAGGCGGCGTCCGGGAAGTACTGGACGACGGAGTTGAGGACGACGGTGTCGAAGAAGCCGGTGGGCAGGTCGTCGGTGTCGTGCGCGGGGCGGACGGACAGCCGCACCCTGGCGGCGAGTTCCGGGTCCGCCGCGACCTGGGCACCCAGCGCCTCGATCGCCTCGCGGGAGAGGTCGGTGCCCCAGTAGGTCTCGCACCGCGGGGCGATCCGGGACAGGATCAGGCCGCTGCCGACGCCGATCTCCAGGACCCTGCGCGCGGTGCCCGCCGCACGGATGCGGTCGACGGTGGCCGCGCGCCACTCGCGCATCTCCTCGACCGGCAGGGGGCGGCCGTCGTACATGCTGTTCCAGCCCGCGAAGTTCTCCCGGAACCCGCCGCCGCCATCGTCGTCCGAGCCCTCGGAACCGGCCGCGCCGTAGAGGAGTTCGTGCACCTCCCGCCACTCCTCCACCCGCGCGCCACCGTCACCGGCGGCATCGGCATCGGCATCGGCATCGGCATCGGCATCGGCATCGGAGCGTGTGTCGAGGGCGGGNGGCATCGGAGCGTGTGTCGAGGGCGGGGACGACGTAGGCGGCGAGCCGGCGGTCGCCGGGGCGGTCCTCGCGGGCGACGACCGTGACCTGGTCCACGGCCGGGTGGCCGCGCAGTACGGACTCGATCTCGCCCGGTTCGATCCGGAAACCGCGGATCTTGATCTGGGCGTCGGCGCGGCCGAGGAACTCCAGTCGGCCGTCGGACCGCCTGCGGACCAGGTCACCCGTGCGGTAGAGCCGCTCGCCTGGGGTGCCGAACGGGTCGGCGACGAACCGCTCGGCGGTCAGGTCCGGGCGGCCGAGGTAGCCGCGCGCGAGGCCGGCGCCGCCGAGGTACAGCTCGCCGGTGACACCGCGCGGCACGGGCTGGAGGTACCGGTCGAGGACGTAGGCCCGGGTGCCCGGGTCGGGGACGCCGATCGGCACGAGGGAGCCCGGCGGGATGTCCGGATCGCACCGGCCCAGCGTGGAGTTGGTGGTCGCCTCGGTCGGTCCGTAGGCGTTGAACATCATCCGGCCGCGGGCGTAGCGGGCGACCAGTTCGGGCGAGACCCGTTCGGTACCGGCCAGCAGGGTCGCCGTCGGCGGGAGGCGCACGTCCTCGGGGAGCGCGGCGAGCAGCGCGGGCGGCAGGATCATGAAGGTGATGCCGTGGGCGTGCGCGTAGTCGGCGAGCGCGGCGGTGGGCACCCGGCGTTCGGCGGGGACGACGACGAGGCGGCCACCGGAGAGCAGTCCGAGGCACAGATCCCAGAAGGCGACGTCGAAGCCGGGCGAGGCGAACTGCAGGACGCGGCTGTGCGGGCCGATGCCGAACCGTTCGCGCTGGGTGGCGACGAGTCCCGCCACACCGGCATGGGTGAGGATCACGCCCTTGGGCCGGCCGGTCGAGCCGGAGGTGTAGATGACGTAGGCGGCGTGGGAGACGGTGAGGCGGGCGCCGCGGTCCTCGTCCGTGGGGGTGTGGGCGGGGCGTGCGGCGAGTTCGGCCACCGTGGCGGGGGCGTCGAGCGCGAGGAGCGTCATGTGGTCGCGGGCGGGCAGATCGCGGGCGGTCTCCTCGGTGGTGACCGCGCAGACGGGGGCGGCGTCGCCGAGCATGTACGCGACGCGGTCCGCGGGGTAGTCGTGGTCGAGCGGGAGGTAGGCCGCGCCGGTCTTGAGGACGGCGACCTCCGCCACGATCAGGTCGGTGGAGCGGGGCAGGGCGAGGGCGACGACGCGTTCGGGGCCGGCGCCGCGGGCGATCAGGGCGTGCGCCAGCCGGTTGGCGCGCTCGTCCACCTCGGCGTAGGTGAGCCGCTCGTCCTCGTGGACGAGGGCGACGTGGGCGGACCGGAGGCGGACCTGTTCGGCGAACATCGCGGGCCAGGTGTCCGCCGGCACGTCGTGGCCGGTGGCGTTGGCGTCGACGGTGATGCTCCGGTACTCCGCCGCGTCCAGCAGGGTGAGCCGGGTGACCGGAGTGTCGGGCCGGTCGAGGGCGTCGGTGAGCAGGGTGCGGTAGTGGCCGAGGAGACGCTGGACCGTGACGGCGTCGAAGAGACCGGCGGGGCAGGTCGCGCGGGCCTCGCCGCCGCGCACGTCGAGCAGCAGGTCGAGCGGGGCGGGGAGCGGGCCGGCGGGCCGGTCGGCGGTGGCGAACGCGGTGTGGAAGAAGAGTCCGCCGCCGCGGGTCGGCGCGGGGTGCAGTTCCTCGATCAGCATGTCGAGGGGAACCCGCTGGATCTCGGCCTCCTGCCACGCCTGGGTCACCCTCCCGACCAGGTCGCGGAAGGTGGGCTCGGCGTGGAGGGAGACCCGCACCGGGAGCCCGTCGTGGCCGACGGTGAGGTCCGTCGCGCCGCTGTAGCGGTGCAGCAGCGCGAAGAACGCGGCCAGCAGGACCGGCCGGGGCGCCTCGGGCAGCCCGGCGAGGGTGTGCGTCTCGGGTGCCGCGATCCGCTCCGGCGGATGGGGCCGGTCGGTGGGCAGTGAGATCTCCGGCGGCGGCGGTGTGAGCAACCGACGCCAGTGGTCCAGGACTTCCTCTGAACCGCACACGACAGCGCGCCTCCCAGCGGGTAGGTCCCGGCCCTGGGCCGGGGGACGGCGCCATAGTAAGGTAAGGGTTACCTAATTCACAGAGGGCGCACAGATTCGGCCAACGGGAGCGGACCGGAGCCGGATCGGCCTTAGAGTCCCTCCGGTGAAAGTCCCTCCGGCAAGCGCAACACGGCACGGCACGGCACGACAGGCAACCGGCGGCCGTCGGCAAGACGGGCCCGACCGAAGGAAGTTGAACGTGGGGACCTCGACGGTCCGGGCGGCCAGAGGCCCCCGCGCGGTACTGCTGATCGCCCTCTCCGGCGCGGCGCTGCTCGCTCTGTGCGCCATGTCCATGGCCTTCGGCGCGCTGAGCGTCCCCCTGGACCAGGTGTGGGACACGCTGCTGGGCCACGCGCCCAGTGCCCGCGTCGACACCGTCGTCTGGTCGGTACGGCTGCCCCGCACCGCGCTCGGCCTGGCCACCGGGGCCGCCCTCGGCCTGTCCGGGGCGCTGATGCAGGCGCTGACCCGCAACCCCCTGGCCGATCCGGGAATCCTCGGGGTGAGCGCGGGCGCGGCCTTCGCGGTCGTCCTCTCGGTGGGGGTCCTCGGGGTCGGTTCGGTCTACGGCTACATCTGGTTCGCCTTCGCCGGGGCGCTGGTGGCGAGCGTCGGGGTCTATGTCCTGGGCGGCCTCGGCCGGTCGGGGACCACGCCGGTCAAACTGGCCCTGGCGGGCGTCGCGGTGACCTCGCTGCTCTTCTCGCTGACCAGCGCGGTGGCCCTCACCGACCCGGACGCCCTGAACCGGTACCGGTTCTGGTCGGCGGGCTCGCTGGCCGACCAGAACCACGAGGTCCTGCTGCGCGTGCTGCCCTTCCTCGCCGTCGGCGCCGTCCTGGCCCTGGCCTGCGCGCCCTCGCTCAACAGTCTCGCGCTCGGCGACGACGTGGCGAAGTCCCTCGGCCTGCGCCTGGGAGTTGTCCGGATCCAGGGCGTGGTGGCCGTCACCCTGCTCACCGGCGGCGCGGTCGCCGTCATCGGGCCGGTCGTCTTCGTCGGCCTGGTCGTGCCGCACATCGTGCGGGTGCTCACCCAGGCCGCGGGGATCGGGCCCGACCACCGCTGGCTGCTGCCGCTGTCGGCGGTGCTCGCACCCTGTCTGCTGCTCGCCGCAGATGTGACCGGCCGGCTGATCGCCCGGCCGGTCGAGGTGCAGGCGGGCGTTCTGGTCGCCTTCATCGGCGGCCCCTTCTTCATCGCCTTGGTCCGCCGTCGCCGACTCGCGGAGCTGTGACCCCATGACGACCGAACTCGCCCCCGCACCCGAGCCCGGCGGACCCGCGAAGCGGCCCCGGCCGCGCCGTACGGCGGACCGCGTCCCCTTCCGGCTCGCGCTGCCGCCCGTCTCGGGGCTGCTGCGGCCCCGGCTGCTGGCCGTGTGCCTCGCCCTCGCCGCCGCCGCGTTCCTCGCCTTCAGCGTGGAGACCGCGATCGGCGACATCTCGCTGCCGCTCACCGACGTCATGCGCGCCCTGTTCGGCGGCGGCGACCCCGGCACCCGGCTCATCGTCCACGAACTGCGGCTGCCGCGCTCGCTGGCCGGGCTGCTGGTGGGCATCGCCTTCGGGGTCTCCGGCGCGCTGCTCCAGGCGATGACGCACAACCCCCTCGCCAGCCCGGACATGATCGGCATCACCCAGGGCGCGGGCGCCGCGGTGGTCGCCGGCATCGTGCTCGGCTGGGACGCGGGACTCGGCACCCAGGCGCTCGGCCTGCTCGGGGCGCTGGCGGCGGCGCTGCTGGTGTACGCGCTGACCTGGAAGCGGGGCACCACCGGGTACCGCATCGTGCTGGTCGGTGTCGGCGTCGCCTGGATCTGCACCAGCTTCACCGACTACCTCATGGCCCGGGGCCAGCGTTTCCAGGCGCAGGCCGCGCTGGGCTGGCTGGTCGGCAACCTCAACGGCCGCACCTGGGACCAGATCCGCCCGCTCGCGGTGACGCTGGCCGTGCTGGTGCCGGCGGCGCTGCTGCTCGGGCGGCTGATGCGGACGCTGGAGCTGGGCGACGACGTCGCCCGGGGCCTGGGGACCCGGGTGCAGAGCGTGCGGATCGCGGTGCTGCTCGTCTCCGTGGGCCTGGTGGCGTTCGGGACGGCGACCGCGGGGCCGGTGGCGTTCGTGGCCCTCGCCGCCCCGCAGGTGGCCCAGCGGCTGGCCGGTACCGCCTTCCCGCCGCCCCTGACCGCCGGGCTGACCGGCGCCGTCATGGTCCTCGGTTCCGATCTGGCCGCGCGGCGGCTGCTGACGGACACCGAGCTGCCGGTCGGCGTCGTCACCGGGGTGCTCGGCGCCCCCGTACTGCTGTGGCTGCTCGTGCGCGCCAACCGCGCCGGTTCAGGAGGGTGACGAGGTGTCTTCGAAGCACGAGGAGCGGGAGGTGCGGGAGGTGCGGGAGATGGAAGGCGTGCGGGAGGCGCGAGGCGTGCGGGAGGCGCACGTTCACGGGTCGGCGTACGGGGCCGGGGCCGGGGCCGGGGCCGGGGCCGGGGACGACAGCGCGGGTGCGGGGCCGGATCTGCGCGCGCGGGGCCTGCGGCTGGCGTACGACGACCGGATCGTCGTCGACGGTCTCGACCTGGCGGTGCCCACCGGGCGGGTCACGGTGATCGTCGGGGCCAACGCCTGCGGCAAGTCGACCCTGCTGCGGGCCCTGGCGCGGCTGCTCGACCCCAAGTCCGGCACGGTCCATCTCGACGGGCGCTCCCTGCACTCGATACCCACCCGGACGCTGGCCCAGCGGCTCGGTATCCTGCCGCAGGCACCCCTCGCGCCGGAGGGGCTGACCGTCATCGACCTGGTGGGGCGCGGGCGTTCACCGCACCAGACGTGGTGGCGTCAGTGGTCGGCCGCCGACGAGGAGGCCGTGCACGAGGCGCTGCGGGCCACCGCGATGACCGACCTCGCCCATCGCGCGGTCGACGAGCTCTCCGGTGGCCAGCGCCAGCGCGCCTGGATCGCCCTGGCCGTCGCGCAGGGGACCCCGGTGATGCTGCTGGACGAGCCGACGACGTATCTGGACCTCGCCCATCAGATCGACGTGCTGGACCTGGTGACCGACCTGAACCGGCATCAGGGCCGCACCGTGGTCATGGTGTTGCACGACCTCAACCAGGCGTGCCGCTACGCCGACCACATCGTCGCCATGAAGGCCGGCCGGATCGTCGGCGAGGGCCCGCCGGCCGAGGTCATCACCGCGAGGACGGTCGAGGAGGTCTTCGGTCTGCGCTGCGTGGTCGGCCAGGACCCGGTCAGCGGCACCCCGATGGTCATCCCGATGAGCCGGCACCACGAGCCGGCCGATCCGGCTCCCGCACCCAACCCACCCATTGTCAGGTAAGGCTAACCTTATCTACTATGTGCCTGCTTGGAGGAAGCTGTGTTCTTTCTCGGGGAACGCTGTGTCCCCTCAACAGGAGGCGATGACGCAGTGACGACACTGCAGTGTGGGCCGGACTCCGTCTACGACGTACTGGGCATCGGCTTCGGCCCAGCCAACCTCGCTCTCGCGATCGCGCTCCACGAGCACGGTGCGACGGGCCACGAAGGAGACACGCTCCGCGTCGGCTTCCTGGAACGGCAGCCGCGTTTCGGCTGGCACCGGGGCATGCTCATCGACGACGCCACCATGCAGGTCTCCTTCCTGAAGGACCTGGTGACGATGCGCGACCCCACCAGCGACTTCAGTTTCCTGTGCTACCTGCGCGAGCAGGGACGCCTGGTCGACTTCCTCAACCAGAAGACGCTCTTCCCGCTGCGCGTGGAGTTCCACGACTACTTCGAGTGGGCCGCCGCCCGGGTCGCCCCGCTGGTCCAGTACTCCAGTGAGGTCGTCGCCGTCCGGCCGGTCGTCGAGGACGGCGAGGTCCGGTTCTTCGACGTCGTCAGCCAGGACCCCGCCACGCCCGGCGTCACCACCGTCCGCCGCGCCCGCACCCTGTGCGTGGCGACCGGCCTGGAGCCCAGGCTGCCGGCCGGTGCCACCCTGTCCGCGCAGGTCTGGCACAACAGCGAACTGCTCCCCCGCGTCGACGAACTGGTCCGCTCCGGCACCCCGGTGCGCCGCGCGGTGGTGCTCGGCGCCGGCCAGAGCGCCGCCGAGGCGGTCGACTACCTCCACCGCCGGCTGCCGGACGCCGAGATCTGCTCGGTGTTCGCCAAGTACGGCTACACCCCCGCCGACGACAGTCCGTTCGCCAACCGGATCTTCGACCCGGAGGCGGTGGACGTCTTCTACGGCGCGCCCGCCGAGGTCAAGCAGTCCCTGTTCGACTACCACCGCTCCACCAACTACTCGGTGGTGGACATGGAGTTGATCGAGTCGCTCTCCCGGACCATGTACCAGGAGCGGGTGCGGGGCCGGCAGCGGCTGCGGATGCTGAACGTCTCGCGCATACGGGAGGTGGAGGCCGGCGCCCACGACGTCCGGGTGACCGTCGAGTTCCTGCCCACCGGCGAGCGCGAGGTCCTCGCCTCCGACGTCCTCGTCTACGCCACCGGCTACCGCCCGCAGAGCATCGGCGACAACCTCGGCGAGATCGCCAAGCTCTGCCTGCGCGACGACGAGGACGCCCTGCGCGTCGGCCGGGACCACCGGGTGGAGACCACGCCGAACGTCACCGCCGACGTCTATCTGCAGGGCGGCACCGAGCACACCCACGGCCTCACCTCGACCCTGCTGTCCACGGCCGCGGTCCGCGCCGGGGAGATCTGCGCCTCCCTCCTCGCACGCCGGCCCGAGCGGAGTACGGCAGGATGAGACCATGAGCGTAGTCAAGATCAACGTACTGACCGTGCCCGCCGAGCAGCGCGAGACGCTGGAGAAGCGCTTCGCCTCGCGCGCCCACGCCGTGGAGAACTCCGACGGCTTCGAGTGGTTCGAACTCCTGCGGCCCGTCGAGGGCACCGACACCTACCTGGTCTACACCCGGTGGCGGGACGAGGCCGCCTTCCAGGCGTGGATGGAGGGCCCGATGAAGTCGGCCCACCAGGGCGGCGGCGAGACGGCCGGTGACCGGCCGAAGCCGGCGGCGAGCGGCTCCACGCTGTGGTCCTTCGAGGTCGTGCAGCAGACGGGACCGGGCGGCGCCTGAAGGCACCCGGGACGCGTCCGGGGCGGGGCCACCCGGCTCCGGGCGCGTCGGCGGACGGCGCCGTGCCGTGCCGTGAAACCACGGGCTCGTTGGAGCTGCCCGCGGACCTGTTCGCGGACGTGTCGGAGAAGCTGGTGGACGCGTGGCGGGCGCGGGCTTCGAAGGAGTACCCGGCGAACCTGGAGCGGATGAAGCATGCCCGGCGGCTGACGCTGCTGGCCGCGTTGTGCCATGGGCGGCAGACGGAGATCACCGACTCGCTGGTGGACCTGTTCATCCAGCTCGTCCTGAAGATCAACACGAGGGCGGAGCGGAAGGTCGACAATGAGCTGAACGCCGAGCTGAAGAAGATCCGGGGCAAGGAGGGCATGCTGCTGCGGGTCGCCGAGGCGGCACTGTCCGAGCCGTCCGGCACGGTACGACGGGTGATCTACCCGGTGGTCGGCGGGGAGAAGACGCTGACGGCGCCGGCGGCGGAGGCCGCGGCGAACGAGGCCCGCTACAAGGCGCGGGTCCGTACGGTGCTGCGCTCGTCGTACTCGGCGCACTGGCGGCGGATGCTCTCGCCGCTGCTGGGCGCGCTGGAGCTGAAGTGCAACAACACCGCGTACCGGCCGGTGATGGACGCGATCGACCTGCTTCAGCGCTACCTGGAGCAGCCGTTGAAGGAGGGGGCGTTCTTCGATCCGGCGGAGAGCGTGCCGTTGGCGGGGGTGGTGCCGGATCAGTGGCGGGCGGCGGTGGTGGACGACACGGGGCGGGTCGAGCGCGTCCCGTACGAGCTGTGCGTGCTGGTCGCGCTGCGGGACGCGGTGCGCCGGAGGGAGATCTGGGTGGTGGGGGCGAACCGGTGGCGCAACCCGGAGGACGACCTGCCCGCCGACTTCGAGGACAACCGGGACGTGCACTACGCCGCTTTGGGCCAGCCGCAGGACGCCCGGGCGTTCATCGCCGCCCTGCAAGGCAGGCTCCGCACCTCGCTGGACCGCTTCGAGGGTGCGCTGGCGCAGGGCACGACGGGCGGGGTGGCGATCGTGAAGAAGCACGGCGAGCCGTGGATCAGGGTTTCCCCTCGGGCGAAGCAGGAGGAGCCGGAGTCCCTGGTCGCCGTCAAGGGAGAGATCGAGCGGCGCTGGGGCACCATCGACCTCCTGGACATCTTGAAGTACGCCGCGTTCGACACGGACTTCATCGCCGAGTTCACCTCGGTGGCCACCAGAGAGACATGCGTGCGGCCCTGCGCAAGCTGGTGAACGCCACTTTCGCAGTCCGGGACGAGATGTGGTCGGCACCGGCACCGCGTGCGCCTCCGACAGCCGCAAGTTCGGCGCCTGGTCCTCGAACCTGATGACCGAGTGGCATCAGCGCTACCGGGGCCCCGGGGTGATGATCTATTGGCATGTGGAGCGGAAGTCGGTCTGTATCTGCTCCCAGCTCAAGAGCTGTTCGGCCTCCGAGGTCGCCTCGATGATCGAGGGGGTGCTGCGGCACTGCACCGACATGGAGGTGGACCGGCAGTACACCGACACCCACGGTGCGTCCATCGTCGGCTTCGCCTTCGCCCACATGCTGGACTTCAAGTTGATGCCCCGGCTGAAGAACATACGTACCAGGCGATCGAGGAACTCGGGCGGGCGGTGCGTACGGCGTTCGTGTGCGACTACCTCGCCGACGTCGAGATGCGCCAGGAGATCCACGAAGGGCTCCAGGTGGTCGAGAACTGGAACTCCGCGAACAAGGACGTCTTCTACGGCAAGGACGGCGACCTGGCCGGGGCCGACAAGGAGTCCCAGGAGGTCAGCATGCTCGCGCTGCACCTGCTCCAGTCCGCGCTGGTGCACGTCAACACGCTGCTGACGCAGGAGGTCCTGGCCGATCCGAAGTGGGCGGACAAGCTGCCCGACGCGGACCGGCGGGCGCTGTCACCGCGGTTCTGGACGCACGTGAATCCGTACGGCCGGTTCGAGCTGGACATGAACAGCCGCCTCGACTTGGACCTGTCCATCCGGGCGACGGTGCCCGGCCCACGCACCCCGCACGTCGAGGCAGCCGAGACCCCAGCGTGACACCCGGACTGCCGATCCTGGTCGGAGCCGTGAGCAAGACGATGTCGCCGGGACGCCTCAGCGCCCAGCAACATACTGAGTGGCCGGGCTATTGGAAGAGCCACACGCCCCGGCCGTCGTGGGGACTCCAGCAATGGCCTATTGGATCAGGCCGGTATGCGTATAGCACTTCGGGCAGAAGTAGAGCTGCAGATTATTCGCGTCGGAGACCTGGATACCGGGCGGGTTCGACACAACGTCGTTGTCGATCACGGCGATGGCCTGCTCCTCGTTCGGGACCCAACCCCTTCTGTAGTCACGACATTCATCCGAGGCGATGGTCAGCAACGGGCTCATCGCGGCGGCACAGTTGATGCAGAACCGGGCGATGGGATCGGTGAGGCCCCATGGCGGCCAGCCACCGACCTTCCAGCCGGGGGCTTCGGACAGCTCGTCGGAGTAGAACTCCTCCGGAGCGGCCTCGTAGGAGTCATCTATCTCGACGCCGGCTGCCTGCCACGCGCTCCAGTCGCCCAGTTGCTGCTGCAGGTCCTTGTCCAGCTCCAGAATGTTGGGGTACTCGGTGACTTGCTCCGGTGCGAGCACGCACGGCTCCGGCGTGTAGCCGTACTGCGCCTCGGTCGGTTTGGGCGGCGAGGCGAGGACGTGGGTGACGTCGGCGGCGGTGCGCCAGAACAGCTCGGTCGTAGGCTTGTGCTCCGGCGGGTGCTCCGAGGGACACCACAACACCTGGAGCAGATCGGTCCGTCCGGGAGGCCGCAGCAGGGGCACGTCACGCACGTACAGCTGCGCCACTGGCAGAAGGGGAGAGACCGGACCCTCGTGCCACTTGTCGCAGTACAGCCAAGGCTGATCGGCCGGCCACAGCAGCGGCCCGCCGACCGAACTGTCGTACGGCGACGGAGAGCCGGGGCGGGGATGCAGTCGGGTTGTCGTGCGTGCCAGCGGGGCCAGTCGCGGGAAGACCGCGGCCACGTCGATCGGCCGTGGTGGGGTGGTACGGATGATGTTCACGGCGGCGATACTGCCAGCCGTCTCTGACAATCGGCGTACACCGAGATCAGCCGCGGCCCCATCCTTCCCGCGCGAAGGCCACCACCGCGTCAGCATCGGTACACCGCTCGATCGCTCACCAGACCCCGCGCGCTCTACACCGAGGTCGAGGCATGGAGTCGTTCTCATGAACAACCCTTTGCCCGAGCAAGATCAAAAAGGGTCCGACGGAGGCCACCGAGAAGCGAATCGGCTCTCAGAACCCGTTCGCACGCAAAGGTGACCGGGGAGGGGTTCTGAGACTTGCGTTGTGCGAAAATCAGGGCCCATGACGGCCCTTCAAGGCCCCTTCGCCGGACCAGAGTCCGAAGCCGACCTCGTCGAACGCCATCCGTGCCCGAAGTGCGAGGCCGCCCCGGGCTCGCCGTGCCGCTCGCGCAGCGGGGCAGTCACGAGTGCCTACCACACCGGCCGCTTCACCAAGGTGCCGAAGCTGGCGAAGGAACTGCGGGTGCCGGCCCCGGCCAACCGAGGGCCGGGGCAGCCCTGGCGTCCCGGCAAGTCGGTTCCCGCGGCCGTCGATCCCAGTCTGCCGAGTGCGGACATCCGCATCGGGTACGCCCGGTGCTCACACCTCAGCCAGGAGCTCGACTCGCGGCTGGACACGCTCGCCAAGCACGGGATCAGCAGAGACAAGATCTTCAGCGAGAAGATCAGCACCCGGATCAAGGTCCGCCCGCAGTTCGAGGGGGCACTGAGGACCGCCCGCGAGGTCAAAGCCCATGCCCCGCACTGCCGGGTCATCTTCACCGTGTTCGAGATGAAGTGACTTGGACGGGACGCGGCGGAGCTCACTGCCCTCGCGGACCATTGACCGAGCACGGCCTGGTGCTGGAGATGCTCGCCGGGCCGCTGCCCGGCACTACGACCCCACCGGCCCCGGCAAGCCGCTGTTCGGCTTCTTCGCCGCGATGGCGGAGACGGAGCGGGAGAAGACCCAGACGTACCCGGAGGCAGTCGAGTCGGCACACGCCGACTTCGCCGCCCTTCAACAGCGTGACCACAGCCCTGTGTAGTCACTCAGCGCTACATGTCCGTTCGCCGTAGCTATACGAGTACAGGGCCGTGATCAGCGCCGCGCGACGCCGGGCGACCCGGCGGCAGCACAACTCGGCCAGGACCGGGTCCTCCACGACGGCGTCGGCGACGACCGATCCCGATTCCGGCACGACAAGGCTCCCGAGGGCTGCCGGCGCCGCCCTCCCGTGCCCGCCGCAGACGCGTGAGCGAACGCGAGGTGAAGAAGTCGTGTGCGACTGGGAAGGCCGCTGGAAGGAGTGAGCCGACGCCGCCGGGACGGTCTCAGCGTATCGGCCAGGCTCCGGTGACCGGCCACCGCCGTAGCCCTTGTCGCAGCCCCCGGGGTCGGCCGTGTCGTACCGGGGCACTCGTGACCACCGCCCCGGCCCCCATGATCGCGACCCGCCGACTGTCGTATCCTGCCCCGGGGCGTTGCCTGTGCACACCATATGCGCGGAGCACCGCAACCCGCCCACCCCCACGAAAGGTGCACACATGGCCCTCGGGCTGCTCCGACGCCGTAGGAACACCAAGGCTCCCGCGGGATTCGTCCTCCCCCTCCCGGCCGGCGCCGGCGGAGTCGGCCGTACGGTTCTGGACCCGGTGGACCAGCCCTTGGCCGGTGCCGACGTCACGGTCACGGCGCTCGACACCCACCAGGTCCTCGCGCGCGGCGCCACCGACCCCTTCGGCCTCTTCATGGCCGCCCTGCCGCCCGGGCGCTACAGCATGCTGATAGTCGCCGAGGGTCTGGAACCGCACCGCGAGACCGTCGAGGTCACCGGTGGCAGCGGCCCCGTCCCGGGTGTGGTCCGGCTCCAGCCGGCCCGGCAGCTCGCGCTGCCGCCCACCGGCACCTGGCTCTTCGACCCGCCGCACACCGCGATCCGGTTCATCGCGAAACACGTCGGCATGGCCCATGTGCACGGCCGCTTCGAACGCTTCGACGGCGCCATCCACATGGCCCCGGACATGTCCGACACCCGGGTCCAGGTCCGGATCGACGCCGCCAGCCTCACCACGGGCAACACCACGCGCGACAACCACCTGCGGTCGGCCGACTTCCTCGACGTGGAGCACTACCCGTACATCGACTTCGTCAGCTCGCGCTTCGCCTACCGGGGCGGGAGCAAGTGGGTCCTGCACGGGACGCTCAGCATGCACGGGGTGAGCCGCTCGGTCGGGCTGGAGACCACCTACCTGGGCACGGTCAACGGCGGCTACGGCGAGGAGCTGCGCTGCGCGGCCCTGGCGACGGCGGAGCTGCACCGCGAGGACTACACCCTCAACTGGCGGTCCATGCTGGCGCGCGGCATCGCGGTGGTCGGTCCGACCGTGCAACTGGAACTGGACGTGCAGGCGATGTACCGCAACGCCGACACCCCCACTCCGCCGGAGTAGCCGCCGCCCCGCGCGCTCCCCGGACCGCCTCTCCCGGACCGCCGGGGGCCGCCGGTGACAGCTCCGGGTCCCGCATCCGGGCGGCGGATCGATTGACAGCGGCGGACCGGTGATCACACAATCGGTCCATGACCACCGCCTGGTACGACTCGATCACGGGGCTCTCCTGTCGCCCCTGTCGTACCGGGTGCGAGCGCTCCGGCCGTTGACCGGCTGACCGCCGCCGAGCCTTTCCGCTCGCCGCACCCCTCCTCCAGCGCGTCGGCGCTTCCTCGGGGCGGCGGGCGGCACGGAGCCTGTTCTCCCTCTCCTCCCGCCGCCGTCCGTCCCGGACGTCCGCGCCGCCGCGCTGTGAGCGGGCAGCCGCCCCACCGCATCCCATACGGCCCGCGGAGACCGGGTCGAAGGAGAGGACCCCATGACCGCCACCGTTTCCGGTCCCGCCGCGCTGCTGCGGGCCGCACGCACTCCCGAGGACGGCCTCCACGAGGGACCGCGCCTGCTGCGCCGGCTCCCCGAGGGCTGGGAGGAACGGCCCTACACGCTGTTCGACATCGTCCCGCAGGCGCGCACGATCGGCGCCGAGATCCGCGGCGTGGACCTGTCGCGCCCGCTCACCGAGGCCCTGCGCGGGGAACTCGACCGGGCGCTGCTGGAGTGGAAGGTCCTCTTCTTCCGCTCCCAGCACCTCGCACCCGACCAGCAGCGCGCGTTCGCCCGCAACTGGGGCGAGCTGGAGACCAATCCGCTGCTGGCCACCGGCTCCCGCGAGGACGTGGTCCGCTTCGACAAGGGCGGCGCCGCGGCCCCGACCTTCGAGAACGTCTGGCACACCGACGTCACCTTCCGTGAACGCCCCGCGCTGGGCGCCGTCCTGCAACTGCGGGAGGTGCCGCCGTTCGGCGGGGACACCCTGTGGGCGGACATGGCCGCCGCCTACGACAACCTCCCGCGGGCGGTGCGGGACCGCATCGACGGGGCGCGTGCCGTGCACGACTTCATCCCCGGTTTCGACCGCTTCTACGGCCCCGAGCGGCTCGCCCCGTTCCAGGACCTGTTCCCGCCCGTGGAGCACCCCGTCGTCCGCAGGCACCCGGACACCGGCCGGCGGACGCTGTTCGTCAACACCTCCTTCACCACGCACATCACCGGTATGGACCGCGACGAGAGCGACCGGCTGCTGCGGCTCCTCTTCCAGCAGGCGCACGTCCCCGAGTACCAGGTGCGATTCCGCTGGCAGCCCGGCGACATCGCCTTCTGGGACAACCGCGCCACCCAGCACTACGCCGTGAACGACTACGGCACTCGGCGGCGCGTCGCCGAGCGCGTCGCCATCACCGGCGACCGTCCGTACTGACCCGCGTACGCCGGTACGGCATACGGATCGTTACGGGCCGGTGCCGCTTGCGCCGGAGGGCTCCGGGTACAGCGTCTGCATGACGGTGGCACCTGTACGGCCTGGGGTTCGCGCAAAGTGATGATCTCGTGATCCCTCCGAACGGTCCCGGCGACGTACCGACGCGGCGGCCGGGCGCCGATCCGCAGTCGGTGGCGAGAGAGATCGCCGACGCCGTGGAGGGCCTCACGGAACTGTGGTCACTGGCGGCGCAGCAGGCGGCCCTGCGGCTCTCCCCGCACCAGTTGCGGGCGCTGCGGGTGCTGGAGGCGCAACCGGGGCTGAACCTCACCGCCATGGCCGGGCGGCTGGAGATCGGACTGCCCACGGCGAGCCGGCTCTGCGACCGGCTGGTGGCCGCGGGGATGCTGGAGCGGGAGCTGCACCCGCACGACCGTCGCGAGGTGCGGCTGAGCCTCACCGGCCAGGGGCGGCGGGTGCTGCGGGAGGTGGCCGAGCGGCGGACCCGGGCGCTGGCGTCCGCCCTGGCGGAGCTGGACCCCGGTGACCGGGCGGCCCTTGGCCGCGGTCTGGCGTCCCTGGCCGCCACGCGCCGTACGCGGCCCGCCCGGGCCCCGGCGGCCGACGAGGGGTGAGCGGTGGTCCCGGCCGGTTCCCGCGGCCGCGCCGCGGGCTGCCGGTCACAGACCGGCCGGGGCCGGCTCCCAGGCGACGACGGTGATGGTCGTGCCCCGGCCGGGAGCGGTCTCCAGCGTGAAGTCGTGCACCAGCCGCTTCGCGCCGCTCAGCCCGAGGCCCAGTCCGCCGCCGGTGCTCCAGCCGTCCGTCATGGCCTGGTCCACGTCGGGGATGCCGGGGCCCTCGTCGGTGAACACGAGCCGCACGCCGCGGGCCCGCCCGCGGTGCAGCAGGGCGATCTCCAGGTGCCCCCCGCCGCCGTGGAGGAGGGTGTTGCGGGCCAGTTCGCTGGCCGCGGTGACCAGTTTCGTCTGCTGGACCAGG
Source organism: Streptomyces ziwulingensis (assembly GCF_039542605.1). Lineage (NCBI taxonomy): Bacteria > Bacillati > Actinomycetota > Actinomycetes > Kitasatosporales > Streptomycetaceae > Streptomyces > Streptomyces ziwulingensis. Next base: position 85,898 of record NZ_BAABIG010000024.1, read on the forward strand.
CCGAAACCGGCCTCGGCGGAGACCTTGCGGACCCGCTGCCGGACCCAGGTGAGATCCACGTCCGAGCCGATCGGCGCGGTGATCGGCTCCGTGACCGGCTCGGGGGCCGCGGGCGCCGGGCCGAAGGCGGCCGTCACCCACGCCGCCCGTCCACCGCGTCCTGCTGCGACACCCGCATCGTCTCCTCCGCGCGGCTCCCATGGCCGCCGTCGGTCGTACCGCCCCGACAAATTATTGCTGTATGACAAACATTAGCCCCGGTCGGACGCCGTGAACAACACGGGCTCCGCGCGCCGGGGCCGGCCGGGCCGAGGTCAGCGTCCGTGCCAGTCGAGGCAGACGACGAGGGCGTCGTCGTCCGGCGCGGACCGGCCGCGGTGGCCGGTCAGTTCGCGCAGGACGGCGCGCGGGACCTCCGCGGCGGGCAGCAGGCGGGTGGAGTGGACGGCCCGTGTGAGCGCGGAGTCCCCGTACGCCTCGCCGCCGGGCGAGTGGACCCCGTAGACCCCGTCGCTGACCGAGACGAGGCGGTCGCCCGGCCGGACCTGGAACTCCTGTATGACGTAGTCCGTCTCCTCGAACATGCCCAGCGGCAGTTGCGCCTCGAAGTCGATCCGCTCCACGCGGCCGTCGCGCAGCCGCAGCAGCCGGGGGGATCCGGCGTCCACCGCGCGGACCCGTCCGGTGGCGAGTTCGAAGTCGAACATGAGCACGGAGAGATAGCGGCGGCCCTGGTAGTGGGCGTAGATCGCCTGGTCGGCCAGGCAGGCCTGCTCGGCGAGCGGGAGGCCGGCCCGCCGCGCGTTGCGCAGGGCGTTGATGGCGAGGTTGGTCAGCAGCGACGCCTCCGCGCCCTCGCCCATGCCGTTGGTGACGTACAGCGAGAGGGTGTCGGCCGTCACCGACCAGTCGTAGTTGTCGCCGAAGGTCGCGTAGGCGGGTTCCAGTTGGGCGCCGAGTTCGTACTCGGGGCGCGACGAGGAGCGGCCGGGCAGCAACTGCCACTGCATCTCCGCGGCCAGGGTGAGGCGGTCCTTGCGGCGCGCCTGCATGTACAGGTCGGTGTCGCGCTCGGCCACGACCAGTTCGTGGGCGAGCGCCTCGGCGATCTCCGCGAGTTCGTCCAGCCGGTCGCGCAGGTGTTCCCCGGCCGGCAGGACCACGGAGAGCACCCCCTGCCGGTCGCCGCGCACGGTGACCGGCAGGTGCACCTCGGCACAGTTGTCCGGCGCGTCCGTCACGAACGGCTCCTGCGCGCCGAAGGCCCGCCCCGCTGGGCTGTTGTGCACGGAGACGGGCTCCAGGGTGTGCGGCAGCACGGAGACCGGCTGCAGCACCGTCAGGCCGTAGTCGGCCATGAGCAGCTCGACCGACCGGGCCGCGTACTGCTCGGCGAGCACCCGGCGCAGGGCGTCGAGCAACTCGTGGGGGGCCGCCGCACGCAGGGCGCGTACCGCGGTCACGAATCTGTTCACGGGAGTGAGTACACCTGTCCTTCACCTGACCACTTGACGAAATTGTGCACCGGGCGGCAGCCGGGCGGCGACCGGCCCGGGGCCGCGTCGCCGGGCCGCGCCGGGCCCGGCCGCCGGGCGGGAGGCCGACGGGAACGTGACGACAGACCCTAGTAGGCTGGCGGACGTCCCAGAGCCTGCGAAAGTGTGACTGTGACCGCTTTCCGTCCCCGCCCGGAACCCGACGAGGTCGCCCGCGTGACCGCGACGGTCGCGGAGCTGCTGGAGGTCCTGTGGGGCCGGGCTTCGACCGCGCCCGCCTCCGCGTCCCAGTTGCGTGTCCTGCTCATCCTCGAACACCACGGGGGGATCAATCTGCGTACCCTCGCCGATTCCCTGGCCTCCACGCCGCCCTCCACCAGCCGTCTGTGCGACCGGCTCCAGGCCGCGGGTTTCATCGAGCGGGTGACGAGTCCGGCCGACCGGCGCGAGGTGAGCCTGCGGCTCAGCGGCCCGGGTCGCGCCTTCCTCGCCGACCTGCGGCTGCGCAGGGAGCGGGAGGTGCGGTCGGTACTGGCCCTGATGCCCGCCGCCGAGCGCACCGCGCTGCTGACCGGACTGGAGGCGTTCCGCGACGCGGCGGCGACGAGGATCCACGGCGACAGCCGCCAGAGCGACGACCGTACGGCCTGAGCCGTCCCGGCGCGCGGCGCGCCGGCCGGCCGCGGACCGCGTCGGCGCCCGAGGGCCGGCGTCCGTTTCGGCCACCGGCGCGTCTCAGAGCCCTGTTCGTTCACGTTCGACACGGCCACGACGTCCGGGCGGCCGCCTCCTCTCGGCCCACGGGTACCCCGCGATGGCCGAGATGTGCCTATGGCGTGTGCAAAACGTGGCGACGGTCTGCGGCGGGGTACACCCCTGCCCACGCGGTCCGGGTGCGCCGGCCGCTCATGGCGGTGTGCGCCCGGCGCGCGCGGGGGCGTACGCCGGGGAAAACGGCGACGCACGGCGCCCGGGGAGCGAGCGCTCCCGGAACACCGTGCGTCGGCCTGCCGCCCGGTCAGGCGGGGGTGATGTTCTCCGCCTGCGGGCCCTTCTGGCCCTGCGTGATGTCGAAGGTGACCGCCTGGCCCTCCTGGAGCTCGCGGTAACCGCTGGCGTTGATGTTCGAGTAGTGCGCGAAGACGTCAGGACCGCCGCCGTCCTGCGCGATGAAGCCGAAGCCCTTTTCCGAGTTGAACCACTTGACGGTACCGCTGGCCATGCCTTTGCCCTTTCGGCCGGTGTCGGATCCGCACCGCGCGGACCCGGAGGTGATCGTCTTGGTCTTCAGGCACTGCACAGCGAAACGCCCGCACCTCGGCGCGGGCAGGTACGGGCCAACCACGACATCTGCCCATGACGCTACATGGCGACGACCGACCCCACCAGTAATCTTCGCGCCGGAACTCGCACCAACAGCCCCTGAATCCGCTTCCGGGGAGCGGGGTGGACGGTTCCGCGCCGGCCCACCTGCCGGAGGCGATTATTCCGCTACGTCGCGGGGAACTGTCACGCGCGAAGGCCGGGCCCGGACCGCGCTGCGGTCCGGGCCCGGCCTCGATGTCCGGCTGGTCGCGGGGAGGTGTCAGTGGCCGGACTCGATCTCCAGCCCACCGCCGCGGTGCTGCTCGGCCTTGGCCGCCCAGGTGACGCCGTTCTCGCCGCCGACGTTCATGAACTCGCCCCTGGCGCGGTGCTCGAAGAAGCCGCTCTCCAGCTCGAACCCCTGCGGGTTGTCCGACGCACTGGCGGTACCGGCACCCATCGCGGCGGCCGACAGGGCGAGCAGACCCGCGGCCACGAACGTACGCATACGCATGCGTGTCTCCATATCTCGAAGTGGTTGGACGTCGCCATGCTGTCCCGCGTCCGCGCACTTCGTCCCGCGACCGCGCCCATGATCACCCGAAAGCCACGCCGTGCGGGGGGTGACACCCCCTCATCGGAGCAACGACGGGGCGCTGTCCGCGTCGTCCTCCTTGCGCAGCCACAGGGTGCGCTGCGGGAACGGGATGTCGATGCCGGCCGCGTCCAGGGCCTCCTTGACACGGCGGCGCAGCTCCCGGGTGACGCTCCACTGCTGGAGCGGCACCGTCTTCACCGCCAGACGCACCACGACGGCGTCCGCGTCCAGCGACTGCACACCCCACACCGAGGGCTCCTCCAGCAGGACGCCGGTGAAGGCCGGGTTCTCCCGCAGCGACCGCCCGGCCTCCTCCAGCACCCGGTAGACCTCGTCGAGGTCGGAGTCGTAGGCCACCGCGACGTCGAGTACGGCGCGGGCCCACTCCTGGCTGTCGTTGCGCACCCGCGCGATCTCGCCGTTGCGGATGTGCCACAGGCCGCCGTTGAGATCCCGGACGTGGGTCAGGCGCAGACCGACGTGCTCGACGTCGCCGACGGCCTCCCCGAGGTCGACGGAGTCCCCGACGCCGTACTGGTCCTCGATCATGATGAGCATGCCGGAGAGGTAGTCGGCCACCAGGCTCTGCGCGCCGAAGCCGATGGCGAGGCCGACCACGCCGGCACTGGCCAGCAGCGGTCCGAGGGCGATGCCGACCTGGTCGAGCACGAGGGCGACGGCGACCGCGAAGAGCACGATCGAGACGATGCTGCTGAGGACCGAGCCGATGGTCTTCGCCCGCTGTTCCCGCCGCTCGCGCACGCGCGAGCGGTCGCGGTGCAGGACGGCCGGGCCCCGGCCGCTCCGGCGGGCCGGCTCCCGCGCGGGGCCGGCGGGTTCCAGGATGCGCTGCACGACGCGGGTGATGGCGCGCTTGGCGAGTACCCGGACCAGGGCCACGCCGATGACGATGAGGACGATGCGCAGGGGTATCCCGATCAGCGCCTCGGTGTGGTCGCGGGCCCAGTCCGGCATCGCGAGCGCCTGCTCCGTCGAGGTGTCGAGGGCCGAGGGATCGGGTGCGTACGCCATGGACCGACTTGCTCCTGTACTGGTGGGGGGATGCCGTGCTACCGGACGCGCCTACCCAGGACCCCGCGAAGCAATGACCGGCGCGCCCTCGGGCTCCTCGCGGGCGTGCCGGTCGCGGCGGCCCGCGGTCACGGCGGCTCCGCTCTCACGGTGGCCGGCCGTCGCCGCCGGGCGGTCGCCTGGGCGGGGACTCCCCCGCGGTCAGGTGGTCCAGCGCCTCGACCAGTTCCTGGCAGGCGCGGGCGATGGAGCGCCTGGTGTCGCGCTGCTCGGTGATCAGCGCGGACAGCAGGAGCGCGGTCAGGGCCATGGTCCCGTTGAACGCCTGCAGCTTCATCATGGTCTGGACGTCGGTCAGCCCCGCGAACGCCCCGGTCCGCTCGGTCGCCGCGAAGCCGGCCAGGACGGAGGCGAGCAGGGCGCACAGCATGCTGCCGGCCAGTTCGAACCGGAGCGCCGCCCAGATCACGAGGGGGTAGACCAGGAACAGCAGGCTCAGGGAGCTGAGCGCGGCCGGCGTCACCAGGCAGCAGGCGACGGCCGCGAGCGCCAGGGCCTCCGGCCACCGGGTGGCACGGGGAGGGGCCCGGCGGGCCCGGTGGAGCAGGAGGAGCAGCGGCGTGACGATGACGACCCCCATGGCGTCGCCCACCCACCAGGCCAGCCAGACCGGCAGCAGGCCGTCGGTGTCGACCTTGCCGGACAGGGCGAGGACCCCGACGCCGACCGTGGCGCTGACCAGCATGCCCGTGAGGGCGCCCAGGAAGACCAGGCAGAGCCCGTCGCGCACCCGGCCCAGTTCCGTGCGGAACCCGGCCCGGCGCAGCATGAGGTAGGCGAGGAAGGGGGCGGCGGTGTTGCCGAGCAGAATGCCGAGCACGGAGAGGCGCAGTACCGCGAGGGAGCCGACGACGGACAGCGCGCCCAGCGCGATGCCGGGGACCGCGCGTACCCCGAGGATCAGCAGGAAGGCGAGGGCGACGCCGGTGGGCGGCCAGATGGGGGTCACCACCGCGTCCCCCACGACGAGCCGGCGGATCAGTCCGAGCCGCCCCGCCGCGTAGTAGCAGGCCGCGACACCCAGCGTCTCCAGGACGAGGACGACTGGTCGCGGCCAACCACGGATTCCCACCACCACGACAGCCATCAGACACCGGCACGGCGGGGGCGGCCACGCGAGCGCCGCCGCACTCCGCGCCGCCCCTCGCGGCCGTACTGCCTCCGCCGGACCGGGCGGACCGGGCGGGTCTACGGCGTTCCGGGCCTGCCGGGTCCGTCCCTCCCGTCGTGGCCCACGACCAGGACGGCCGCGTCGTCCTCGTGTCCCACCCGCTCCGCGTTCTTGATCACCGCGGCGGCCAGCGAACCGGCCTCCAGGCCCGCGACCGCGGCGATGCCGGCCAGCCGCACGACCTGGTCGAGCCCCTCCTCGATGGGGAGCGCGGGTCCCTCCACGACACCGTCGGTGAGCAGCACGAAGACGCCGCCCGTGGTGAGCCGGTAGCGGGTGACCGGATAGTCCATGCCCTCCAGGACGCCGAGCGGCGGGCCGCCCTCGTCCTTGGACACCCCGGACCTGCCGTCCGCCGTCGCCCAGACGCACGGGGTGTGTCCGGCCCGCGCGCTCTCCACGATCCCGGTGGCCGGGTCGAGCCGCATGAAGGTGCAGGTGGCGAAGAGGTCGCCGCCCAGCGAGAGGAGCAGGTCGTTGGTCCGGGCGAGCAGGTCGCCGGGGTCGCTGGTGACGGCGGCCATGGCCCGCAGGCCCACCCGGACCTGTCCCATGAACGCCGCCGCGTCGATGGTGTGGCCCTGGACGTCGCCGACGGACAGTCCCACCCGGCCGTCGGGCAGGACGAAGGCGTCGTACCAGTCCCCGCCCACGTTGAGCCCGGAGAAAGCGGGCGCGTAGCGGACGGCCAGGTGGATGCCGGGAACGGTGGGCATGTCGCCGGGGAGCATGCCGCGCTGGAGGGCGACGGCCAGCTCCACCCGCGACCGCTGCAGCTCCGCGTGGCGGCGCGCCTGAGTGGTCAGCGAACCGAGCCTGGCGAGCAGCTCGTCGCCGCCCGGTGCGGGGCGCTTGCGGAACATACGTCTCTCCGGAGGATGAACCCGTTCAGGACGCCCACCCGAGCCGCCCTTTTGTCACTCTTTGAGCGTACCCATGACCCACGAGACGCGGGGCGGCCGTCACGGTCGCTGCCACCGGCGCGCGGTCCGCAAACCCGGCTCCCAGTGGCATAGACCACGTCCGAAGAGCGATTGCGGAAGGGAACATTCCGGGAAGCCTCAAGGCGCTCATGATCAGCTCGGTGTCCGATTCGAAAGGGAGCCTCACTCCGTGCCGCCCACAGCGCCTCCCCCCATCCCCAGAGCAGCGGGCTCGGTGCCGCTGCTGGGTCACGCGATACAGCTCCTGCGCGACAACCTCGGCTTCATCGCCTCACTGCGCACCAGGTACGGCCCGCTGGTCGAGATCACCCTCCAGCCCGGCACCCGCACCCTGATCGTCCAGGACCCCGCCCTGGTCCGCACCATGCTGACCGACCTCGGCCCCAGCCTCGACAAGGGCCGCTTCTTCGAGAAGATGGGGCAGTTGCTGGGCGACTCCGTGGTCACCGCCGCGGGGCAGGAACACGTACGCAAACGCCGCCAGCTCCAGCCGGCCTTCGCCCCGCCCGAGATCGCCCGCTACGTCGACACCATGCGCGCCGAGACGGACGCCGTCGTCGACGACTGGACGCCCGGCCGTCCGCTCGACGTCCGGGAGGCGATGGTGGGGCTCTCCCTCGACATGCTGGCCAAGACGGTGTTCTCCGGGAGCCTGGACGAGACGACCTTCCGCCGGCTGCGCGCGGACCTGTCGGTGGTGATGAACGGCGTCGGCGCGCGCGTCATGCTGCCCGACTGGTTCGAACGCCTGCCGCTGCCGGTCAACCGGCGCTTCCTCGCGGCCCGTGACGCCGTGCGGGCCACCGTCGAGCGGGCCGTGGGCGAGCTGGAGGCGTCCGGGCACGACACCGGCGACATGCTCTCCCTGCTGCTGCGCACCACGGACGAGGAGACCGGCCGCCCCTTGTCCGGGCACCAGATCTGCTCCGAGATCCTCACCCTGGCGGTGGCCGGCACCGAGACCACCGCCTCGGTGCTCTCCTGGGTGCTGTACGAGCTGGCCCGCCATCCCGGGGTCGAGCGGCGCGTGCTGGCGGAACTCGACGAGGTCCTCGGCGGCCGGCCGATCACCTTCGGCGACCTCACCCGGCTCCCCTACCTGGACCGGGTCGTCCAGGAGACGCTGCGGCTGCACCACACCGGCTGGCTGGTCACCCGCCGTACGGTCACCGAGACCCGGCTCGGGCAGTGGTCGGTGCCCGCCGGCACGGAGCTGGCGTACTGCCAGCACGCCCTCCACCGCGACCCGGCGCTCTTCCCGGCCCCCGAGCACTTCGACCCGGACCGCTGGCTGGACGACTCCCAGGCCAGGGCGTACACACCGCAGGCGTTCCTGCCGTTCGGCGCGGGCCGGCACAAGTGCATCGGGGAACGCTTCGCGCTCACCGAACTGGTCACGGCCGTCGCGACGATCCTGCGGCGGGTACGGCTCGAACTCGCCCCGGGCCGGACGGTACGGCCGGTGGCCCGGGCCACCGTACGGCCCAGGACGCTGCTGATGACGGTACGGCGGCGGTAGCCGGGCTCAGCCGGCGGTGAGTGTCCAGCGCGGGGCGCTGCCGGCGAGGCGGCAGGTGAGGAAGTAGAGCGGAAGGGGAGGGGTGTACGGGGAGCCGGCCCGGGGCGCGTGGAGCAGGCCGGGGCGTTGCGCTTCCGGTCTCGCGCCCTGGGTGCGGGTCCAGGACGGGTCGGTGAGGCGGGCGCCCACGGCGTAGCGGGCGGTGGGCGGCCACTCGACGCCGATCTGCGAGCCGGAGGGGACGATCCACCACCAGCGCCGGTCGTCGGCGAAGACGCAGCCCACCCGCGGCAGGCTGTGCAGCATCCGTTCACCGTGCTCGCGGGGCAGGCCCACGGCGTCGTAGCCGAGGTCCGCGGCGAGCCGGGCGGGGAGCCGCAGCCGTCCGGTGCGGTCGGGCGGGCAGGGCGGCGGCGGGGCGGCATGGGGGTGGGAGAGGTTCGATCGGTCCATGGGCACGAGTCCTTCGGCCGAGTGGGGTGGGCCGGATACGGCGTGGGGGCGTCGGGGTGGCGGTTGCGGCGGTGGAGTTGCCGGCGGTGCGGGCGCGCCGGTGGGGCCGGAGGGCTGTCCGGGAGCCGGTCGCGGAGGGGGCGTGGCCGGAGGGACGGGGACGGGTCCGTCACCGGCCCGGCGGCCCGGCCGGCCGGTCCGGGGCGGCGCGGTGGGTGCCGGCTGCCCGGCCGCGGCCGGGTCTGACGACCCGGGTGTCGGTGGGAGGTCCGGACCGTACGGCCGCGGGGTGGCGGCCGGCGCGCGGGCGTCCGGGTGCTGCCCGCCGGGCCGCGCCGGCGGCGGCCGGGGTGGCCGGCGGACCGGGGACGGGGGTCCGGTGGGACGCCGGGGCGAAGAGGTTCCCGGAGGCGAGACGGTCGGGGCCGTGGGGCCCGGGGAGTCGACCGGTGTACTCGCCTCCGGGGTGTCGTGGGGACGGTGTCCGCTCCGGTGGTCGACCGGAGGACTCGCCCCCACGCGGCCACCCGGCACGCCCGGCCCACGGGGGCCGAGGGGGGTGGCACGGACGGGGTGGTGTGCCGGACGGCCTCTTTCCGGTCGGCCGGTGCCCCGGCCGGGAGGGAAAGGACCGTGTCATCGCCACTGCCTCTCGTTGCCTGCGCACCGGGTGCCGAGCGGGCCCGGGGCGCGTGGGCGGGTGGTGCGGATCGCCAACCGGAACGCGCGTCCGGCCGCGCCGGAACGCAGCCCGGTCTCCCTCGACCGGGTCGTGTCCACCCGGTTCCTGGCGGGAACCGCAGCGGTGACTCCACTGTGGCACCACTCAACCGCGCATCGCAACCGGCAAGTTGAAATTTGCAAGTGTCTGCGTGCATGCTGCTCAGGCGGCGGCCCGACCGATGTGTCCGCGTCAAGTGAGCACATGAGACGGTGGCCCCGGACATCAGCGAACGAAGGGGCGAGCGTGACGGCGGAGACCGACTGGGGCGGCGCCCCCTCCGTGCTGCGCATGATCCTCGGCAAGCAGTTGGAGGAGTTGCGGAACCGGGCCGGTCTCTCCTACGAGGAGGCGGGCGAGGCCATCGGCGTCAGCCACTCCACGATCCGCCGGATGGAGGCCGCCAAGGTCGCCCGGCTGCGGCTGACCGACGCGGAGAAACTGCTCCAGGTCTACGGGGTGAGTGACCGGCAGGAGATCGACACCTTCCTGAAGTCGGTCCGTGAGGCCAACAAACGCGGCTGGTGGCACACCTACCGCGATGTGATGCCCGACTGGTTCGCCGCCTATCTGAGCCTGGAGCAGGCGGCCCTGCAGATCCGCGCCTACGAACCGCAGTTCGTCCACGGGCTGCTCCAGACCAAGGCGTACGCCCGCGCGCTGCTGGGCGCGGGCAACCCGCACGCCCCCTCCGGTGCCACCGAGCGCCGGGTCGCGCTGCGGATGCGCCGCCAGGATCTCCTCACCCGCGCGGCCCCGCCCCGGCTGTGGGTGGTGATGGACGAGACCGTGCTGCGCTGGCCGGTCGGCGGCGCGGACGTGATGCGCGCGCAGATCGACCACCTGATCGAGGTCAACCGCCTGCCGCAGGTGACCGTGCAGATCATGCCGTTCGGGAACGGGCCGCATCCCGCGATGCGGGCGGGCGCGTTCCATCTGTTCCGGTTCCGGGCCCGTGAACTGCCCGACATCGTCTACCTCAACGGCCTGGTGGGGGCGGTGTACCTGGACAAGCGCGACGACGTCGTGGTGTACCGCGAGGCCCTGGACCGGCTGGGCGCCCAGGCGACGCCCGCCGGCAGGACCGAGGCCGTCCTCGGCAGGATTCGCAAGGAGCTGTGATTCGTGCAGGCGCACATCCGCAACGGCGTGCCGTCCCGGGAACTCGACGGGCTCGGCTGGTGCAAGCCGTGGAGCGACGACCAGGGGGGCGCGTGCGTCGAGGTGGTGAAGCTGGCCGACGGACGGGTCGCGGTGCGCCAGTCCACCGACCCGGACGGGCCGGCCCTGGTGTTCAGCGCGCACGAGATGACGCGTTTCGTGACGGGTGTGAAAGCCGGGGACGCGGACTTTCTGCTCTGAAGTGTGCTTTCTTTGTTGCGCGTTGGCCAGAACATCACCACCTGAAGGGGAGGGACGACGGTGCCCGACAACGGATGGCCCGCCGACCGCATCGACACCGAGAACGCGCACTCCGCGCGGATCTACGACTACATCCTCGGCGGCAAGGACTTCTACCCGGCGGACCAGGAGGCCGGTGACGCCATGTCCCGGGAGTGGCCCGCCCTGCCGGTCCACATGCGCGCCAACCGCGACTGGATGAACCGCGCCGTGCGCTGGCTGGCCGAGAAGGCCGGCGTCCGTCAGTTCCTGGACGTCGGCACCGGCATCCCCACCTCCCCCAACCTCCACGAGATCGCCCAGTCGGTGGCCCCCGACGCGCGGGTGGTCTATGTGGACAACGACCCCATCGTGCTCACCCTCTCCCAGGGCCTGCTCTCCAGCACGCCCGAGGGCCGGACCGCGTACATCGAGGCCGACTTCCGCGACCCGGCGAACATTCTCGACGCCGCCGAACTGCGGGAGACCCTGGACCTCACGCGGCCGGTGGCGCTGACGGTGATCGCCATCGTCCACTTCGTGCTGGACGAGGACGACGCGGTCGGCATCGTGCGCCGGCTCCTGGAGCCGCTGCCCCCGGGGAGTTTTCTCGCGATGTCGATCGGCACCGCGGAGTACGCCCCGCAGGAGGTGGGCCGGGTCGCCCGCGAGTACGCCGCCCGCAACATGCCGATGCGGCTGCGCACCCTCGACGAGGCCCACGAGTTCTTCGAGGGCCTGGAACTGGTCGAGCCGGGCATCGTGCAGGTGCACAAGTGGCACCCGGACGGTCTGGGCGAGGAGGGCATCCGGGACGAGGACATCGCGATGTACGGGGCGGTCGCCCGCAAGCCGTGACCCACTCGCGGCTCCCGCGCGCCCGGCCCCCGCGGCGTCCGCCCGACCGGACGCCGCGGGGGCCGTCTCAGCCCTTGACGGCCACCAGTACGCAACTGTCGCCGAACTGCCAGACCGGGGTGACGTGCCGGAAGCCCGCCGTGCGCAACAGCTCGGCGTGCCGGGCGGCGCAGACCTGCTCGGTGCCGCCGCCCCCGCCCGGGGCCGGCCGGCGCCGCTCGCGCTGCGCGAAGAGGTCGGCCAGTTCGGGGTCCTGGGCCGCCGCGGCCCACCAGGACCCCCAGTCCTCGTGCCGGTGGCCGCCCGTCCGCTCGGCGCGCCGCCGGCCGACCTGCGCGGTGATCTGGGCGCAGGGCGCGGCCGCCGGCGGGAAGTGGTCGCCGTTGACGAGGACGCCGCCGGGGCGCAGCAGGGCCGCGACGGCGCGGTAGGTGTCCAGCAGGGTGGGTTCGTCCAGGTAGTGCAGGGCGGTCGTCGACACGGCGGCGTCCACCGGGCGGACCAGCTCCAGCGAGCGCGTCCAGCCGTCCGCGCCGATCACCGCGTCGACGTAGCGGGCGGCGTCCGCGTGGTGGGTGCGTCCCAGCTCCAGCAGTACGGGGTCCATGTCGACGGCGACGACCTCCGCGCCGGGCAGGCGGCGGACGAGCCGGGCGGAGAGGGAGCCGGGGCCGCAGCCCAGGTCGAGCAGGAGCGGCCGGGAGCGGCCGGCCGCGATGTGTTCGACCACGTCCGTGATCACGGTGAACCGTTCCTCGCGGTCGACCGCGTACCGCCGCTGCTGCCGCTCCCAGCGCTCCACCCACATCTTGGCCGTCGCCATGCTCACGCCCATCTGGTCGCGCCACCTCTTCCGTCTCTCGCCTGTCGGGGCACCTGTCGGGCCACCGCAGAATCTACAGGTGGAAACGGTTATCACTTACCACTGCGGGTCGCCGCCGGACCGGGTCAGGCGAGTGACTCCAGGACGGTCAGCAGCCGGTCGATCTCCTCGACGGTGTTGTAGACGTGCAGACTCACCCGGACCGCCCCGTCCTCGGCGCTCGCGCCCGCCTGGCAGAGGCTGTCGGCGCGCACCATGAAGCCGTGGCCGAAGAGGATGAACCCGAGGTCGTCGGAGGGGATGTCGCGGTGCCGGAAGGTGACGATGCCGTGCCGCCGCTGCGCCGCCGGCAGCGCCGAGCCGGCCGCCAGGCTCGCGGGACAGCCGCGGATCTCGTAGGCGTCGAGCCGGCGCAGGCGGTCGGTGAGGCGGGTGGTGAGCCAGGCGGTGTGGCGGGCGATCCGGTCGGGGCCGGCCTCGTCCAGCCAGTCGAGGGCGGCGAGCAGCGAGACGATGCCCACGGTGTTCGGGGTGCCCGGCCAGCCGGCGGGCCGCAGCACCGGTCCGCGGGCGTTGCGCGCCCACACCGCTCCGGTGCCGGGCAGGGCCATCGCCTTGTGCCCGGAGAAGACCACGAAGTCGACGTCGAGCGCCGGGTCGTTCACCCGGACGGGGAGGTGGCCGACGCTCTGGGCGGCGTCCAGGCAGATCGGCACGTCGGGGCCGACGGCGGCCCGCAGCCGGTGCACGTTCATGTCGCCGCCGTAGACGTGGTGGACGTGGGTGGCGGCGACGAAGCGGGTGCGGGGACCGATCACCTCGGCGAGGGCACGGTGGTCGTAGTCACCGGAGGCCGCCTGGTGGGGCAGCGCCCGTACCCGCACCGCGACACCGCGCCCGGCCAGCGACCGCGCGGCCTCCAGCCAGGGGTCGAGGTTGGCCCGGTGGTCGGCGAACGGGACGAGGATCTCGTCGCCGTCGGCGAGGTGCGGCGCGAGCCAGTCGCGGGCGACGGTGCGCAGGCCCTCGCTGGTCCCGCTGGTGAAGTGGACGGCCGAGCGGTCCGGCGCGGGGTCGTGGAGGAACTCCTTGACCCGCCGCCGGGCCTGTTCGACCAGGTCGGTGGTGCGGTTGGCCCACGGGTAGGCGCCCCGGCCCGCGTTGGCGTTCGAGGTGGTCAGGTAGGTCTGGACGGCGTCCAGCACGGCCTGCGGCTTCTGCGAGGTGGCGGCGCTGTCCAGGTACGCCAGCTCCGGATGGGCGGTGACGATGGGGAACTGCTCGCGCCAGCGCGCCCCGGGTTCCGCGCCCGGCGGCGGGTACCCCGCGCTCACTCCCGCACCAGCGGGGCGCCCGCGTCCCGCCAGGCCACGATGCCGCCCTCCAGGCTCCGTACGTCCGGATGCCCCAGGCGGGTCAGCGCCGCGGCGTGGCGCAGCGACTTCTCCCCGACGGGGCAGGCCAGCAGTACGGGGGTCCGTTTGCTGAACGGGAGTCCGCCGCGCAGCAGTTCTCCGAAGAGTTCGTCGGCGATGTTGACCGAGCCCTCGATGTGCAGGGCGGCGTAGGCGTGCGGGCCGCGCAGGTCGACGACGAGCGGACGCGGCTCGCCGGCGGCGATCCACCGCCGGGCCTCGTCGGGACCGACCGCCTTCGCCTCCGCCCGTGCCTCGGTGCCGCTCAGGTCCCGGGACGGGTGGTCGCGGCGTGGCCGGCCGAGGAGTTCGGGGCGGCGCAGGCGGACGTAGCTGAGATAGCTCTCGGCGCGGTCGCACACGATGAAGACCGCGCTCTGCCGCTCGCCGGTGCCGTCCAGTTCCGCGTCGACGTCCCGCAGGTGCCGTACCGCGCCGTGGTAGGCGGCGCCGCCGGTCGGCCCGGAGAGCAGTCCGCAGCGGCGGATGAGGGTGACCATGCCGTCGATGGCCTCCTGCGAGGTGACCGCGGCGAGGGTGTCGTACGTGGCGGGGTCGAACAGGCCGACCTGGTGGACCTCGTCGATGGTGCGGATACCGGGGATGAAGTCGGACTTGTCGGCCACCAGGCCGAGGACGCGCACGTCGGGGTCGTGTTCGCGCAGGACGCGGGCGACGCCGGTGGAGGAGCCCGCCGTGCCCACGCAGGCGACGAACCAGTCCGGGACCCGTCCGTCCAGGTCCTTGACGATCTCGGGTCCGGTGCCGGCCGCGTGCGCCTCGGCGTTGCGCGGGTTGAAGTACTGGTCGGTGTGCAGGTAGGTGCTTCCGGGTTCGGAGAGCACCTGGTGGAAGCGGGTGAGCGGATCGTCGGTGTCCATCGGGTCCAGACACTCGCTCTGCCCCGGCAACTCCTCGATCTCGGCGCCCAGCAGCAGGAGCAGCTCCTTGATCTCGGGGACCCGCATCCGGTTGGTGACGCTCTTGAACTTCAGCCCGTGCATACCGGCCAGGAGGGCCAGGGCCTTGGCGGTGTTGCCGCTGGAGAGTTCCACCACCGTGGCGTCGGTGCCGGCCGCGCCGGTGAGGTGCGGGCGGGCCATGTGCCAGGCGGGCCGGTCCTTCACGGAACCAAAGGGGTTGAGCATCTCCAGTTTGGCGTAGAGGTCGATGTGGCGCAGTCCGTGCACGGCCGGGTCGATGCGGACCAGCGGTGTGTTGCCGATGGCCTCGATGACGCTGTCGTATCTCATGACGGCACTCCCCCCGGGTGTGCGAGCGGCCAGTAGTCCTCGTCCGGGCACCAGCGCCAGTCGCCGCCGTCCGCCTCGACGGCCACCGTCCGGGCGAGCGGCTGCCGTTGCGCGTGGTGGGCGTGGAAGTCCATGGCGTATCCCGCGGTGTTGACGAAGGCCAGCAGGTCCCCGGCGCGCGGCAGTCGGGGCAGGTGGACCAGGCGGCGGGTGATCAGATCAGCCTCCAGACAGAGATTGCCGACGAGGTGGACCCCGGCCGGCCCGTCCTCGGCACGGCCCTCCTCGGGTCCGCCGCGCGGCAGCAGCACGGGGTCGACGAGGACGCCGTGCTCCTCCAGGCTGACGTCTCCCGCGTTCATGCCGAGACGCACCAGGTGCCGGCGGGGGTCGTCGCCGGTGGGCCGCACGTCCAGCACCCGTGCCAGCGACAGGCCGCACTGGTCGACGAGGGCGCGGCCGGGCTCGACGTACAGGTCGTGGAGGTGCTCCAGGAGGAGGGTGGCGGCCGGCCGGCCGAGGACCGGGGCGGTGTGGGAGAGGAGCGCGTCGAGGTAGCCGGGGCCGGCGGTTCGGCGGTGGGCGGGGTAGAGCGCGGCCGTGCCGCGTACCGTGCCGCCCTCGTTGCGCAGGCCGTAACCGTGGCCGCGCCAGGTCAGGGGCGGGCGGGCGCCGAGCACCGCTTCGCTGAGCGCGGTGGTCCAGCGCTCCCACTCCCCCGCGTCCTCGACGTAGCCGACGCCGAAGCCGCCGCCGATGTCGACGGCGCGCGGCGTGAGGCCCCGTGCCCGGCAGTCGTCCATGAGGAGCACACAGCGTTCCAGGGCGCGGGCCTTCTCCTCCACGCCGGTGGTGTCGAGGTGGTAGGCGACGCCGGTGAGGCGGACGGCGTCGGCGTGCCGTTCCAGCGCGGTCCACAGTTCGTCCGCGTCCGCGACGGGGGTGCCGAAGCGGCTGCGGCGGGACAGCAGCCGGGTGCCGACGCCACCGGGTCCTGCGGCCGACTCGAAGCCGGAGAGGCGTACCAGGACGTCGGTCCTGCCCGGCCCGTACTTCCGGACCAGGGCGGCCAGTTGGTCCAGTTCGCCGGGTGAGTCGAGGTTGACGGTCGCTCCCGTGCGGGCCGCCAGCCACAGGAACTCGGCGTCCTTGGGTCCGGTGGCCATGATCCGGTCCCCGGTGAAACCGCAGCTCAGGGCGTGCTTCAGCTCTTCGAGGGAGGCTACGTCCACGCCGACGGCGGCCGGTTCCTCGGCGGCGAGCCTGCGGATCAGGGCGCTGGAGCCGTTCGCCTTGTGCGCGAAGTAGACGCGGCCGGTGAGGTGGTGGCGGCGGTAGACCGCGCGGAACCGCCCGGCGTTCTCGGCGATGACCTCCGGGAGCAGCAGGTTCAGCGGTGATCCCAGTGCGTCGACCAGCGAGTGCAGGAACGGCCCGGCCCCCAGCAACGAGGCGAGCGGCGGTTCGGTCCGAGGCCTCAGATATAAGGGCACATCCACGAGAAGACCCCCTCCGGGCCGGTCGACCGTCACCGCGACAACCGTTCGGGAGTAGTCGTTTCCAGGTACACCCGGCGCTAAGCCTCAAAAGGGGACGGGTACGGACCTGGCCGGTTCGGCCGCCTCCGGGCGCGGACGCGGCGGCGCGGCCGGAGACGGGCCCGGTGCAGGTCACTCAGGGCCCGGCGAGGCCCGGCACACCATGCGCACGGACCCGGGAGGGGTCAGCGGCGGTGGCCGGACGGGTTCTCGCCCGGGTCGTCGAGCAGGGACACGCCGGCCGTGGTGCGTTTGCCCACCGGCTCCCGGTCCACCTCGAAACTGCTGCACACGGCCATCACGATCTCCAGGCCGTGCTGGCCGATGCGGCCCGGGTCCGCGGGGCGGGCCATCGGCAGCACCGGAGCGCTGTCCCGCACCGTGATGTCCACCCGGTCGTCGACCAGTTCCAGGTGGACCGTGGCCGGGCCCGGCGCGTACTTGCAGGAGTTCGTCAGCAGTTCGCTGACCACCAGTTGCACCACGTCCATGGCGCGGCCGGAGACCGGCACCCCGCACCCGGACCGCAGGTGCGTCACGAACGCACGCGCCAGCTCCCGGGCCCGCGCGATGTCACCCGGTACTCCCTCGAACACCGCCGAGGTCCAGACCGGCCTTTCCCGAAGCCGGTCGCCGCCGTTCTGGGCAGCTCTTTCCATCCGATCCGCCCGCTTCCTGAGCTTCGACCGTCACGGCAGCCGGGTACCCAGAAAAACGCGGAGCATGGGAATCGGCCCGATCCGATCACCCTCGGGCGTGCGCGGAACCTTTCGATCACCCGGCGCGGACGGCACCCACGACGGGAAGGCGCTGGTCAGCGGGCTCCCCGGGTCATCTGGAGGGGGTGCGGCCGGAGGGGCGGGGCCGGGCCGCGCGGGTGAGGTTGTTGTACACCCGCCGCAGGTGCTTGGCGACGGGGCACGGAGCGCCGTCCGCCGCGCACTGACGGCACCGGCGGGTGTGCGCCTCGTACTCCTCGCGGGCCTGGTCGAGGGAGGCGGGGGGCTGGTTCAACGGCTGCATGGAGGGCTCCTGGCAGACAGGGAGGCGCGGCCGGCCTCAGCTCGGCGGACACCTGTGATTTCCGGGGGGGGGAGGAGATGGCGGGGGGGGAGGAGATGAGGGGAGGAGGAGATACAGCCTCGACAAGTTGCCTGAGGCTCTCACCTCAGATGATGATCTTGTTACTGCGAGTACGGCAAGCTCCGCCCGGTCACATGCCGGTCACGCCCGCACCCCGAGGCGCGCGGCGCCCGCACGGGCCGCCCGGGGCCGTTTCCGTGGCACTCGCCCGGGAACCCGAGTGCCGGTCCGGGCCCGCCCGGACCGCGCTGCCGAGGACCCAGGACAGCCGCACGACCGAGGAGAAGGGCCGACCACCGTGCACCAGCCGCAGAACCCCGCCCACCGGTATCCGGAGCCCGATCTTCCCGCCCAGGAGCAGCCCCACCCGGGCTGGACCGGGCCGATGGACCCGCCGCCGGACCACGGCGAGGAGAGCTACCGGGGCAGCGGCCGGCTCGACGGCCGCAAGGCCGTCGTCACCGGAGGGGACTCGGGGATCGGCCGGGCGGTGGCGCTGGCCTTCGCCCGTGAGGGGGCCGACGTCCTCTTCACCCACCTCGACGAGGAGAAGGAGGACGCGGCGGAGACGGTGCGCCTGGTGGAGGACGCCGGGCGCCGGGCGGTCGCCGTCCCCTGCGACATCCGCGAGGAGGAGAACTGCCGCGCCCTCGTCGCGCGGGCCGTCGACGCGTTCGGCCGCATCGACATCCTGGTGAACAACGCGGCGTACCAGATGTCGCAGCCGGACGGCATCGAGGCGATCTCCACGGAGCAGTTCGACCGGGTGCTGCGCACCAACCTCTACGGCATGTTCTGGCTGTCCAAGTTCGCCCTGCCGCACATCCCGGAGGGCGGCAGCATCATCAACTCGGCCTCCGTCCAGGCGTACCAGCCGAGTCCGCATCTGCTCGACTACGCGATGACCAAGGGCGCCATCGTCACCTTCACCCAGGGGCTGGCCCAGATGCTGGCCCGGCGCGGCGTCCGGGTCAACGCCGTCGCGCCGGGGCCGGTGTGGACGCCGCTGATCCCCGCGACGATGCCGGACACCGTCGAGTTCGGCAAGCAGGCACCGCTGGGCCGGCCCGCCCAGCCGGCCGAGATGGCGCCGGCCTACGTCTTCCTGGCCTCGCCGGAGGCGTCGTTCATCACCGCGGAGATCGTCAACGCCACGGGCGGCACCCCGCTGCCGTGACGCCCCCCGCCGCCGGGCCCGCCCAGCGGGTCAGCACTCGCCCCGCCAGACCACCTTGGTGAAGGTCACCCCGGGCGCGAAGTCCAGCTTGTACGTCTCGGGCCCGGGGTTGTAGTGCAGGCAGTCCTCCCAGGTGCCGCCGTTGTACGTCCAGGTGAGCTGTATGTGGTCGGCCTCGGGGAAGGGGATGCCGTTGTTGAAGACGGACCGGCCGGAGACGCCGCCGGTCCAGTCGTCCGTGACTCTGAGCACCACCGCGCCGGTCTGGCCCTCACCCGCGTAGACGCAGAAGTTCTCCTTCGGACAGCCGGACGGGTCCGGTTCGGCGGCGGCCACGGGGGCCATGACGGTCACGACGGCGACGGCGGCGGACAGGGCGGCGGTGACGTGGAAAGAGGTGCGCACGGCGGGCTCCCTGGGGTTGTCCCGTACGAGAACGGACGGACTGGCGAAGTGGCGGGCGGGACGGTGGTGCACCCGTGGACACCGGCGGGGCCGGTGCGCCGATGGGGTCCGGGACCGTTCTACCGGCGTGCCTGGGACGGAAGCGACGCTTCCAGGGAAGTGATCACGCCTAGTTGACACGACCGACGTCGGGGCGGCGTCACAGATCACCACGGGTGGGGCAGGAGTGCACCCGCGTTGCCCCTGCTCAAGATTGGCCGTAACTGGCCCGCATATATCCGTGAATTTCGGACCCCTGGTCGGTTGTGAGTGAAGCGTGCCACGTTGAGTGGGCTCAGTGAGCGGACGGACCACTGAGCCCGACTCATCACAGGGGGAACCATGTTCTTCGCACGCCCGCACAAGAGACCTGGGGGCCGCCCGGCCGGCCGGCGCGGCGCACGCCTGCTGACCGCGCTGGTCACGCTGCTCGCCCTCGGCGCCACCGCCGTCCCCGCCGCGGCCGCGCCCGGCCCCGGCCCGGCGCCGGGCGGATCGCACTGGCGCGACCACGGCCGCGCCGCGATGCCGCCGGTCCGCGACGGCGTGACCCGGCCGCCGCGCCAGATGCGCTCCGAGGCGCCCTCGGCGGCCGAACGGGCCTGGTGGGAGCGCGAGTCGCGGCGGCTGCGGGAGGGCCGCCGCCCCGCCGCCGGGGCCTCGGCCGCCGCGCGCGAGGCCGCCTTCGTGCCGCGCGGCCAGGGCGAGGTGCCCTGGCACCGGATAGCGAACTTCCGGATCACCGACGCCCTGGTCGGCCGGATCGACTACTCCACCGGCAATCTGATGCTCGCCGCCACCGACTTCGACATCGCCGGGGTGGGCCAGTCCCTCCGGCTCACCCGGACGTACAACTCCTTCGACGCCCCGGCCGGTCAGATCAGCCGTCCCTGGTGGCTGGGGTACGAACGCAGCCTCGACGTGAGCGGGGCGGACTCGGTCCTGCACTACGACGAGACCGGCGCCACCGTGGAGTTCACCCGGAACGCCGACGGCGGGCTGACCACCCCCGGCGGCTACTCCAAGGACCTCCGCGCGAACGCCGACGGCACCTACACCCTCACCGACCGGGGATCAGGGGCCGCCGACACCTACGACACCACCGGCCGGCTCACCGAGGTCACGGACCCCAACGGCGGTGTCCTCACCGTCACCGCGCACCTCGACGGCGGCGCCGCGGCGGGCTTCAGGCTCACCGAGACCCGCTCCGGCCGCTGGATCGACCTCACCCGCCCCACCGCCACCCGCTGGACGGCCGAGGACAACACGGGGCGGACCGTCGGCCTCGCACTCGCCTCGGACCACGGCAACGTGCTGCGCACCACCGACAGCGCGGGCAAGACGACGTCGTACGGCTACGACGCCGACGGCCGGATCGTCAAGGTGACCACCCCGGAGGGGCGTTCCACCGCCTTCACCTACGACACCGCGGACCGCGTCACCTCCGTCCGCCGGTACGCGGAGAGCGGCGGCGGGAGCGGGCCGACGTACACCTACGCCTACGACACGGCCACGCCGGCCGAGCAGGGCACCAGCAAGGTGACCGACCCGCTCGGGCACACCACCGTCTACGAGCACAACGCGGACGGCGAGGTGCTCAAGGTCACCGACGGGCTCGGGCACGTGCGGTCCTCGACGTACACGAACCGTCTCCTGCAGACCGCCACCGACGCCATGGGGACCGGCAACGGCGGCCCGGGCGGCAACGTGACCACCTACGGCTGGGACGCCCGCAACAATCCCACCTCGGCCGAGCTGCCCACCGGAGCCACGTCCTCCGGGAGCTGGCAGACGGTCGCGGGGGCGGAGCGGCTGACCAGTTCCACCGGCGCCGACGGGGAGAAGACCGAGTTCGCGTACGACGCCGCCGGCAACACCTCGTCCGTCGCCACCACCGGCGCGGGCGGGGGCACCCGCACCTTCACCTACAACGAGGCCACCCCCACCTGCGGCGGCTTCCAGGGGCAGCGCTGCTCGGCCACCGACGCCGACGGCAAGCGGACCGAGTTCCGCTACGACGCGGCGGGCAACCTGCAGCGCGCCACGCCGCCCGCCCCGCTGGGCCCCACCACCTACACCTACGACGCCCTCGGACGCACCGCGACCGTGACCGACGGACGGGGAGTGCAGATCACCTACACCTACGACCGGCGCGACCGGGTGGTGCGGGTCGAGACCACGGGCTCGGTGCCGGTGAGCTACGACTACGACGGCGACGGCAAC
The DNA here is from genome assembly GCF_039542605.1 of Streptomyces ziwulingensis. NCBI lineage: Bacteria > Bacillati > Actinomycetota > Actinomycetes > Kitasatosporales > Streptomycetaceae > Streptomyces > Streptomyces ziwulingensis. The sequence continues at coordinate 107,391 of NZ_BAABIG010000024.1, forward strand.
CTCTCGGTGCGCACGGACGCCACCGGCACCCAGCGCTACCAGTTCGACGCGCTGAGCCGGGAGACGGTCCGCACGCTCCAGAACGGCTCCCAGACCGTGCTGGCCTACACCGCCGACGGCAACGTGGACACCTACACCGACCCGGGCGGGACCACCGACTACGAGTGGGACGCGGCCGACCGGCTGACGGCGCTCACCGGGCCGCAGGGCAAGAAGACGGCCTACGAGTACGACGCCAACGACCACCGCACCCGCACCACCTACCCGGGCGGCACCGTCCAGGCGCAGACCCTGGACAACTCCGGGCGGCCACAGAACATCAAGGTGACCGCACCCTCCGGTGTCATCCTCGACAACCTCTCCTACGAGTACGGCTACGTCTCCGGCGACCAGTCGCTCGACGGGCTGAAGATCCGGGTCCGCACCGACCACCTGGCGAAGACCCGGACCACGTACGACTACGACCCCACCGGCCGGATCTCGCTCGCGGCCGAGACCGACCCGGCGGGCCGCCGCACCTCCTGGCAGTACTGCTTCGACCCGGCGGGCAACCTCACCTCGGAGGGCACCTCGCCCGGCTGCCCCGGCAAGGCCAACTCCTTCACCTACAACGACGCCTCCCAGCTCATCGCCCGCAACGGTGTCACCTCCGGCTGGTCCTACGACGCGGCGGGCAACGAGACGGCCGCCGCGCCCGCGCCGGACACCGCCCGGACCGACGAGCAGTACACCGACCACAACCAGCTCAGGTCGCTGGCGGCCGGCGGCACCACCTACACCGCCCAGTACGCCAGCACCGACAGCAGCGAACGCACCCGGCTGGGCGGCACGACCTTCCACAACGGGCCGCTCGGACTCTCCGGGCAGACGGCCGCGGGCAAGGACACCGAGTTCGTCCGGGAGCCCGACGGCACGCTGAACTCGCTCTCCACCGGGGGACGCAGCCTCTACTACCTGACCGACGTCCTGGGCTCGGTCATCGGCCTGGTGGACGAGTCCGGCAAACGGGTGAACACCTACACCTACACGCCCGGCGGCCTGCCCAGGACCGGCACGAAGGAATCCGTGCCGCAGCCCTACCGGTTCGCCGGCGGCTACCAGGACCCCACCGGCCTCTACCACTTCGGGGCCCGGTACTACGACCCGGGCATCGGACGCTTCACCCAGCTCGACCCGTCCGGCCAGGAGACCAACCCCTACCTGTACGCCGAGGGGGACCCGCTCAACCGCATCGACCCCGACGGTCTCAGCGCCCTCGACAAGATCCTGCTCATCAAGGACCTGACGGAACTGGGCACCGACGCCCTCAACGGGGACGGCAAGGCCCTCGAAGGCGACCTGGTCGGCGCGGTCAGCGGCCTCGCCGCCGAGTCGGCCTGCATGTTCGTGGCCGGCGCGGTGGGCGCGGCGAGCGCCGGGATCGGCGGCGCGATCGTGGCGGGCGGCTGCGCCCTGGCGGGCAATGCCGTCGGCGACGCCGCCAAGGACGCGTACGTCGGGTGAACGCGGACATCCGAACCTTCGACACCGGCTCACGAGACGGGAGGCGCCCGTGACGACCCAGGCAGCGCTCTGGTTCCCCGACGGCACCGCGGGGGTGGTGCTGGCCGCCGTCGCCGTGGCGATGGTGATCACCGGCGTGATCATGGGGCGCCGGTCGGGGAAGTGACCGCGTGAACGGGACCGGTGGCGTGGGTTCTCCCGCGTCGCCGGTCCCGGTGCGCGTGCGTGCGCTCCGGTGACCGCGGGGCGTCCCCGTCAGGGCGTGGGCCGGCGGTCGGGCGGGGGCCGGCCCTGGTCCTCGGGCGCCGGAACCTCGTGCGGGCCGGTGACCGCCGCCTCGGCGGCGAGGTGGTCGGGGACGGCCGCCGGGTCGACGAGCCGGTTGAGCCTGCTGGGCACGTCGAAGCCGATCAGCACGATCACCACCAGGGTCAGGGTGGAGGTGAGCACGGCGAGCGACTGGCCCAGGGACATGGACGACGCGAGCCGGGCGCCCAGCACCGGGGCCACCGCACCGCCCAGCGCGCCCACGTTGTAGGTGAACCCCAGCGAGGCGGCGCGCGTCTCGGTCGGGAAGTGCCCGGCGATGTACCTGGGCAGCAGCCCGGAGATCCCCTGCATGCAGGCGAGCATCAGGAAGAGCAGGACGCCCAGCACCAGCAGGCTGTCCCGGACGGCGAAGACCGGGAAGACGAAGGCGATACCGACCAGCAGGGTGCAGCCGTACGCCTTGCGGGTGCCGAACCGGTCGCCGAGGAAGCCCGCGACGACGCAGCCGGCCATCGTGCCGAACCCGGCCCAGTACAGGGTGTCGCTGACCTGCCCGGGGGTGAAGCCCAGTTCGGTCTTGAGGTAGGTGGGCAGCAGGGCCTGGACCGGCCAACTGTAGAGGAAGGCGCAGAAGACGGTGACGCACAGCGCCACCAGGAGCAGCCACCGCCGGCGGCCGCCCAACTGCACGGCGAACGCCACCAGGCAGCCCGCCGCCACGACGGAGAGCGCGGGCACCATGCCCGCGCCGAGCGGGGTGAACACCGCGAAGAGCGACGCGGTGGCGACGACGGCCAGCACGGTGTTGACCGTCGCCCGGCGGGGGCCGGCGAACAGCGGCCGGAAGGGGTTCGGCCGCTCGCCGGCGTCGCCCACCCGCTCCTGCCAGTCGTCGGCCTCGGGCAGGCTCCGGCGTACCCAGAGCGCCACGACCACGGGGAACAGGCCGAGGTAGAACAGCCAGCGCCAGCCGTGGCCGGGCACGACGTGCTCGTAGACCTCGGCGGCGAGCACACCGCCCAGCGAGAAGCCGGAGATGAGGAACCCCGAGGCGCGGTTGCGCAGCCGGGCGGGCCAGCTCTCCAGCACGTAGGTGGCGCTGGCGCTGTACTCCCCCGCCATGCCCAGGCCGATCAGCAGCCGGGCGGTGAACAGGCTGGTGTAGTTCCAGGCGAAGCCGCACGCGAAGGTGCCCACGGAGTACAGCAGGATGCTGGCCACCATGGCGCTCTTGCGGCCGAACCGGTCGCCGAGCGCGCCGAGGACGGCGCCGCCCAGCCAGCGGGTGATGAAGGCGCCGGACACCAGGCTCGCGGACTCGACGGTGGACAGGCCGAAGTCGGCGGCGATCTCGGTCAGGACGAGGGTGATCAGGACGAAGTCGAAACCGTCCAGGAGGTAGCCGATCCAGGCGGCGAAGAAGGCTTTCCACTTGGCCCGGGTGATCTCGCGGTACCAGGGCGGGGCTGACGGGGAGGGCGGCGGCATGGCGGGTCCTCTGCGGGTGACGGGTCGCCTGCGGACGGGGTGCGGTCGGGCCGCCCGCGGACGGGGTGCGGTCGCGTCGGGGCCGGGCGGGCCCCGCCCCGGGGGGCTCACAGCAGCCCGGCCTCGGCGAGGTGGGTGCGGACCCGGGCCACGGCGGCCTCGTCCAGCGGGACCTGCGGGGCGGCGGTGGCGGGGCAGTCGAGGAGGCCGAGGAGGTGTGCGGCGGCCTTGAAGGCGCCGAGCGCGGAGGAGCCGGCGCCCATCCGGGCGGGGTCGCCCGCCTCGGTGAGGGAGAACAGGGCGGCCAGCCTGTCCTGTTCGGCGCGGGCCGCGGGCCAGTCCCCCGCCCGCGCGGCCTCGTACAGGCGGACGAACCCGGCGGCGTCGACGTTGCCGAGACCGGGCACCACGCCGTCGGCGCCCGCCAGCAGGGCGCCGTCCACGGTGAGTTCGGAGCCGGTGAGCACCGAGAAGCCGCTGGTGGTCCGGCGCAGGGCGAGCAGCAGGCGGCGCAGGGAGCCCTCGTCGCCGCTGGAGTCCTTCAGCCCGGCGAGGGTGCCGTCGGCGGCGAGGTCGAGCACCAGGCCGCGGGGCAGCTTGGTGTGGACGGCGACCGGGATGTCGTACGCGAACAGCGGCAGGCCGGCGCCGGTGCGCAGGCGCCGGAAGTGGTCGGCGACCTCGACCGGGTGGGTGCGGGCGTAGAAGGGCGCGGTGGCCACGAGGGCGTCGGCGCCGGCTCGGGCGGCGTCGGCGGCCCGGGCCAGGACCCGGGGCGTGCTGGTGTCGATGACACCGGCCAGTACCGGGACCCGGCCGGCCGCGGTGTCCACGGCCGTCTCCAGCGCGGTCAGCCGCTGGGCGTCCGTCAGGTGGGCGGCCTCCCCGCTGGAGCCGAGCAGGAACAGGCCGTGCACCCCTGCCCCGATCAAGTGGTCCGTGAGCCGCCGCATCGAGTCGGCGTCCACCTCCCCCGTCGGCGTGAGGGGGGTGAGGACCGGGGGGATGACGCCGCCGAGGGGCGCGGGCAGAGGCATACGGTCTCCAGGTGGTGCGCGGTGCGGGGCGGGCGAGGGGGAGAACCGATCGGGCCGATCGGTTCGGCTCGGGCGGATCAGGCGGATCAGGCGGCATGCGGACGGGGCGGGTGTGACCCCGGCGTCCTGATCCTTCCCCTCGACCGCCCCGTGCCGACGCCCGGCATTCGCGTCAACCGTCGGCGGTCACGACCGTGGACCGGCGCCGGTCCACGGTCGTCCGCGGGTTCAGTCCACGAACAGGGAGTCCCGCGCCGACGGGCCGGTCCGCCCGGTCAGGGCGGCGCCGAAGTTGTCCTCCACCTCGGCCCGTTCCGCCGCGTCCGGGTAGGGGTTCGTGCACGCGGTGCCCGCGGCGGAGCCGGACATCAGCTTCGAGCAGGGGCCGGGCTTGCGGTCGGGCAGACCGAGGATGTGGCCCAGTTCGTGGGCGGAGATGCGGATGGTGTCGTAGCCCTGGTCGACGGCCTGCCGCCCGATGTAGACGGTTCCGTTGCCCAGTGAGGTGGTCTGGGCCCGCGGCCACCCGTTGTCCGCGAGGACCCGTATGTTGGCGCGCTGACCGGTCGTCACCGGGCGCAGTTCGACGGCGTCGACGCTCTCGTTCCAGATGGCCGCGCCCCGGTCCACGGCGGACCGGAACTCCGCGGTGGCGCTCGCGTCGTAGGTGACGACACGGGCGGCGGCCGAGGTGTGGCCGGCGGGGGCGGACGGGGCGGCCAGGGCCTGGCCGCTCGCCAGGGGGAAGGTCACCACCAGGGCGGCGGTGAGCCCGGCGGTCAGAGTACGGACGTGCATGGTCGACCTCCTTGTGGGGGAAAGGCAGTCGTGCGCATGACATTCCAGGGCTCCCTGCCCGCCACAGGGGAACGCCAATCCCTCAATCCGGGGCGCCGCCTTGCGCCGGGGGCGGGGGCCACGGGTTCCGGCCGCCTCGTACGCCGACCGGCCGGGCCACGGCGAAGAGGGCGGCCCGGCGGCCGCCGTGGGTACGGCACCGGAACTCGCCCTCGCCTCCGCCCGCGGGTCCCGTCCGGTCCGCGCGGACGCGGGCCGGACGCCGACTCCTCGGCGGGTCAGTCGCGGTCGACGTCCTCGCTGAGGATCTCGCCGTTGCTCGCGTCGATGTCGTAGGTGGTCTTGTTCCAGTTGCCGGTGGTCACGACGTCGACGGACCAGACGAGGGTCTGCGCGTCGTTCTGGTCCAGCTCGACCGCGGTGACGGTCCCGTCGGTCTTGTCGGTCGCCGTCTTCGCCGCCTGTTCGGCCGTCCGGTCGGCCTTGCTCAGCCAGTCGGCGACCTCGCTCTTGTCGTCCGCGTCCTGGTCGGAGTCGGCCTGGGTGCGGAAGACCTTGCCGGTGACGGCGTCGACGGCGACCTCGTGCACGGTGCCGTCGGACGCGGCGACCCTGGCCGCCCACATCGGGGCCCCCGACGAGGGGGCGGGGTTCGGGGTGCTGGGGCTCGGCGAGCCGGTCGCGGCGGTGGCCTCGGCCGACACGCTCCGCAGTTCGATCTCGGTGAGCTTGCCACCGGAGACCTCCTTGACGGCCGTCTCGGCCGCCTTGTCCCAGCTCACCTTGGCCTTGGGCACCAGGGCCCGGCGTTCGGCCTGGTCGTCGGTGAGGGACGAGGAGGTGTCGGACGGGCTCGCCGAGCCGGAGGGGCTCATGGAGCCGCCGGAGGGGCTGGCGGAGCCGGCCGACGGGCCGGTCGCGGTGGCCGACGCACTGGTCGGGGCCGCGGCGGCCACGTCGGCACGCGTCGTATCGGCGTCCGAGCAGGCGGTCAGCAGCAGGGCGGACGTTCCCAGGGCACAGAACGCGGCCGCCGTACGGGAAGGGAGTGGACGTCGCACAGAACTCATGGTCTTGTCGTTAACCCGGGCGCCGTCCCGTCACGCGGGCCCGCGCCGGAAACCACCTCAACGGCCGGATGCCGTCGGGCGCGGGCCACCCCGTGCGGGCCGCGGACCGCGTCACCCGGACACCGGTCCGCGGCCCCTGGACACCTCCGCGTCCCTCAGGCGCAGGCCCAGGCCGACATGCCCTGGAGGGCGGCCAGCCGGCGGGCCACCGCGATCTGCTCGCCGCGGGTGGCGAGGTCGGCGCGCGCCGCATACCTCAGCCCACCGGCCGCGGCCCAGCTCGACTGCTTGAACTGCAGCCCGCCGTAGTGACCGTTGCCGGTGTTGGCCCGCCAGTTGCCGCTCGACTCGCAGGCCGCGATGGCGTCCCAGTCGGGGCCGGAGGAGACCGCGGGCGAGGCCGTCGCGGTCGCCGCCGGGGCCAGCGCCAGCATGGCCGTCAGCGCGACCAGAAGGGTCCGGACGCCCGGGAGGACCGCGGGACGGAGCCGCGGCGTCTCATCGTTTCGTGACCACATCATCCAGATCATGCACAGACTGTTGCACGTCGTGACGCCCGGTGGTGACAGGTGAGGCGTTCCCCCTACGCCGGACGGGCGTCACCGGACCTTGACGGCGGTGTCGGCGGCGGCCTCGGCAGACGGCCCCGGGTCGCTCGAACGAGGACGCCAGGGAACCCTGGGAAGCATGAGCAAGACTGCGCTGGTCGTCATCGACATGATCAACACGTATGACCACAAGGACGCCGAACTGCTGCTGCCCTCGGCCGAGAGGGTGGTGCCGGTCGTGACCCGGCTGCTCGCGCGCGCCAGGGACCGGGACGTCCCGGTGATCTACGTCAACGACAACTTCGGTGAGTGGCGCTCGCACCACGGTGAGATGCTGGACCGGGCGCTCGCCGGGCCGCACGCCGGCCTGGTCGAGCCGCTGCGCCCCGACGACGCGTCCCTGTTCGTCGTCAAGGCACGCCACTCGATCTTCTTCGAGACCCCGTTGACGTATCTGCTCCAGCAGCAGGGGATCGGACAGCTCGTCCTGGCCGGGCAGGTGACCGAGCAGTGCGTGCTGTACTCGGCGCTCGACGCCCACATCCGCCACTTCGAGGTGATCGTCCCCCGGGACGCCGTGGCCCACATCCACCGGGACCTCGCGGACGCCGCCCTGCGCATGATGGAACGGAACATGGGGGCGCGCGTCTGCGACAGCGCCGAGCTGTGGGAGTGACCAGGCGCCTGCCACCGGGCGCCGACGCCGGCGCCGGGACACCGGCGCCGGAAGGTCCGCGCCGGGACGTTTCGGTGGGCGCCGAAGCGTCCGCCGGTTAACGTCCGCCCATGTGGATCGCCTCGTACCCCCCGCGCACGCCGTGACGCCGGTGGAGATGGCCGCCGTCCTCCTCTCCGGCGTGGTCGGCGGCGCCCTCAACACCGTCGTCGGTTCCGGCACGCTGGTCACCTTTCCCGTCCTGCTCGCCGTCGGGCTGCCGCCGGTCACCGCGACGGTCTCCAACGCGCTCGGGCTGGTCCCCGGTTCGGTCGGCGGCGCGATCGGCTACCGCCGGGAGCTGCGCGGCCAGCGCCGGCGCGTCCTGCGCCTCGGTGCCTGGGTGCTGCCGGGCGGCCTGGTGGGCGCCGGGCTGCTGCTGGCGCTGCCCACCTCGGCGTTCGACACGATCGTCCCGGTGCTGGTGGGTCTCGCGCTCGTCCTGGTCGCCCTCCAGCCCCTGATCAACGAGCGGGTACGCCGGCGGCGCGGCCGGACCGGCCGCGCCGCACCCCGGGACGGCGGCCCGGCCCTCCGCGCCGGCCTGGCGCTCGCCAGCGTCTACGGCGGCTACTTCTCCGCCTCCCAGGGCACCGTCTACCTGTCCCTGCTGGGCGCGTTCCTCGACGAGCCGCTGCAGCGCCTGAACGCGGTCAAGACCCTGCTGGTGGGCGGCGTGAACACGGTCGCCGCCGGGTTCTTCCTGTTCGCCGCGGAGTTCGACTGGACCGCCGTGCTGCTGGTCGCGGCCGGCTCGGCGGTCGGCGGCCGGACGGGGGCCGGGCTGGGCCGCCGCCTGAGCCCCGCGGTGCTGCGGGGCGTCGTCCTCGGCTGGGGAACGGTCGCCCTGGTCCTGCTCCTGGCCCGCTGACCCGCGTCGCGGCAACACCCCTTCGGCGCCGCCGCACCTCCGCTACGTTCGGTGCCACACGGTCGAGGACGGGGAGGTCCCGGTGCACGACGGTCAAGGATGCGCGCGCAAGGTCGACAGGGGACGCGAGCGGCCGGGGTGCCCGGTCAGCCGAGCGGCCGACGGCACCTGGCAGGTGCACGACTACGAGGTCGCGCGGGCGCTGCTGCGCGGCCCCGGCACCGTACAGGCCGGACTCGGCATCGAGACGGTGGAGAAACTTCCGCCGCGCGTGCGGCGGCCCGTGCTCTACCGGGACGGCCCCGAACACCGCGAACACCGCCGGCAGACCGCGCGCCTCTTCACGCCCCGCCGGGTGGACGAGCGCTACCGCGCGCTGATGGTGCGCATCGCCGAGGAGCGGATGGCCCACCTGTGCGCGGCCGGTGCGGCGCCCCTCGGCGACCTGGCGTTCGACATGGCCATCGGTGTCGTCGGTGAGGTCGTCGGCCTGCGGTACGGCAGGCCCGACATCCGCCGCAGGCTGGAGCGCTTCTTCCCGGAGAAGTTCGGCGAACCCGGCCTGACCAGCGCACGCGGCCTGTACTGGCTGCTGCGGCTGAACACGAACTGGCTCCGCATCTATCTGGCCGACGTCCGGCCCGCCGTCCGCGCGCACCGGCGGCGCCCGCACGACGACCTGATCTCCCACCTCCTCGACGAGGGCTGCTCGGACGCGGAGATCCTGGGCGAGTGCCTGACGTTCGCGGCGGCCGGCATGATCACCACGCGGGAGTTCATCTCCCTCGCCGCGTGGCACCTGTTCACCGACGACGCGCTGCTGGCCCACTACCGCGCGGCCGACGAGGAGGAACGGCTCGCCCTCCTCCAGGAGCTGCTGCGGCTGGAACCCGTGGTCGTGCGGCTGCGCCGGCGGGCCACGGCCGCGCTGGAACTGCCCACCCGCGGCGGACCGGTGGCCGTACGGCCCGGCGAGTGCGTCGAACTGCTCCTCGACGACACCAACACCGACCCGGCGACCGTGGGCCCCGACCCGCTTCTCGTCCGGCCGCGGCGCACGCTGGAGACGGGACCGAGCGGGGCGGGCCTGTCGTTCGGCGACGGGCCCCACCGGTGTCCCGGCGCGCACATCGCCGTCCTGGAGACCGATGTCTTCCTGAGCCGCCTCATGGCGCTCGACGGCATCCGGATGACCACGGCGCCCCGCGTCACCTTCAAGGACGCCATCGGCGGTTACGAGATCCGGGGGCTGACGGTCGCGGTGGGCTGAGCCGCCGCGCCCGCGGGGCCGCCCGGGCACGGGGCCGGCCCCGGCTGCTCCCGCTCGACGGGGAGCCACAGTTCGGCGTCGGCCCCGGTCCCGTCCGGCGAGAGTGTGGTGCGCAGGATCTCGGGGCCGGGGCGGCTGCGGTAGGGGTTCGACGGGAACCACAGCGTGTACACGTCGCTCCAGAGCGCCTGGATGGCCTGCGGCGCCGGCCCCGAGGTGGTGAAGACCGCCCAGGTGCCGGCCGGGACGGCCAGGGTGTCCGTGCCCTCGGGCGGCTCCTGGGAGGTGATCACCCCGTGGTAGTAGTCGAGTTCGGTGCCCTCCGCCCGGCTCGGGTCCAGGCCGTCGCAGACCGCGACGGTCCCGCGCGGCTCCTGGTCGGAGAGTTCCGCCAGGCGTTCCAGGGTGGCCGGTTCGATGCTCCGGACGAAGTCGACGAGCGCCTGGTTGGGTCCCAGGTGCACCAGGGGTACGCGGGCCCTGGGGCCGGCCACGGTGAAGGCCGGCCGGTCCACCACGCGGTAGCGCATGCTGCCGGCCCCCTCGACGGTCAGGCGGAAGGCCATCCGGGGCTGGGAGGCGAGCGTGGCGCCGGTACGGCGGGCGGCGCCGGGGCCGACGCCGTGCATGGCGCGGAACGCCCGTGCGAACGCCTCCCCCGAGCCGTAGCCGTAGCGCACCGCGATCTCCAGGAGCGTCCGCTCCCCCGCGAGCACCTCCGCGCCCGCCACGGTGAGGCGGCGGCGCCGGACGTACTCGGAGAGCGGCATGCCCGCCAGCGCGGAGAACAGCCGGCGCAGGTGGTACTCCGAGGTGGCCGCGACGCGGGCCAGTTCGGCCGGGTCCACCTGCTGGTCGAGCCGTTCCTCAAGGTGTTCCAGAGCCTGGTTGAGCCGGTTCAGCACACCCCGTCTCCTTCCTGTGCACGGTTCGCCGCGCCGGGCGGGACCCCGAGGGGGCGGATGCGGCATTCTCCACCGGTCCGGGTCGTGGCGTACACCCGATGGAACGCCGGGTTTGGTTAGGCTAACCTTCCCCTGTGGCGAAGATCCTCAGACTGATGCCGAAGCACCCCACCCTGTTCCGCGGCGAGGTGGTCAGGAGCGTGCGCCTCTCCCCCTCGATGCGGCGCGTGACCGTGACCGGGGCCGAGTTCGCGGACTTCTCGTGGCAGGGCTACGACCACTGGTTCCGGCTGTTCCATCAACTGCCGCACCAGGACGGGTTCGAGCTGCCCCGGCTCGCGGGCTCGAAGTGGTGGGAGCCGTACTTCGCCCTCCCCGAGGACGTGCGGCCGCACTGCGCCAACTACACGGTGGCCGACTTCCGCGCGGACACGGCCGAGCTGGACATCGACTTCGTCGTGCACTGCGGCCCGACCGGCGAGCCCGAGGGCGACGCGGCGATCTGGGCGTGTGCCGCCCGCCCCGGCGACCCCATGGCCCTGCTCGACCAGGGGCTCATCTTCGACTGCCCCGGTGACGCCTCCGAGGTGCTGGTGATCGCCGAGGAGACCGGTCTGCCGGCGACCGCGGGCATCCTGCGCTCGCTGCCGCGCGACACGGTGGGACACGTCATCCAGGAGGTCCCGGTGGCGGGCGACCGTCGTGACCTCGACGCCCCGGACGGCGTCCGGGTGACCTGGGTGGTCCGGGACGACGCCACCGCGGTGCCGGGCGCCGCCGCACTGGAGGAACTCCGCCGCCGGGACACGGTCGACGCGTCCGGCTACGCCTTCGTGGTGGGCGAGTCGACGCTGGCCACGGAGGGCCGCCGCCATCTGCACCGGGCGGGACTGCCGAAGGACCGCATCACCTTCTCCGGCTTCTGGAAGCACGACCGGGCCCACGACCGGGTCAGGACGGCCTGACCTTCTGGCCCGCTGGCCCTCTGGCCCTCTGGCCTTCTGGCCGTCCGGGATGGCCCGGCGGTGCGGGTCGGCGTCCCGGGGCGCAGGTGGCGGCGCGGCCGTCCCTTGCCGCGCCGCCACGTCCCTGTACCTTCCCGCCGGGTGCGGGTGCCCCGGGCCCGCCCGTACACACCCCTCTCGCGCCGGACTCCCCGGATTGCCGGCCGGCACGAGAGCGCGTGCGCGCGGCTCAGGCGCCGGGCATCGTGGAGCGGAAGCTCCACCGGCCGGAGCCGACCTCGTAGACCGCTTCGGAGCCCCGCACCCGCAGCAGCTCGGCTCCGGAGGCGGCGGTGGGCCGGCTCCCGTCGGTGGGGACGTGGATCTCCGCCGTGGAGCCCGCCGGGACGTCGACGGTCAGCCGGAACCGTCCGCCGTCGCGTTCCCAGGAGGTACGGGCGGTGCCGAACGGGGTCCGGTACGAGCCGGACGCCGAGGTCAGGTCGCCCTCGACGGCGGGATCGACGAGCAGCTCGGAGTAGCCGATCGAGTCGGCGGTCTGGTCGAGGCCGGCGACCCGGGTGGTGAACCAGGAGTCGATGGCGCCGAGCATGAAGTGGTTCTGCGACTGACCGGGACCGCCGTCCCAGGACTCGCCGAGCGTGGTGTTGCCGGCCTCGACCTGGTAGCCGTAGCTGGGGCTGGTGGTCTGGGTGGCGATCTCGTGGACGATGTCGTCCCGGCCCGCGGCGGAGAGCACGCGGAAGGCGGACGGCAGGGAGATCTCACCCAGCAGCAGGTGGTACCCGGCGCTCTCGACCGCTCCGGTGAAGTGGGCGAGCAGGCGGTCCCGCTCCCCCGCCGGGTAGGCGCCCATGTCGAGGGCGAGCGCCTCGGCGCCCTGTCCGCCGCCGCCGAAGGTGCCGGTGGCGGTGTCGTAGTACTTCGCGGCCAGGGCCTTCGCGCTCTCGTCGGCCTTCGCCCGGTAGTCGTCGGCCGCGGCGTCGTCGCCGAGCAGGCCGGCGATACGGGCGAGCGCGTCCACGACCCGCCAGTAGCCGTAGGTGCCGGCCACCGCGCGCGGGAAGGTGCGGTCCGGGGTGAACCAGTCGCCCAGGCCGTAGTCGAGGACGCCGCCCGAGACCTGGGTGCGCAGGAAGGCCGCGTACTCCTTCATGCGCGGGTAGTACGTCTCCAGCGTGTCCTTGTCGCCGTAGGTGGTGTAGAGCTGCCAGGGGACCAGGACGAAGGCGCCGCCCCAGTTGGATTCGTTGCGGTAGGAGCCGGGCAGGCTGGTGTACTCCGGCACCGTGCTCGGGATCAGCCCGTCGGCGTCCTGCGCGTCCGCCATGTCACGGACGATCTTGCGGAGGTACGCCTCCATGTCGAAGTTGCCGGCGAGCGCGGGGAAGACCAACTGGTTCTGCTCCAGCCAGCCGAGCTTCTCCCGGCTGGGGCAGTCGGTGAGGACGCTCATCATGTTGCCCTCGATGGACCGGCGGATCAGCCCGTGGATGTCGTTGATGAGCGGATCGGAGCTGGTGAACTCGCCGGCGGAGGCGTTGGCGGTGCGCAGGACCTTGCCGCGCACGGAGACCTTCGCCCCCTCGGGGACGCCGCGCAGCTCCAGGTAGCGGAACCCGTGGTAGCTGAAGGACGGGTGCCAGGTGGCGGTCCGCCTGCCCGCGGTGGTGTAGCTGTCCCACAGCGGGCCGCCGACGTTGCTGATGGACTGGAAGGCGTGCCCGTCTTTGAGGCTCTCGGCCGGGTAGACGCGGATCGCGGTGCCGGCCGGGGCGCTGACGGTGATCTCGGGCCAGCCGGCGATGTTGCGGCCCAGGTCGAAGACGCGGCTGCCCTCGGCGCCGTCGACCTCCGTGCTCTTGAGGGTCTCGACGACCTCGACGGGCTCGGTCTCCCGGGCGCTCAGCTCGGCGGGGTCGGCGGCGGTACCGGGCGCCGCCGCCGTGACGGCCCGGTCCCAGCCGCGCCGGTCGCCCCGGGGCTCGTCCCAGTGCGGGATCTCCCGGCGGGCGTCGTAGTCCTCGCCGCCGTACCAGTTGGAGGACGTGGTCGGGCCGAGCGTGGTGCGCCAGTCGTCGCCGCTGGTCAGGTTGCGGACACTGCCGTCCGCGAGGGTGACCTCCAGGCGGGCGATCAGCTTGGGGTCGCTGATGTTGCCGTACAGCTTGCGGTAGCGGTCGGCGGTGCTGACCACGTTGGCCATGCCGTTGCCGAGGGCGACACCGAGGGTGTTGGCGCCGCGGCGCAGCCGGTCGGTGACGTCGTAGGTGGCGTACTGGACGCGTTCGGTGTAGTCGGTGTTGGCGGGTTCCAGCACCGCGTCACCGAGCCGTTCGCCGTTGACGGTGGCGTCGTAGACCCCGAGCCCGGCCAGGTACAGGCGGGCGCCGCGCACCCCGCGCGGCAGCGTGAAGTCGTCGGCGAGCAGCGGAAGTCCGGAGGGCAGGTACGGCTTCGGCGGCCGCTGCCCGGTCACTTCGCGCAGGGTGGTGAACGGGCCGGTCGCCGCGTCGCCGGCGGACACCGCGTAGTCGACCGGGAAGTGCGGGACGCGGCCGTCGTCGGTGAGGACGTCGGCGCGGGGGTGGAGCGCCACCTCGTCGAAGGTCTTGGCGGCCTTCAGGTCGAGGGTGAGGGTGACGGGCGTGCCGGAGACGTCCGCGTTCGGGTGGGCGGCGCTGGAGTAGCCCGCGGCGGTCTGCAGGGCGCTGTTGGGCAGGCCGTCGACCGCGAGGGCGGGTTCCCAGGTCTTGCGGAGGGTGTTGGTCTCGGAGGCGGTGACCGCGGCGCCCCGGGCGAGGCCGGTGGCGGAGGTCTCGGTGTCCCGGACGTCGATCTCGCCCAGTTGCAGCCGGTGGGTGAGGCCGGGGAAGTTCTCCGCGAGCGGCAGGCCCAGCTTCGTGACGTCCAGACGGACGTAACGGGCGGTGGTGCGGGGCACCTTGACGACGACCGGCTCGACGGTGCGCTCGCTGAGCCGCCAGTCGGAGTTGGTGATCCAGTCGGCCTCGCCCCAGTCGGACCGCCGGGTCAGGCCGGTCTCGAAGACCGCGGGGCCGCTCCAGGCGGACTGCTCGCGGCCGCCCCGCGGCCAGAGTGTGACCCGCCAGTACACCCGGGTGCGGGAGCCGAGCGCGCGGCCCGCGTACGTCGTCTCCGGAACGCCGGAGGCGACCTTGCCGGAGTCCCACAGGTCGGGGCGGCCGGAGCGCAGCCGCGCCTTCGAGGTGGCGGCCTGGACGCGGTAGGCGGACTGGACGGCGTTCGCGGTGCGGGCGGTGGCGCCCCAACTGAGGACGGGGGTGGTGTCGTCGATGCCGAGCGCCTCGGTCAGGTGCTGGGTGCGCAACCCGGCCGGGGTGATGGCGGTGCCGGCGGAGGCGTCGGCGGTGACCGCGCCGGCCAGCACGGTGGCGAGCGCGGTCACGGCGGCGGCCGGACCCAGGGCGGGCCGGCGGCCGCCCCGGAGCGGGCGGGGTCTGGGCATGGGGCTCCTCGGAACGCGGGTGCGGGTGGCGGTGGCGGAGTGGTCAGACACGGGTGAGTCCGGCGGTGACCCGGCGCTTGAAGCGGAACGTCACCGGGCCGAGCAGGCCGGAGGGGAGGGGTTTGTTGCGTTCGTTGGAGAGCGTGTTGGCGACGCGGACCTCCAGCTCGTTGCGGCCGGGGGTGAGGACGCCGGTCACGTCGACGACGAACGGCGCCCACAGCAGCGGCTCCAGCGCGGTGCCGTTGACCGTCACGGACGCGATGTCGCGCACCTCGCCGAGGTCGAGCAGGACGCGTCGCCCGGTGAGCCGGGAGCGGTCGACGTCGACGGTGGTGGTGTAGGTGCCGCTGCCGGAGAACAGGGGCTCGTGCGCGGTCCAACTGCCGAGCGGGCCGGTGACGGGGGTGGCGCCCGCGTGCTCCAGGGTGAGGGTCCAGTCGCCGGTGACGGGCAGGGCCGCCAGGTCGTCGGTGACCCGGACCGTGCCGCGGTAGGTGCGGGTGCCGTCGGTGCCGGTGAGGCGGTGGACGCCGGGCGCGCCGGCCTCGACGGTGGCGCGCAGCTCCCGGCCGCGCTGTTCGACGCCGAGGACGGGCAGCGGCGCGTCGGTCAGGTGCGGGGCGGTGCGCCCCGAGCGGCGGACCACGACGATCCGGGTCTCGTACGGTGCGAAGGTCAGCGGCACGTGCAGGCCGCGCCTGGTGCTCCGGTGCACGGGGGCGGGCGCGGTCTCGCCGGTCGCCGGGTCCCAGAGTTCGGGGGCGCCGGTGGCGGGGAGGACGGCGGTGGTCGCGAAGGCCTCGGCGCTCTCGTTGTTGAGCAGGAACGCGGTGTCGGTGCCGCGGGTCACGCGCAGGACGCGGACGGCCTCCCGCGCGGGTTCGAGGACGGCGGCGGCCGCGCCGGCCTCGTGCGCCGCCGCGCCGAGCGCCGCCACGTCGGCGACGCGGACCGTGTGGCCGGTGCCGAGCCGGCGGCTGCCGGGGACCTTGTCGCCGAACAGGTCGGACAGCGCGCGGGCCAGGGAGCGGTCGTTGCCGTCGGCGTCGTCGGCGGGCAGCGGGCCGACGGCGACGACGGTGCCGCCGGCCCGGACGAAGGAGCCGAGGGCGCGGACGCCGGCCGCGTCCAGGGTGGGCGTCAGGGGCAGGACGACGAGGTCGTAGCGGGCCTCGCCGACGACGAGCCGGCCGCCGCGCACCGAGGCCTGGGCGAGCAGGTCCTCGTCGCCGGTGAGGGCGCCCTCGTGCAGGAGGTCGAAGTCGACCTGGGCGCGCTCCAGGGCGTAGGCGGCGTCGGAGAGCGCGCCGTCCACCTCGCCCTGCCGGTCGGTGCCGGACCACTGCTCGGCGGCCCGCTGCGGCTGGAGCAGCGCGGTGCGCGCGGCGGAGGTGCCGCGGGCGGCCTCCATGACCCGGCCGATCCACTCCGCGAGCGGCTTCATCCCCCACCACCAGGGGGCGCGGGGTCCGAAGGGCGGCGGGAAGTAGACGACCTTCTCGTCGGTCCACAGGGCGTGCAGCACGGTCAGGTTGACGCCGCGGGCGGCCTGCGCGCCGACGGTGGCGTGCACGAAGGACGGCGTCACCTGCCAGCCCATGTTGCCGAACATCTCCATCAACGCCCGCTCGCGGCCCATCTGGTGGGCGACGGAGACCGGGTTGCGGGGCAGCATGGTCTGCTCCCCGGCCACGTACTCGGCGGTGATGATGTCGCCGCCGGGGACGTGCGCCCACTGGTTGACCTTGTGCAGGTCGCCGGTGGTGGGGACGCGCTTGGCGGGGGAGGTCTCGTCGTAGAGCGGGTTGGTGATCAGGGCCACGTCGCGCTGCTCGTACCAGCGGGCCTGCTTTTGGAAGTACTGGGCGAAGCGGTTGGAGACCGCCTGCCAGTAGCGGCCCCGGGCGATCCGGCCCTCGCGTCCGAGGTCGTCGAAGGCGCCCGCGTAGGCGACACCCGGTGCCACGCCGACGTCCCGCAGCGCCTTGTCCAGGGTGGGCGACCAGGGCAGCCGCTTGAAGTGGGCCTCGGCGGAGGCGAAGAACGGCTCGTCGTCCCAGAAACCGGGTATGACGTTGCCGAAGTACCGCTTGAAGCGGCGGTGGTACTCGCCGGGGACGATGTCGAGGAACAGCTCCACCGGCTCGTCGTCCAGCAGGTCGACGTAGGAGCGGCTGTAGCCCTGGGTGTCGTCGATCAGGGGGGCGCCGCCGAAGAGGTCGACCTGCCAGCGTCCGGCGGGGACCTGCCAGGTGTGGCCGCCGGCGAGCCGCTTGGTCAGGTCGGTGACGTCGGCCGCGTCGGTGGAACCGGCGGGGCGGGCGGCAGCGGCGGCGGCCGGGACGGGGAGGGAGGCGCGGTCGGGGAAGTCACCGGCGGCGGCGGAGTCGTCGAAGGCCGAGGTGTGGAGCGCCGTGCCGTCCGCCGCGGTGACGGTGAGGGTGTCCCACAGGCCCCGCTCGTCGCCGACCGCCCGCACACCGGCGCCGCCGGTCGGGTACCGGTCGTCGGTGACGGTGCCCTTGTCCTTGCCGTCCAGGGTGACCGAGAGGGAGCCGCCGCGGACGGTGACGGCCACGGTGTGGAACTTGGTCTTGTTGAAGCCGTCGGTGCGGGTGCTGCGGGCCAGTTGGACCGGGTCGGCGTCGCGGGCGAGGCGGAGCACGGTGACGACACCGCTCTGGTCGAAGGTGACCGCGTAGCCGTCGAGGCCGTCGGCGGCGGCGCGGACGACCAGGCCGGCGCCGGTGTGGTCGGCCTTGGCGCTGCCGGTGACGGTGTAGTCGGCCCACTCCTCGCCGCCGCGCAGGACGGCGGCGCCGGCGAGCACCGCGGCGTCGGCGACCAGGGCACCGGACTGCACGCCGACGCCGGTGCTGCGGCGCAGATCGAGCACGGCCGGGCCCTCGACGACGGTGGTGGACCGCCACAGCGCCTTCAGGCGCAGGTCGGGGCGGGGCCGGTAGGTGCGGGAGCCGACCGTGCCGCCCTGGACGATGTACTCCCCCGCACGGCCGCTGGGGAAGTGGTCGTCGTTGAAGAGCCACACCCGCATGCCGGTGCGCTCGGCGGTGCGCAGGACGTGCCCGACGATCTCGAACCAGCCCTCGGTGAAGAAGGCGGGCCGCATCGCCTCGTTGTCGAAGGAGAAGAGGATGACCTCGTACATGCCCTTGGAGCGCAGGTCGGCCATCTGGCTGTCGACCAGTTCGGGGGTGACGGGGCCGTTCCAGTACCAGTAGACGGTGGGGCGGCTGTCCCGGGGCGGGTCGGTGAAGGCGCGGGCCGAGAAGGCGGCGGTGGTGGCCGCGCGGGAGCCGGTGGCCGGGGCGGCGGCGTGGGCGGCGGTCGCGGGCAGTCCCGTCACGGCGACGGTGCCCGCGGCACCGGCGGCGACCACGAAGCGGCGTCTGGACAGGGCGCTCTCGGACGGGGAGGCGGGCAGCGGCTCGGGCATGGCTGGTCCTTCTTCTGTGTGCGTGGCTGTTCCCGGCCCGGGGGCCGGTGAGGCTGCGGTGACGGGTATGGCGGGCGTGACGTGTGTGAGGTGTATGGCGTGCGTGACGGACAGCGGGTAGGGCGGGCCCGACGTGTCACGCGTGAGTCCCGTGCGGGGCGGCCCCTCCCCGGCCCGGGGCCCCGGTGCGGGCGCGGGACCGGGTGCCGCGCACCGGTGGAATCCGGTGCGCGGGCAGGGCGGGGCGCGGGAGCGGGGCGGTGGGTACGGCGGTGGCCGGCGGTCAGCCGGCGGCCAGTCGGGCCACCTCGGCGGCGGAGAGCGCCCGGTTGTGCAACCGGAAGTCGCGCACGGCGCCGTGCAGGTAGGGGTGGGTGGCGTTCTGCGAGCGGCCCAGGTAGTTGCGGCTGGTGGCGCCGAGCAGCAGGGGGCCGGAGACCATGGCGGGGTTGCGGCCGGACTCGGCGCCGTCGAGGTACAGCACACCGGTGCCGCCGCCCAGGGTGAGGGCCACATGTGTCCAGCGGCCGGCCTCCAGCGGACCGGCGGCGTCGATGTGGTCCTCCGTCTCCATGCCGGCGATCTTCAGCGCGGCACGGGCCCGCTTCGCGCCGGTGGTGGCGGCGAGGAAGAGGTAGGTGTCCTTGTGGTAGCCGAGATCGAAGACGCGGGCCGAGGCGGCCAGGGTGTCGACCCGTACCCATACGGAGACCGTCAGCTCGGCCAGCCCGCTCGGCAGTCCGGCCGGGAGGACGAGGTGGCCGCCCTGCCCGTCCAGCGCCACGGCGGATCTCCCGGCGTCCCGGGTCCAGACGGCGCCGGCGCTCAGGCCGGCGTCGGGGAAGGCGCCGGTGGTGTCGGCGGCCGCGGTGCCGGTCCCCTCTCCCAGCGGGTAGCGGACCACCTCCCGTTCGCGGGTGCGGCGCGGGGTCACCGCCCAGTAGACGTTGTAGCGCTGGTGGTGCACCTCGTGGAACGGCCGCAGGGTGACGCGGTGTTCGCCGGTGAGGGCGGTGAAGACCGCGGGGCCGCCGGCGGCCGGGCGCAGGGTGGCGGGGCGGATCGCCGGCAGGGTGGCCAGTTCGGTGTCGCCGTACTCCCCCGCCAGGACCAGCGGACCGTAGGACAACGATGTCACCTGCGGATTGTCGGGGGCGGGCCGCCAGACCGGCTCGCGTGGCAGCACGAGTTCCACGGTGTCCCCGGTGTGCCAGAGACGGTCCACCGTGGCGTACCTGCCCGGCCGCGGACGGGTGGTGACCTTCGCGCCGTTGACCTTGAGGACGGCGTTCCCGCCGGAGTCCGCCGCCCATGCCGGGACGCGGATCTTCAGCGCGAAGCGCGCCCGGCCGCGGGTGACCGTGAGCCGGGTCCGGTCGGTGGCCGGGTACCCGGTCTCCTGACGGATCGTCACACCCTGCTCCGCCCAGCGCACTTCGGAGGGGAGGAAGAGGTTGACGTACAGGGCGGGCGCGTGCGGGGCGCGGGAGCGGAAGTAGACGGAGTCGGCGAACTTGGTGTGGGTCTCCAGGCCGGTGCCGTGGTCGCAGGAGAAGTTGTCGTAGTCGCCGCTGTAACTGCCCGGCGCCGCGCCGAGTCCGCCCTTGGGCTCGCGCCGCGAACCGGCCCACAGCCCCGTGTAGTAGGTGACGAAGCCGTGTGCGGAGTCGGGGTCCTGCTCGGCGAGCATCTGGTTGTACAGGGTCCACTCGTAGTGGTCCATGTACTCGGCGCGCTCGGGCCGGTGCAGGAACAGCTCCCGGCCCAGCTTGAGCATGTTGTAGCTGTTGCAGTTCTCGCAGGTGACCTCGGAGAGCCTGCTGACGATCTCGCCGGGCGGACCGAAGAGTTCCTGGTTGGAGTTGCCGCCGATGGCGTACGAGTGGTGGCGCGCGACGGTCGTCCAGAAGGTGTCGGCGATGGTGAGGTACCGCCGCTGCCCGGTCGCCTCGTAGCTCGGCACGGTACCGACGATCTTGGCGATCTCGGTGTTGGCGTGCCGGCCGGCCAGTTCGTCGCGTCCGGCGGCCAGCGGGGCGTACAGCTCGTCGTGGTCGAAGCGGAGCGCGGTGCGCAGGTGGGCGGGGTCGCCGGTCTCCAGGTAGAGGCGGCTCAGCACGTCGTTCATGCCGCCGAACTCCACCTTCAGGACCGTCTGCATCCGCTCGCGGGACAGCGGCGCGGTGCGCGCCTCGGTCCAGGCGGCCATCCCCAGCAGGACCGTCAGCGCTTCCTCGTTCCCGCCGAGCCGGTACTGGTCGAGCAGCCCCGCCATGATCTTGTGCAGGGTGTAGTACGGCGCCCAGGGCTTGCCGCCCGCCTCCAACTGGTCGAAGACGGACTCGGGGAAGGCGGAGAGGTAGCCCGGGGAGAAACCGGCGGCGGGCGCGGCCCGCTGGCACTCGGCGAGCGCGGCGACCAGCGCGCGGCCCTTGTCGGCGTAGGCGGTGTCGCCGGTGGCCGCGTGCGCCTGGGCCAGCGCGCTGAGCAGGTGGCCGGTGGTGTGTCCGCGCAGTTGGACGTCCGGCGCCTCCCAGCCGCCGCAGGGCTCCGCCGCGGACGGCAGGCCGGCGTTGCGGCGGAAGGTGTGCAGCAGCCGGTCGGCGTCCACGAAGAGCAGGTAGGCGCAGGTGCGGCGCATGTTGGCGAGGAACGGGCCGTCGAGGAGGCGCACCTCGGACAGGCCGAAGGGGGCGAGGACCGGGCGGCGCTCCGCCGCGGACCCGGCGGCCGGGGCGTCGGCCGGGTCCGCGGCGGGCCCGGCGGCGGCCGACGCCCCGGCGGGGGACGGCAGGACGGTGACGGCCGCCGCGGCGGACGCGGCGGTGAGGACGCCCCGGCGGGAGGGTCCGAGGGGTTCGCGGTGTGCGGACAACGTGCCGTGCTCCTTCGAACGGACAGCGCAATCTTCGAAACGTTGAAACGTTTAAGTTCGTCGCCGGAGACGGTAAGTGGGGGCACAAGAAGCGTCAAGAGTTCGCACAGAGAAAGATCAAGTGGGAGCATTTCATAGCTGGTCAGGGCGGTGCTGACGATGCCACAATTCCGGCCTCGGGGAATGCGAGGCGGATTGAATCGTTCAATGAACGCACGTGAAAAGGCGCCGCCGACGGTGCCTGGGCACGGTCGGCGGCGCCGTTCGACGCGGGCGGGGTCAGCCGGTCAGGGCGGCGAGGACGACGTCCTTCGCCTCGTCCTGCACCTGCTTGAGGTGGTCCGGCCCCCGGAAGGACTCGCCGTAGATCTTGTAGACGTCCTCGGTGCCCGAGGGGCGGGCCGCGAACCAGGCGTTCTCGGTGGCCACCTTGATCCCGCCGATGGCCGCGCCGTTGCCGGGCGCCTCGGTGAGCACCTGTGTCACCGGCTCCCCCGCCAGGGTGTCGGCGGTGACCTGCGCCGGGGACAGCTTGGCGAGGCGGGCCTTCTCCTCGCGGGTGGCCGGGGCGTCGATGCGGGCGTAGGCGGGGGCGCCGAACCGCTCGACGAGCGCCGCGTAGTGCTCGGAGGGGGTTTTGCCGGTGACGGCGGTGATCTCGGAGGCGAGCAGCGCCAGGATGATGCCGTCCTTGTCGGTGGTCCACACCGAACCGTCCCGCCGCAGGAAGGACGCCCCGGCGCTCTCCTCGCCGCCGAACCCGAGCGAGCCGTCGACCAGCCCGTCCACGAACCACTTGAATCCCACGGGTACTTCGACCAGCGGGCGGCCCAGGTCGGCGGCGACCCGGTCGATCATGCCGGAGGAGACCAGTGTCTTGCCCACCCCCGCACCGGCGGGCCACCGGTCGCGGTGGGCGTACAGGTAGGAGATGGCGGTGGCGAGGTAGTGGTTGGGGTTCATCAGCCCGGCGTCCGGGGTGACGATGCCGTGCCGGTCGGCGTCGGCGTCGTTGCCGGTCGCGATGTCGAACCGGTCCCGCTGCGCGATGAGCGAGGCCATCGCGTACGGCGAGGAGCAGTCCATCCGGATCTTGCCGTCCCAGTCCAGCGTCATGAACCGCCAGGTGGGGTCGGCCAGCGGATTGACCACCGTCAGGTCGAGGCGGTGCCGCTCGGCGATCCGGCCCCAGTAGGCCACCGACGCGCCGCCCAGCGGGTCGGCGCCGATGCGCACGCCGGCGGACCGGATCGCGTCCAGGTCGAGCACGGCCGGCAGGTCGGCGACGTAGGTGCCGAGGAAGTCGTAGCGGCCGGTGCCGGGCGCGGCGAGCGCCTTGCGGTACGGCACGCGCCGGACGTCCTTCAGCCCGGCCGCGATGATCTCGTTGGCGCGGTCCTGGATCCAGGAGGTGGCCGCCGAGCCCGCCGGGCCGCCGCTGGGCGGGTTGTACTTGAACCCGCCGTCGGCGGGCGGATTGTGCGACGGGGTGACCACCACGCCGTCGGCGAGGCCGGAGCCGCGGCCCCGGTTGTGGGTGAGGATGGCGTGCGAGACCGCCGGGGTCGGCGTGTAACCGTCGCCCTCGTCGATCAGTACGGTGACGTCGTTGGCGGCGAACACCTCCAGGGCGGTCACCCGGGCCGGCTCCGACAGCGCGTGGGTGTCGGCGCCCAGGAAGAGCGGCCCGGTGGTGCCCTCGGCCTTGCGGTACTCGCAGATGGCCTGGCTGGTCGCGGCGATGTGGTCCTCGTTGAACGCCGCGTTGAGCGACGAACCGCGGTGCCCGGACGTGCCGAACGCCACCCGCTGGTCCGGCTCGGCCGGGTCCGGGTGGAGCGCGTAGTACGACGTCACCAGCCGGGCGACGTCGATCAGGTCCTCGGGTCCGGCCGGCTCACCGGCTCGGTCGTGCTGCATGCGCCCACTCCTCCGCGTCGAAATCGTGTCTGGCTCGCGGTCCCATCTTCCCCCGGACCGGCGGTGACCTGCCCTTCGGCCGGGGCCGGGCTTTCCGGGAGCCACGGCGTAGGGTGAGCCGGGTGAGCGAGGTGGAGGTACGGCAACTGCTGGTGTCGTCCGCGCACCGGCTGGCGGGGCGCCCCTCGGACGGGCCCGCCCCCGGTCCGCCGGACGAACGCGTGGAGCGGGTGGAGGTGCGGCGCGGCCTCGGACTGGTCGGCGACCGCTACTACGCGCGGCCGGCCCATCGTGACGCGGCGGTGACCTTGATGGCCGCGGCGAACCTGCCCGTGGAGATCGACCCGGCGGCCGATCTGCGGCACACCCGGCGCAATGTCCTGCTCGAAGGCGTCGACATCGACTCCCTCGTCGGCGCGACGATCGCCCTGGACTGCGGTAGCGGTCCGGTGGAGTTCGCCGTGAACCGGCCCGCGCGTCCCTGCGCCTGGATGGACGTCACCATCGGCCCCGGCGCGCAGCGCGCGCTGCGCGGCAAGGGAGGGGTGCGGTGCACGCCCCTCAGTGACGGGGTGCTCGCGCTCGGCCCGGCGACGTTCCGCGTGCTGCGCGGGAAGGCCGCCGGGACCTGAGCGTCGATACCGTCGCCCGGCGCAGATCCGTCGCCCGGCTCAGATCCGCCCGCCGGTGAGCTTGGTCAGGGGACCCTGGGGCTGGCGGCCCGAGCGACGGCCGACCGCGTAGGACGCGGCGGTCAGCGCGGTCACGCCCGCGCCCACGCCGGCGGCGATGAGCTTGCGGTTGGCGATGACCGTCCAGGCCGTCCTGGCGGCGCCGGCGACCTGTCCCGAGGTGGTGATGATGGCCTGCCGGCCGACCTCGACGCCCTTGGCCGCGCTCTGCGCCGCACCCGCGGCCGCCCCGGCCGCGCGCTCCGTACCGGACCGCGCCGCTGACGCCGTGTCACCGGCCTTGCTCGCGGCCGCACCGGCCGCGCTCTTCGCGGCGTTCGACGCGGGAGCGGTCGCCTTGTCGGCGCCCTGACGGGCCTTGGCCGCGGCCGTGGCCGCCGCGCCGGTCTTCTTGTCCGTGTCGTTGTTCGAATCAGTCATGGACACCGGTTTGCCCCTCACCGCGCGGACAAACGCCCGCCCGGCCGACTGTTTCGGCCGCTGATCGACCGCTGTTCGGCCGAAACCTGACCAGAAGTCGGCTGGACTGCGAAGTGCCCGCACCAGACGGGTAGTTGTGCTTCGTACTTCCGTACGGGCGAGGAGCGGGGGGGGGCGGCTCCGGTGACATCGTGGCGCAGTACGACCGGACCGCGTGAGTCGCGGCGGGCCCGACGGCGGCGGGCGGTGCGGCGGTTGCGTGCGCAGGGGCGCCACGGGCCGGAGTTGCGCGAGGTGTTGCCGGCACTGACCGGACTGGTTCTCGTGGTGTGCGCCGCGGTGGCGGGGCTCGCGGCGGGCTACCGCGTCCTCGGTGCCGGTGTGCCGTCCGCCGCGCTGGCGGTGGTCGCCGGGGCCGTCGCGGTCGGCGTCCGGCAGGGCCGTCCGGGGGCGCGGCGCCGCCGGGGCCGCTACACCGCCGAGGAGATCGCCGGGCTCGACGCGGAAGGGCTCGCGCTGGCGGTCGCCCGCATGCTGCGCCGGGACGGCTGGTCGGTCCGGCCCCCGTCCGGCGGACGGGTCCGGCCCCATCTGCGGGCCCGGGACGGCCGGGGGCGGTCGCTGGAGGTGGCGTTCCGTCCCGTCGCCGAGCCACTGCCCGACGAGGACCCGCCCCCGGCCCGCCGGCCGGGCGACGAACCACCGGTACGCCTGGTCGTGCACCGCGGCACGTTCGGCGGCCGGGACGTGCGGTGGGCGCGGACGCGGAGCGGCACCCGGCTGATCGACGGGGTGCTGCTGCGTCGTTGGGCGGAGGGAGAGCCCTTGGAGCGGGTGATCGACCTGCGGTGCGGGTGAGGGGGTCTGCGGTGAGCGGGTCCGCGGCACGTTCGCGGGTCGCACCGACGCGTCGGCGTGGGTGTCAGGCGGCGCTCTTCTTCCTCCCGCCGCCCTTGCCGGTCAGCGCTTCGATCAGCTCTTCGCGGCTCATCCGGGAGCGGCCTGCGACCTCCCGCTCGGTGGCCCGCTGGTACAGCTCCGTCTTGTTCATCCGGCGGAGTTCCGCCTTGCCCTCGGTCCTCGGCTTCTCCCGTCCCCGCGCCCGGCGCCGCGCGGAGGACGGCTCACGGGCGGAGGACGGCTCACGGGCCGGTCCCGAGGGCCGCGCGTCGGCGCCGGCCCCGGCCTCCCCCTTGGCCTCACCCTTGGTCTTGGTCTTGGCCTTGGTCCTGGCCTCGGCCTTCCCGGCGGTCTTCTTCGCCGGCCCGCGTCCGGTGGCGTGGGCCGCCTGGTCGAGGCTGCCCTCCAGGACGGCCATCAGGTCGACGACGTCGGTGGCCCGGGGTGCCTCCTCGGCCGCCGCGATCTCCCGGCCGGCCGCCTTGTCCCGCACCAGGTCGCGTACTTTCTCCTGGTAGGTGTCGTGATACCGGTCCGGCTCCCAGGGCCCGCTCATGGTGTCGATCAGCCGCACCGCCATGTCGAGTTCCTTGCCGCGCCCGGCCCGCTGTTCGGGGAGATCCGGCAGTTCGCCGCCGGGGTCGCGCACCTCGTCCGCCCAGTGCAGGGTCTGCAGGACGAGCAGTTCCTCCTCGGCGCGCAACACCGTCAGGTACTGCTTGGCGCGCATCACGACCGTGGCGACACCGGCCTTGCCGGTGTCCGCCAGCGCCGCGCGCAGCAGCTCGTACACCTTCTGGTACTCCTGGCCGCGCGGAGCCACGTAGTAGGTGCGGCCGAAGTACACCGGCTCGATGGCGGCGAGGTCGACGAAGTCGGTGATGTCGATGGTGCGGGAGCGGCCGGGCGCGATCGCGTCCAGTTCGTCGGGTTCCACCACGACGTACTCGCCCTCGCCCAGCTCGTAGCCCTTCACGATGTCCTTGGGGGAGACTTCCTCGCCGGTGCGTTCGTTGACCCGCCGGTTGCGGATCCGGTCGGCGGTGTCGCGTTGCAACTGGTGGAAGTGGACCGTGTGGTCCTCGGTCGCGGTGAACAGGCCCACCGGCACGCTCACCAGCCCGAAGCCGATGACGCCGGTCCAGATCGCGCGTGCCATGGCCGTCCGCTCCTCTCCGTCGGCCCCGCTCCCGGACCCGCCGTGTGCCGGGCCCCCGGGTGCCGCACCGACCACGCTGGCACCACGGGGGCCGGAGCGCGCGCCGGGCACCGGCACCGGCACCGCGGGGCGGGTGTCAGCCGGGGACGGTCACCGCCCGCGGGGCTCCAGGCGCCGTACCGTTCGCTCGGCCTCGCGCGTCTCCTGCTCGGCCGCGGTCCGCTCCTGTTCGGCGGTGTGCCGGCTCTCCTCGGCCCGCCGCTGCTCACGGCGGGCCTGCCGGGCCTCCTCGCGGGCCTCGCGCAGTTCCCGTGCCGCGGCGGCGACCCGCTCCTCGGCCGCCTCCCGGCGCTCGCGCGCCCGGCGCAGGACGGTGTCCGACGCGGATTCCTCCGTACGGGCGGTGGTCAGCCGCCGAGTGGCCGTCTCGGCACTCTCCCGGGCCCGGGAGAGTCGCTCCTGCCGTGCCCGGCGCCGCTCGGCCAACTCGTCCCCGGCACGGGGCGCGGGGCCGGTCCGCTCGTCCCCGGCACGGGGCGCGGGGCCGGTCCGCTCGTCCCGGGGTTCCGGGGTTTGCGCGGCCCGTGGCTTCCGGGGCCGTGCCGGGTGCGGCGCGGTGAGGTCGCCCGCGGGGAACACGGACGGCGGGGTGAGGGCGACGTGCAGGCGGCCCGTCGCCCACCGGTCGGCGGCCTCCTGGTCGGCCAGTACCGCGCTCAAGGTCGACTCGACCTCCTGCCGGACCGCCGCCGAGAGCCGCTGTCCCCGTTCGTCGGCGAGTTCGGCGGCCTGCCGGGACAGCGCGGTGACGAGGTTGCGCCGCGCGTTCAGGGACTTCAGCTCGACGGCGTCCAGGGTGCGGTACGCCTCGCGCAGGGCCCGCCCCAGCTCCAGCAGCTCCGCCGCCTCGCGCGGCCGGGAGCGCAGCAGCAGGTTGGCCGCCCAGGCCGCCAGGGTGGGGCGGCGGGCGGCGCGGAGCCGCCGGGCGTCGTCGCCGCGGCCCGCGCTCCTGGCCTCGGCGGCGAGTTCCGTACGGCAGGTGACGAAGCCCGGCGGCGGGGTGGTGTAGAGCGCGTCGAGCGCCGTCTCCACGTCCCTGTCTGCGCCGTCCGCGCGGCGCGCACTCCTGCGCTGCACGGTGACCAGCCTCCACCGGGCCGGGCGGCCGCGCACGCCGTACGACGGTCCGGCACCCCGCCCGCCCGGCCGCCCGGCCGTGCGCGGCCTCCCGCGCGGCCCCGTCACCGTCCGTCCACGACTCGGACACCCCGGCAACAACGTGGCTGATGCACCTACCGTTTCCGGTGGACGAGGACGTCCGGAGCCGAAGGGAGTGCAGCCATGGCGGCCAGGGCCGGGGAGAGCGCGGAGCACGCGGCGGACGGCGGGGCGGCGGCCGTCGTGCTGCTCAGGGAGGTGGGCGTCCGCCGCTACACCACGGACCAGGTCATCCTGGACGCGATCGACTGGACCGTGCGCCCCGGGGAGCACTGGGCCCTGCTGGGCGCGAACGGCGCGGGCAAGACCACCCTGCTGCGGCTGCTCGGCGCCCTCATGCACCCCACGACCGGCACCGTCGAGGTGCTGGGCAGCAGGCTGGGCCGGGTGGACGTCCGTGAGCTGCGCACCCGCATCGGACACGTCACCTCCGCCCAGCGGGTGCCCGACGACCTCGGCGCCCACACCGTCGTCCTGACCGGGCACACCGGCACCGTGCAGCCACTGTGGCGGAGGTACGACGACGAGGTCCGGCAGCGCGCTCACGAGCTGCTGGCCGAACTGGGCGTCAAGGAGCTGGCCGACCGGCCGTACGGGGTGTGCTCGGGCGGGCAGCGGGCCCGCGTCCTGATCGCC
Source organism: Streptomyces ziwulingensis (assembly GCF_039542605.1). NCBI lineage: Bacteria > Bacillati > Actinomycetota > Actinomycetes > Kitasatosporales > Streptomycetaceae > Streptomyces > Streptomyces ziwulingensis. Next base: position 135,601 of record NZ_BAABIG010000024.1, read on the forward strand.
CGGGCACTGATGGCCGATCCCGCCCTGCTCCTCCTGGACGAGCCGTTCAACGCCCTGGACCTACCCTCCCGGGAGGATCTCATCGAGGCCCTGCACCACCTCTCCGAGGGGCGCCCGCGGCTGGCCACGGTGACGGTGACCCACCACCTGGAGGAACTGTCCCCGGCCGTCGGCCACGCCCTGCTGCTGCGCGAGGGCCGGGTCCTCGCCCGGGGCCCCGTGGATGAGGTGCTGACCGAGGACCGGCTCACCGCCTGCTTCGGCCGGCACATCGCGGTCGCCCGCCGCGAGGGCCGCTGGGCCGCCTGGTCGAGCCGTCCGCGCGACAGTTACCGGGCGTGAGGAAAAGGCCGGCCGCCACCGGGTGTCCGCGGGTCCGCTGGTCCGCTGGTCCGCGAGTCCGCTATTGCGCGCGTCCGAGCCAGAGGTCGGGGCCGAAGACCTCGTAGTGCACGGCCTCGGCCGGCACTCCCCGGCGCAGCAGGTCGCCGCGGACGGCGCGCATGAACGGCAGCGGTCCGCAGAGGTAGACCGTGACGTCCGCGGGCAGTTCCACGGCGGTCAGGTCGGCCCGCCCGGCGGAAGCGCCGTGGGGCGCCAGGTCGCCCGGTTCCTCGTACCAGAGGTGGAACCGGGCGTCCGGCAGGGCCGCGAGAAGCCGGGTCTGCTCGTCGCGGTGGGCGTGGTCGGCGGGGGTGCGGTCGGCGTGGACGACGGTCACCGGCCGGGTCACGCCCGCGTCGACGAGGTGGTCCAGCATGGCCACCATGGGGGTCACGCCGATGCCGGCGGAGATCAGCAGCAGCGGGCCGTTCCCCTCCTCCAGGGCCAGGTCGCCGAAGGGCACGGACACCGCGAGCACGTCGCCCACTCGGGCGTGGGTGTGCAGCCAGGAGGAGACCTCGCCCTCGGGCCGGTCCGCGTCCCGTACCCGCTTGACCGTGATGCGCCACTCGGGGCGGCCGGGGGCGGCGGACAGGCTGTACTGGCGTATCTGCCGGGAGCCGTCCGGGAGTTCGGCCTGGACACTGACGTACTGGCCGGGGCGGTAGGGGCGCACGGCGCTGCCGTCGGCGGGGCGGAGCAGGAACAGGTCGCTCAGCAGCTCCGGGTGGGCATCGAACAGCTTGCGGTAGAAGAGCCGGGCTTTGTCGTCGATGGCGGCACCGACCGCGGGGAGGGTGGCCCGGACGACGGGGACGGACTGTTCGGAGAGCACGGCGACTCCTCAGTGGCGGACCGATGGGACGGTCTTCGTATTCCTGTATTCCTGGGCGCGGGACGGGGAGGGAGAGGGCGAGACGGGCGGGACGGGGAGGGAGAGGGCGAGATGGGGCGGGGCGGGACGGCGTCGCGTTCGATCCTGTGGAGTACGTCACGCGGGGCGGGCCGGCTCCGGGAGGGTACGGGCGGATGGCGACGGACGACCGCGGCGACCCGGCGGCCCCGGAGCTGACCGAACCCGAGGGCGCCTCCCCGGCGCCCCCCGCGCCCCTCCCCCGGCCGCTCTGCGACCTCACGGCCGACGGCCCGAGCCCGTTGCCCACCGGCACGCTGTCCTGGCTGTCGCACGGCGCGACGCGCTCTCGGCCGCACAGAAAATGGCCGGCAGGTATTGACCCCGGCGGAAGTCCCTTCTAAATTCCTCGCACCCTCGCTGGTACATCGATTAACCACTCGTTAACCGCCTGGTTGGAGACCACCGCTGTGCGCTCACCGCTGACTCGGCGCGGCTTTCTCGCCGCCGGTTCCGGCCTCGCCGCCGCGACCGCCCTGCCCGCCCTGTCGGGCTGCTCCGCCCTGGCCGCGGCGGACTCCGATCCCGACACCCTCGTCGTGCACAGCCAACTCGGCACCACGGCCCCGGGATCGCCCACCTACCTGGCCGCGCTGAAGCGGTTCCGCGAGGAGAACCCCGGTCTGGAGGTCAGGAACCTGGTCAACGGCGACGACCTCGCGCAGGTCTACGAGACCTCGCGGCTGGCCCGCAAGGAAGCCGACGTCGTGATGGTCAACCTGTACGACAAGACGCTGGCCTGGACGGACGTCGGCGCCACCGTCGACGTCAAGGAGTACCTGGACGGCTGGGGGCTGCGCGCACGGGTACGGCCCGAGGCGCTCACCGCCTGGACGGACGGCGAGGGACGGGTCCGCGCCTTCCCGTACTTCGCCACCAACTGGCCGGTCGCCTACAACCGGGAACTGCTCGACCGGGCGGGCGTCGACACGATCCCCACGACGGGCGACGAGCTGATCGCCGCCGCCCGGAGGCTGCGCGCGAAGGGCATCGCGCCCGTCACCGTCGGCGGCAACGACTGGACGGGCCAGAAGCTCCTCGCCCAGATCATCCAGACCTTCCTGAGCGAGGACGAGGCCCGCCACGTCTACACGACCGGCGACTTCGGCGGCCGGGGCGCCAAGGAAGGCATCGACTACTTCGTCGCCCTGCGCGACGCGGGGGTCTTCGCCGACAAGGCGCAGGGCCTGATCTCGGACTCCATGACCACGCAGTTCAACACCCGGTCCGCCGCCATCGTCTCCCAGATGTCCTCGGGGCTCGCCAAGGTGCCCGAGGAGGTGGCCCGGCACACCGAGGTGGGCGGCTGGCCGCTCGCCCCCGGCGCCGCCCACGACAAGCCGACCATCCTGCGCACGTACACCCTGATCGGTTTCTGGATCAGTCCGAACGGCAGGAAGAAGATCGAGCACGTCGAGCGGTTCCTGCGGTTCATGTACCGGCCGGAGACCGTGTCGCGGTTCATCGAGGAGAGCGGCCGGGACATGGCGCTGCGCTCCGACACCGTCAGCACCGGTTTCCCGCTGGTCGCCGCCGCCCAGCGACTGGGCGACGACGTGAGCCAGGTGCTGCTGCCCGACGTGTACGTGCCGCCCGCCGCGAGCCAGCCGCTGATCACCGCCACCAGCACGTCCTTCACGCGCGGCACGAGCGCCGCGAAGGTCCGGGCCACCCTGGAGGCGGCCTACCGCTCGGTGTGACGCGCCCCCTCGCCCACCTCGCCCCCTCACCTCATCCCCCTCCCCCCGCCCCTCCCCTCGCCCGCCGAGACCCAGTCCACGGGAGTCACCCATGACGACGCTCACGTCGACACCGGGCGGAACCGCGTCCCGCCGCCCCGCTCCGCCCTCACCCGCCCCGGCCGCGCGGACCTCGCCCCGGCAGGGCGGCACGATCCTCGCCGTACCCGCGCTGGTGTGGTACCTCGTCTTCATGGTCGGCCCGCTGCTGGCCATCTTCGTCATCGCGGCCCTGCGCTGGCCGGGCATGCTCCAGCCGGTCTCCTACGCCGGACCGGACAACTTCCGCACCGTCTTCGGCGACCCGGCCTTCTGGGACGCGGTGCGCAACACCGCCGTGCAGTTGGCGGTGGCGCTGCCGATCATGATCGTGTGCGCGTACATGCTGGGTTACTACGTCGCCCAACGGCCGCCCGGTCACCGCGTCCTGCGCTATCTGCTGTTCATCCCGGGGCTGATCTCCACCCCGGCGAAGGCCATGGTGTTCTACGCGGCGCTGTCGCCGGACGGTCTGGTCAACGGGGCCCTGGAGTCCGTGGGGCTCGGCTCGCTCACCGACGCCTGGCTGGCGTCGCCGTCGACCGCGCTGGCCTGTCTGATCGCGCTGGACGTGTGGAGCGGCATCGGCTTCACCGCCGTACTGTTCGCCGCCCGGCTCGGCTCCGTCCCGGCCGAACTCGGCGAGGCCGCGCAGCTCGACGGGGCCGGGCACTGGAGCACGATGTGGCGCGTCCACTTCCCGGTGATCCGCGACTACGTCGGCGTGGTCACCATGCTCCAGTTCCTGTGGACGCTGTTCGGCTCCGCGCAGCATGTGCTGCTGCTGACGCAGGGCGGTCCGGGCACCTCGTCCACCACCCTGTCCTTCCTCGTGTACCAGAAGGCGTTCATCGCGGCCGACCTCGGCTACAGCCAGAGCGTCGGGGTGGTGCTGTTCCTGGCGGGCCTGGCCGGACTCCTCGCCATCCGCCGGGTGTTCCGCCAGAACTACTGAGACACCCCGGCAAAACGACCATGACTGGACCTACTGATCGGAGCGGCCGTCCATGAAGCTCGGCAAACGCTGGCTGCCCGCGCACCTGCTGGCATGGCTCTACGCGGTGCTGTTGCTCGTGCCGCTGTACTACTTCCTCGCCTCGGCCTTCAAGTCCAACGACGAGATCTTCGCGCATCCTTTCGCGCTGCCGGCCTCCCTCGGCCTCGGCAACTTCAGCACCGCGTTCACCAGCGCCGATCTCGGTCTGGCCGTGGTCAACTCGGCGCTGGTGACGGGCGTGGCGCTGCTGCTGACGCTGGTGCTGGCGGTGCCGGCCGCGTTCGCGCTGGCCCGCTCCACCGGCCGCGCGGCCGCGGTCGTGGAGCAGGTCTTCTCGCTGGGGTTCCTGATCCCGACCTTCGCGGCGCTGTTCCCGACCTTCCTGCTCGCCGCGGCGACCGGGCTGTTCCACACCCGGACGTTCATGGTGCTGTTCCTGCCGGCCACCGCGATGCCGCTGTCGGTGGTGATCCTGGTGCAGTTCATGCGGACCGTGCCGCGGGAGATGGAGGAGGCGGCCCGGCTGGACGGGGCGTCGACGTACGCCGTGCTGCGGCACGTGTACGCGCCGATGTGCCTGCCCGGCATCGCCACCGTGCTGCTGCTGAACTTCCTCACCTTCTGGAACGAGTACCTGTACTCGCTGGTCATCATCGGCCCCGACCCGGCGCAGCGGACCGTGCAGGTGGCGCTGCCCACCCTGAAGGCGATCACGGGCACCGACTACGGCGTCCTCACCGCGGGCACGGTGCTCACCCTCGTACCGGTGTGGGTCGTGTACACCGTGCTCCAGCGGCGGATGCAGCAGGCGCTGATCAGCGGGGCGGTGAAGATGTGACCGCGCTCCACAGCGGAGGAGAGCCCGCCCCCGTGCCCCGGCAGGGACGCCGGCCGGGGCGCCGGCCCACCATCAAGGAGGTGGCGGCGGCGGCCGGGGTGTCGACCGCCGCCGTGTCCCAGGCGTTCAACCAGAAGGGGCGGCTCTCCGAGGAGACCAGGCGCCGCATCCTCGGCGCCGCGACGGAGCTGGGCTGGTCGCCCAACGCGCCGGCCGCCGCCCTGCGCAGCGCCCGCACCCGCACCCTGGCCCTGGTGGTCCGCCGCCCCACCGACGTGCTCGGCGCGGACCCGCACTTCAGCGAGCTGATCACCGGTATCGAGGGCGAACTCGCGCCCCGCGGCTACGGCCTCGTACTGCATCTGGTGGCGGGCGTACCGGAGGAGAACATCCTGTACGAGCGGTTCGCGGCGGAGGGCCGGGTCGACGGCGCCGTGCTGACCGACGCGCGGCTCGACGACACCCGGCCCGCCCTCCTCGCCCGGCTGGGTCTGCCCGCCGTGCTGCTCGGCGCGCCCGACCGGACGGCGGCCGTGCCGAGCGTGGGCCTGGGCCACCAGGACGCGGGTGTACGGGAGGTCGCCGCCCACCTCCTGCGCCTCGGGCACCGGCGGATCGCCTACGTCGCCGGGCCCGCCGACCTCCAGCACACCCGGCTGCGGCAGGCCGCGTTCGAGGACGCCCTGCGCGCGAGGGGCCTGCGCCCCTTCGCCGTGCTGCACACCGACTTCGCCGAGGCGTCGGCCGTGGGCGCGACCGAGGCGCTGCTGGACGCGGCCGAGCCGCCCACCGCGATCGTCTACGCCAACGACTCCATGGCCGTGTGCGGCATGGGCACCGCCCAGCGCCGCGGCCTGCGGGTTCCCGTCGACCTGTCCGTGGTCGGTTACGACGACCTGCCGCTCGGCCGCTGGCTGCACCCGCGGCTGACCACGGTCGACCAGCAGGTACAGCGGGTCGGCGCGGCCGCCGCCCGGCTGCTGCTCGCCCGCTGCGGCGAGCAGGTCGAGCCGGCGCCGCTCGACGCCCGGCCCCGCCTGGTGGCCCGGGACTCCACCGGGCCCGTACCCCACTGACCCCCGTACCCCACGCCCCCCCGTACCCCACGCCCCCCGTATCCCACTGACCGCCGTACCCCGAGACACCCGCACCCGCACCCGCACCCGCACCCGAGAGGGACCATGCGACGCCACAGCGCCCAGCTCGCCCACCACCCCGCCGTCCTGCCCTGGCTCGGCGCCAACTTCTGGTCCCGTACCGGCGGTCCGCTGATGTGGCGCGACTACGACCCGAAGACGGTCCGCGAGGAACTCGGGACCCTGCGCGAGCACGGACTGACGATGACCCGCTCGTTCTTCTACTGGCCCGACTTCCACCCCGAGCCGCACCGGATCGACGAGACGCTCTGCGAGCGCTTCGCCGACTTCCTCGACGCGCACGAGGAACTGGGCATGGGCACGGTGCCGACGTTCATCGTCGGCCACATGTCCGGCGAGAACTGGGACCCGGTCTGGCGCGGCGGCCGGGACCTGTACGAGGACGTGTGGATGGTGGGCCGGCAGGCGTGGTTCGCCTCGCGGATGACCCGGCGCTTCAAGGACCACCCGGCCGTCACCGGCTGGCTGATCACCAACGAGATGCCCGGATACGGGCGCGTGTACCAGGTCGACCCGCCCTCCTCCGACGTGGTGACCGCCTGGGCGCAGGCGATGTGCAACGCCGTGCGCGCGGCCGGCGCCACCCAGCCCGTCTCCCTCGGTGACGGGGCCTGGGGCATCGAGGTCACCGGCCGCGACAACGGGTTCTCGCTGCGCGACACCGCCGAGTACGTCGACTTCGTCGGCCCGCACGTCTACCGCTCCGACACCGACCGGGTCCGCCAGCACTACCGGGCGGCCTTCGAGTGCGAACTGGCGGCGGTCACCGGACAGCCCGTGGTACTGGAGGAGTTCGGCCTCTCCACCGACACCGTGTCCGAGGAGAACGCGGCCGTGTACTACCGCCAGACCCTGCACAACTCCCTCCTGGGCGGCGCCACCGGCTGGATCGCCTGGAACAACACGGACTACGACGATCTGTGGGACCGTTCGCCCTACGACCACCACCCCTTCGAGATGCACTTCGGCATCACCGACTCCACCGGCGCCCCCAAGGCCCCGCTGCGGGAACTCGCCGACTTCGCCGAGGCGTTGCGGGCGGTCGACTTCTCCCGCTGCCGGCGTACCGACGCCGACGCCGCGTTCGTCGTGCCCGCCTTCCTGGAACGCGGCTACCCCTACAGCAGGCCCGCCGACCGGCCGCTCATCTTCACCTCCCTGCACCAGGGCTACGTGGCCGCGCGCGCCGCCGACCTGCCGGTGGGCTTCCTCCGGGAGGCCGACCGCCTCCCCGGTGAGGTGAACCTGTACCTGCTGCCGGCCACCCGGCAGCTCACGACGCGCACCCGCCGGGAACTCGCCCGCCGCGCCGAGGCCGGGGCCACCGTCTACCTGTCGTTCTGCTCCGGCGAGCACCCGGGGACGCGCGGCCCCTGGTTCGACGACCTGGACGGACTGTTCGGGGTGGAACTGCGCCTGTCGTACGGGGTCGCCGAGCCGATCGGGGACGAGGTGCTGGAGATGACGTTCACCGAGGACTTCGGGGGGCTCGCCGCCGGGGACGTGCTGCGCTTCCCGGTCGCGGGCAACGAGGACAGCAGGGCGTACCTGCCGGTCGTGCCGCGCGGGGCCCGGGTGGTCGCCCGGGACGCGCACGGCCGGCCCGCGCTGCTGGTCAGGGAGACCGGCCGGGGCCGTACGGTGCTGGCCACCTATCCGCTGGAGCACATGGCCGCGCGCACCGCCCGCGTCAATCCGGAGGAGACCCACCGGCTGTACGCGGCGCTCGCCGAGGTCGCGGGGGTACGGCGGCCGGTGTCCGTGGACACGCCGTCGGTCGCCGCCGACGTACTGGTCCACGAGGACGGGCGGCGTTTCGTGTGGCTGGTGAGTCAGGCGGAGGAGGAGGTGACGGTCCGGCCGGTGGCGGACGGCGAGTTGCGCGAGACGGGCTCGGGTGCGGCGGCCGGTGAGATCACGCTCGCCCCCTTCGGCGTGCGCGTCCTGGAGCTGATATGACCGGGAACGGCCGGCCCGGGTACCGGGACCCGGACGTCCCCGTGGCCGCGCGCGTCCGCGACCTGCTGGGCCGCATGACCCTCATGGAGAAGGTCGGGCAGGTCAACCAGCGCATGTTCGGCTGGGAGGCCCACGAGCGCGTCGCCGGTCCCGGCGGGACGCACCGGCTCACCGACGCCTTCCGCGCCGAGGTGGCCGCCTTCGACGGCATGGGCGCCCTGTACGGACTGCACCGCGCCGACCCGTGGTCGGGCGTCGGGTTCGCGGACGGCCTGACGGGAACGGACGCGGCCCGGATCGCGGGCGAGGTGCAGGAGTACGTACGGCACCACACCCGGCTGGGCATTCCGGTGCTGCTGGCGGAGGAGGCCCCGCACGGGCACCAGGCGCTCGACGCCCCCGTGCTGCCGGTCAATCTGGCGGTGGGCGCGACCTGGGACCCCGAGCTGTACGAGGCCGCCGCGGCCGGTGTCGCGGCCGGTCTGCGGGCGCGGGGCGCGCATCTCGCCCTGGTCTCCGCCCTCGACCTGCTGCGCGACGCGCGCTGGGGCCGGGCCGAGGAGTGCTTCGGCGAGGACCCCTACCTCGCCGGCCGGTTCACCGAGGCGCTGGTGCGCGGGATGGGCCGGGAGGGTGTCGGGGTGGTGCTGAAGCACTTCGCCGGACAGGGCGCGACGGTGGGCGGCCGCAACAGTCCGGCGACGGAGCTGGGGGCGCGCGAACTCCACGAGATCCATCTGCACGCCGTCCGTGCCGGAGTGCGCGCCGGTGCGGCGGGGGTGATGGCCGCCTACAACGAGTTCGACGGCCTGCCCTGCGTCGCCCACGCCGGCCTGCTCACGGAGTTGCTGCGGGAGCGGTGGGGCTACGACGGGATCGTCATGGCGGACGGGCAGGCGGTGGACCGGCTGACCCGGCTGACGGCGGACCCGGTGGCCGCGGGCGCCCTCGCGCTGAACGCCGGGTGCGACCTCGGGCTGTGGGACGACTGCTTCCCGCGGCTGGCCGAGGCGGTGTCCAGGGGGCTGGTGAAGGAGGACACGCTGGACGCGGCGGTGGCGCGGGTGCTGACGCTGAAGTTCCGGCTGGGGCTCTTCGAACAGCCGGCCGGGCCGCCGCCCCGCGAGGCGCCCACGCGCCTGCCCGAGCTGAGCGAACGGCTCGCCCGCGCCTCGGTGACGCTGCTGGAGCACGAGGGCGGGGTGCTGCCCCTGTCCGCCTCGGTACGGCGGATCGCCGTCCTCGGTCCCGAGGCGGACTCGCTGGTCCGGCAGCTCGGCGACTACACGGCGCCGCAGCGGCCCGGGACCGGCGTCACGGTGGTGGCCGGTCTGCGCGAGGGCGCCCCGGCGGGCACCGAGGTGGAATACGTGCCGGGCTGTGATCTGGTGGGCGGCGACCGTTCGCGGATCGCCGGGGCGGCGGCCGAGGCGGCCCGTGCCGACGTGGCCGTGGTGGTCCTCGGCGGCTCCAGCGCCCGGGACGTCGACACCGACTTCGACGGCAACGGCGCGGCCGTCGTCCGCAGCGGTGTCCCCGCCTCGATGACCTGCGGCGAGGGCGTCGACCTCGCGGACCTGACGCTGCCGGACGGGCAACTGGCGCTGGTCGAGGCGGTCGGGGCGACCGGCGTGCCGATGGTGGTCGTCCTCCTCCAGGGCCGGCCGCACGCGCTGCCCGACCTCACGTCCAGGGCCGCCGGTCTCGCCGTGCTGAGCGCCTGGTACCCGGGCCCGTGGGGCGGCCGGGCCGTCGCCGACGTACTGTTCGGCCGGGCGGAGCCGGAGGGGCGGCTGCCGGTGTCGGTGCCGAGGTCCGGCGCCCACCTGCCGGTGTTCTACAACGCCAAGGACCACCGCTACCGCGGCTATGCCGACCAGCCCGCCACCGCCCGGTACCCCTTCGGGCACGGCCTGTCCTACACGACGGTGGAGTACGCGGCTCCCCGGCTGTCCCGGACCCGGGTCACCCCCGGCGATCCCGCGCTGACCTGCCGGGTCCGGGTGCGCAACACCGGGGAGCGGGCGGTGCGCGAGACCGTGCAGCTCTATCTGCGGCGGCTGTCCGGCGGCTCGTCCTGGCCCCGGGTGCGCGAGCTGCGCGGCTTCACCCGCCTCGACCTGGCGCCGGGCGAGGAGAGGGAGGCCGTGTTCGAGGTGGACGCGCGGACCCTGGCCTCGGTGACCCGCGCGCTGCTGACGGCCGTCGAGCCGGGCGAGGTGGAGCTGGAGACCGGGCCGTCCTCCGCCCGGACCCGGGGTGCGCGGCTGGTGATCACCCCGGAGGGCGCCGCGCCCGTGCCGTAGCCCGGAAGCGGAATGAGGGAGGTTTACTTTTCGGGAAAGTGGTGAGGCGCCGGAGATGCCTACCGCCCTCATCGCATCCGCACCTTCCGTAAGACGCGTCAACAGCAGTACGCGTTCCGCAGTTGACGCGGAGGGGGCGGTGTGACGGAGGCCGCGCGCACCACTCAGACCACGGAGGCCACCCGGACCAGGGAAACCACCCGGGCCGCGGAGGTCCGCGCGGCCGCGCGGACCTCCGCCGCGAGCGCCGGTACCGTACGGGCCGGGCAGCGGGACTCCTTCTTCGACAACGCCAAGTACCTGGCGATCGTGCTGGTGGCGGTGGGCCACGCGTGGGAGCCGCTGCGCGACGGCAGCCGCGCCGTCACCGCCCTCTACACCCTCGTCTACGCGTTCCACATGCCCGCGTTCATCGTCATCTCCGGCTACTTCTCCCGGAACTTCGACGCGAGCCCCGCCCGGATCAAGCGGCTGGTCACCGGTGTCGTGATCCCCTACGTCGTCTTCGAGACGGCGTACACCTTCTTCACCCGGTGGACCGACGGCGAGCCGGACCGCCCGGTCAGTCTGCTGGACCCGCTCTACCTCACCTGGTTCCTGGCCGCGCTGTTCGTCTGGCGGCTGACCACGCCGATCTGGAAGAGCGTGCGGTGGCCGCTGCCGGTCGCGCTGGCCGTCGCCATGCTGGCCACGCTCTCGCCGGACATCGGCGACGACCTCGACCTCCAGCGGGCCCTGCAGTTCCTGCCGTACTTCGTGCTGGGACTGTGCCTGAAGCCCGAGCACTTCCGGCTGGTGCGCCGCCGCGCGGTGCGCCTCGCGGCCGTGCCGGTGTTCCTCGGCGCCCTCGCGTTCGCCTACTGGATCGCGCCCTGGTTCCGGTACTCGTGGTTCATGCACCGCGCCGCCGCCGAGCAGCTCGGCGTGCCCGGCTGGTACGGCCCGCCGATGACGCTGGCCGTCTTCGGCTGCTCGCTGGTCCTGGTCGCCTGCTTCCTGTCCTGGGTACCGGGCCGCAGGATGTGGTTCACCACCCTGGGCGCGGGGACGCTGTACGGCTATCTGCTGCACGGCTTCCTCGTGCAGCTCGCCAACAAGTACCACTGGAGCCACGCCGACTGGGCCGGCCGGCCGCTCGGCGAGGTCGCGGTCACCGTGGTGGCCGCCGCGGTCGTCACCGCGCTGTGCACCGCTCCGGTGCGGCGCGTCTTCCGTTGTGTGATGGAGCCGCGGCTGGACCGGGCCCTTCGGTGTCAGGACCGGTACGGGATCAGCGCTTGATCTCCTTGATCTTCAGCATGCGCGTGATGACCTTGTCCAGCTCGTCGTCCTCGAAGACCTTCTTCCAGTCGTCGCGCACGATGGACTCACGGCCGTAGTCCATGGCGATCAGGCAGGCGTCGGAGAACGGGTTGGAGCCCTTGAGGGTGTTGGCGAGGGCGACCTGGGTGTGGCCGAGGAGCATGGCGCGGGCCGCCTCCTCCGGGACACCGACGGTGTGCACCGTCTCGTGCAGCGCCTCCGTCAGCAGGGCGCCGACCATGCAGGCGATGGTCTCCACCAGGGTCGGCTCCAGCACCGCGAGCTGCTTGACGGTGACCCAGTGGACATCGACCACGGGGGCGTACATCACGCGGATGACGGAGTCGGCCAGCTCCTGCTTGGCGGCGTCCCCGCCCTCGTAGGCGGCGACGACCTCCTGCGGGGCGGCGATGCCGCCGAAGGTGTCCTGCCACTCCTCCTTGGTGGTGCGCTCCAGGAACACCGACGGGTGGCAGGGGTGGGCGCAGGCGTAGTGGATGTCCTCGCGGGCGAGGAGCAGGCCGGCGTAGGCGGCGGCCGGGTCCAGGGTGAGGACGACCGTGCCCGGCCGCATCCGCGGCACCAGGTCCTCGGAGACCTTGCCGAGGACGACGTCCGGCACGGCGAGGATGACCACGTCGGCCTCGGCGACGGCGTCGGCGGACTCGGTCAGTTCCCGGCCGAGACCGCGGATCAGCTCCTGCCCCTTGGGGGACGCCTCGCTGAAGAGCACCCGGAAGTCGCTCTTCACCAGGTTGTCGGAGACACGCTGGCCCATCTTGCCGGCGGCCCCGATGACGGCGACGGTCGTGACGCCGGCCTGGGTCTGGATCTCGGTGGCCATTACTCGCTCCTCAGAAGGGTGTTGATGCTGTGTCGCGTCCACTGGTGTTCGAGCCGGGCGGTGGCGTCGAAGCCGTCGTCCTGCCACGGGAGCCAGTGCTCCACGATCTGATTGACGGCACGGTCCCCCCGGGCCTCGCGGACGGCGGCGATCATGCCGCCGTGGTCCAGGAGGCCCTCGCCCAGCGGGCAGCCGGCGTAGGTGAAGCCGACCCAGCCGTCCCGGCGGGTGAACGCGAAGTCCTTGACGTGGATGTTGACCGTGTACGGCGCGGCGGCGGCCACCACGTCGACGGGGCGTTCCAGCCGGGCGACGCTGTTGCCCGGGTCGAGGACGATGCCGAGGTGCTCGCTGCCGACGTCGCGTACGACGGTCAGCAGGTCGTCGGTGGCGACCTGTTCGTAGGTCTCCAGGCCGAGGGTGACACCGGCGTCGGCGTACCGGGGCACGGACTCCTCCAGCAGGGTCACCGCCTCGGTGACGTCCGGCCGGTGGTCGGCGGTGTGGAGCATCGAGCGGACCAGGGTGACGTCCAGTTCGGCCGCCATGTCGAGGTACTTGCGCAGGTGTGCGGTGCGTACGCCGCGGGTGCCCAGTTCCAGGGTGAGGCCGAGGCCGTGCGCGGTGGCGCGGACGTCGGCGAGCTGGGCCCGGTCGTAGGACTCGACGGGCGCGTAGTCGCAGATCTGGAAGACCCGGCCGCCGAGCGCGGCGGTGTCCTCCAGCATCGCGGTCAGCGTCATCGGCCGCGGCGCGCGGGCGGAGATCCGCCAGAAGTAGGCGTAGGTGCTGATGCCGTGGGCCATCACGCCACCGCCGCGGGGGCCGGGGTGCGGATCTCGTCGAGGATGGCCTCGACGCCGGCCGGGTCGTGGGCGAACCGGCCGAGGAAGAGGCCCTCGGCCGTGCCGCCGAGCCGGGTCAGCAGACCGGGGCCGGCGCTGCCGCCGTAGACGACGGTGGAACCGGCGTGCTCCGGACGGGTGTCGAGCCAGCTTCGCAGGGCGGTGCAGACCGTCGCGATGTGGTCGGCACCGGCCGGTTCGGGGGCGCCGATCGCCCACTGCGGCTCATAGGCGAGGACGACCGCGCCGGCCAGGCCGTGCAGCAGGCGGGCGGCCTCGGCGACGGTGCGCTCGGCGGCCACCGCCGGGCCGGCCGCGTCGCGTTCGCCGACGCAGAGCACCGGGGTGAGGCCGTTGCGCAGGGCGGCGGCGGTCTTGGCGGCGACGACCGTGTCGCCCTCGCCGTACAGCCGGCGGCGCTCGGCGTGGCCGACCTCGGCGTAGCGGCAGCCGATCTCCTTCAGGGTCGGGCCGCCGACCTCGCCGGTGTACGGGCCGCTGTCCTCGGTGGCGAGGTCCTGGGCGCCGATCTCCACGCCGTAGGGGGTGAGGAGGCCGGCCGCCGGGACCAGGGCGGGGAAGGCCGGGAGGACGAACAGGCGGGCGGCGCCCGAGGTGACGGCCGGGTGGCGCTCGGCCAGGGCCGCGATCCGGCGGGCCCAGTTGAGGGTCTGGTGGTGGCCGAAGTACATCTTCAGGCTCACCCCCAGCAGGACGGGTGCGGTGATGGGGCGGGACATCAGGCGGCGGCCTCGGCGCCGGAGGGGTCGGAACTGTCGGAGCTTTCGGAGCTGTCGGAGCTGTCTTCGTAGTCGGACATGAGCTGGACCTTGGCGGCGGACGCGGAGGTCGCGTCGAAGCGGTAGGTCAGCCATTCGGCGGCGAGGCGGCGGGCGAGTTCGAGGCCGATGACGCGCTGCCCGAAGGTGAGGACCTGCGCGTTGTTGGAGAGGACCGCCCGCTCCACGGAGAAGGAGTCGTGGGCGGTGACGGCGCGGACGCCCTTGACCTTGTTGGCGGCGATGGCGACACCGAGGCCGGTGCCGCAGACCAGCAGGGCGCGGTCCGCTTCGCCGCGGGCGACCAGCTCGGCGGCGGCGATGGCGACCTTGGGGTAGGCGGTGTGCCCGTCGGCGTCGACGCCGACGTCGGTGACCTCGGCGACCAGGGGGCTGTCGAGCAGATCCCGCTTGAGGGCTTCCTTGTACTGGTGACCGGCGTCGTCGCAGCCGACGACGATACGCAGCTTGTCGGTGTTTCCGGTGTTTCCGGTGTGCTCGGTTTTCTGAGTCATCGTGCGCTTTTCCTCAGTACTGGTCGTGGGGGTGGTCGAGGAGGGCGCCGTGGACGGCGCGGGTGATCAGGGCGAGGGAGTGGGCGCCCGCGTCCGGGGTGCCGAGGGACTTCTCGGCGTGCGGCCGGGCCCGGCCCTTGCGGGGCAGCAGGGCTGCGGTGGCGGCGGCGGCCTCGGTGGCGGCGCCGGCCGCCCGGTCCCAGGCACCGGTGAGACCGGCGCCGGCGGCGACGGCCGCGGTGAGGGTGTCGGCGAAGGGCACGAGGACGTCGACCATGGTCTTGTCACCGACCTCGGCGCCGCCCAGCCGCCGTACCGCGGCGGAGGCTTCCGCCACGCCCTCGGCGACCCGGCCGGCGGTGGGGGCGTCCCGGTCGCCCAGGGCGGCGCCGACCGCACGCAGGACGGTGCCCCACAGGGCGCCGGAGGTGCCGCCCGCCCGGTCCGCCCAGGCGTCCGCGGCGTGAATGAGGACGGTGCCCGCGCCGGCGCCCCGTTCCTGGGCGGCCCGGGCGGCCCGGAGGGCGGCGGTGGAGCCGCGCCGCATGCCGATGCCGTGGTCGCCGTCGCCGGCCACCGCGTCGATACGGCCGAGTTCGTCCTCGTGGGCGTCGACGGTGGCGGCCAGCGCGGCCAGCGCGGCGAGGACGGTGGTGGCGGCCTGCCGGGACGCCTCGGAGGCTTCGGGGACGGCCGGCTGCTCCGTCTCCTCGGCGGCGCGGACCGGGGCGGCGGGCTCGGACGCGGGGCCGGGCTCGCCGAGGGCGCCCTTGCGGTAGGCGGGGGTGTCGGCGGGGGCCCGCCACAGTTCTTCGAGGCGCTCGTCCAGCCAGGTCAGGGTGAGCGAGACACCGGCCATGTCGAAGCTGGTGACGAGTTCGCCGACCTCGGGGTCGACGACGGTGACCCCGGCCTCCTCCAGGAGGGCCGCGACCTTGCGGTAGACGACGAACAGCTCCTCGTACTTGACCGAGCCCAGGCCGTTGAGGATGACGGCGGCGCGCTGCCCGCCGGGGGCCGGGACGTCGACCGGGAGTTCCTTCAGGAGGGTGTCGACCAGCAGGCGGGCGGCCTCGTCGGCGGTGGGCAGGGACTGCTCCCCGATACCCGGTTCGCCGTGGATGCCGAGACCGACGGCCATCCGGGCCTCGGGAACGGTGAACAGGGGGTGGTCGGCGCCGGGGAGCGTGCAGCCGGAGAAGGCGATGCCGAAGGAGCGGGTGCGCTCGCCCGCGCGCCGGGCCACGGACGCCACCTGGGCCAGCGGCAGACCCTGTTCGGCCGCGACCGCGGCCGCCTTGAAGACGGGCAGGTCACCGGCGATGCCGCGACGCTTCGCCGCCTCGCCGGGCGCGGCGCTGGAGATGTCGTCGGCGACGGCGTACGTCACCGTCTCGACGCCGTCGGCGGTGAGGCGCTCGGCGGCTTGGCCGAAGTGCAGGACATCGCCCGCGTAGTTGCCGTACATCAGCAGCACACCGGCGCCGCCGTCCGCGGCGCGGGCCACCGAGCGGATCTGCTGGGCGGAGGGCGAGGCGAAGACGTTGCCGACCGCCGCGCCGTGCGCGAGGCCCCGGCCGACCAGTCCGGAGAAGGCCGGGTAGTGGCCGGAACCGCCGCCGATGACGACCGCGACCTGCCCGGCGGGGGTGGCGGCGGCCCGGACCACGCCGCCGGTGACCGGGCGCACCCAGCGCCGGTGGGCGGCGGCGAAGCCTTCCAGCGCTTCGTCGGCGAAGGCGGCGGGGTCGTTGAACAGGCGGGTCATCGCAGGGCCTCCATGGGCTTGTGCGTGGCGTCGGAGGCCGGGTCGTCGGTGCGGTGGCGGGCGGAGATCCAGACCATCAGGGCGGCGGAGAGCAGCATGAAGAAGCCGACCAGGTAGAGCGGTACGTAGTAGGCGCCGGTCCAGTCCTTCAGCCAGCCGGTGATGTAGCTGGAGGCGAAGCCGGCGATGTTGCCGGCCGTGTTGATCAGGGCGATGCCGGCCGCTGCGGCGGCTCCGGTCAGGAAGCGCGAGGGCACCGACCAGAAGACCGGCAGGGCGGCGAAGATCGCGCAGGCGGTCACGGTGATCACGGCGACGGTGGCGGTCGGCGAGCCCATGTAGAGGGCGAGCGGGATGGAGAGTCCGCCGACGACGGCCGGGCCGGCCACGTGCCAGGTGCGGGTGCCGTGCCGGGTGGCGTGCCGGCTCCAGAAGAACAGCACGATCGCGGCGGGCAGGTACGGGATCGCGGTGATCCACGCCTTGTCCATCACGGTGAACGTGGTGTCGTACTGCTCCTGGAAGCCGTTGATGATCGTCGGCAGGAAGAACGCGAGGGCGTAGAGCCCGTAGACGAAGCCGAAGTAGACCATGGCGAGGACCCACACCCGGCCGCTGGTGAACGCGGTCCTGAGGTCGCCCTTGGCGTGCTTGCTCTCGTGGCCGGTCTTCCGGGCGTTCTCGGCGGCGAGTTCCCTCGTCAGCCAGTCGCGCTCGGCGGCGGTCAGCCACTTGGCGTCGGCGGGCTTGTCGATCAGGTAGAACCAGGCGACGACGCCGAGGACGATCGCGGGGATCGAGACGAAGAGGAACATCACCCGCCAGCCCTCCAGGCCGAACAGGCCGTGGCGGCCGATCAGCCAGCCCGCGAGCGGGGCGCCGAAGACCGTGGTCAGCGGCTGGGCCAGGTAGAACAGCCCGAGGATCTTGGTGCGGTGCCGGGAGGGCACCCACTGGCTCAGGAACAGGATCGCGCCGGGGAAGAAGCCGGCCTCGGCGACGCCGAGCAGGAAGCGCAGTCCGTAGAGCTGCCCGCTGCTGCTCACCCAGGTGAACAGCAGGGAGACGATGCCCCAGGTCACCATGATCCGGGCCAGCCAGCGGCGGGCTCCGAAGCGGTGCAGGGCCATGTTGCTGGGAACCTCGAGCACGATGTAACCGAGGAAGAAGATCCCGGAGGCGAACCCGAACTGGGCGGCCGTCAGGGCCAGGTCCTGGCCCATTCCGTTCGGTTCGGCGAACGAGACGGCCGTACGGTCCAGATAGTTCACGAAGAACATCAGTGCCACGAACGGCACGAGGCGGACTGAGACCTTCTTGATGGCAGTTCTCTCGACTGCCGCGGATGGCGCGTCGGCACCCATGGCGACTCCTCGGCTCGCCCGGACAGCTCCGTCCGGGGTCGGTCACGCCGGCGGTCCGCCACGAGGGGCGGCCCACCGGATCGCCTTCACGCTATGCCGCCTCGGCAAATTGGTCACCAATTTACCAGTGTGGCGACGATCATAGCTTCTGGCGCCCCCCAACTCTTGACAAACCGCACCCATGTGGACGATGAACTGCCTGGTCAGTCGCGTGCGAGCCCATCTGGTTGACTGGTGACCGTGACCAGTCAGCCTGCTCAGCAGTCCTCGGACGCCGCCCCCGACCTGGCGCGGCTGCTCCGTCCCGTGGTGCGCGAGTCCTCCGTGAGCGAGGTCGCCAAGCGGCTCCTCGACCACCTCTCGGCCGGGGACATCAAGCCCGGCACCCGGCTGCCCGCCGAACGCCAGCTCGCCGAAGCGCTCGGGGTGGCCCGCTCCAGCGTCCGCGGCGCGCTGTCCGCGCTGGACGTCCTCGGCATCATCGAGATCCGCCCCGGCTCCGGCTCCTACGTGCGCGAGGGCACCTCCGAGTTCCTGCCCCGGGCGATCAACTGGGGGCTGATGCTGGGCCAGCGCCGCACCCAGGACCTGGTGGAGGTGCGCACCTACCTGGAGGCGGTCTCGGCCCGGCTGGCCGCCGAACGAGCCACCGACGCCGACGTGGCCCGCCTGGAGGCGCATCTGGGGCACATGCGGGAGGCGGGCGGCGACGTCACCGCCTTCATCGACGCGGACATCGCCTTCCACCTGGAGTGCGCCCGGATCGCCCGCAACAGCGTCCTCACCGACATCCTGCACAGCATCCGCGCGCTGCTCCAGGTGTGGATGGAGCGGGTCAGCGACATCGAGGGCACGGTCGGCGGCACGCTCTGCGAGCACGACGCCGTACTGGAGGCGATCCGGGCCCGCGACCCGGAGGCCGCCGACCGGGCGATGGCCGAGCACATGCGGATGGCCAGCGCCCGGCTGCGCGAGTCCGTGGACGGTGACGCGGCCGTGGACGGTGACGCGGCCGGGGACGGCTGAGCCTCCCGCGCCGCGTCGCGCCGTGCTGCGCCGCCTCGTGGGCCGGGCAGGGGGTCGCCCCCTCCGCCGAGCCTGCCGCGCCGGGTTCTGGGCAGGCGCAGGGGGACCGGCCCCGGCATGCTGGGGGCCTGGGGCCCGTCCGGACGGCAGGCCCCGCGTCCATCGCTAGCGGCAGCGAGGAGCATCACGTGGACTGGCGGACGTTCGCGGAGCGGATGGCAGGGCTGTCCCGGGACCTGCTGGCGCAGGAGACGGTGAACGGCACCCTCCAGCGGATCACGGACGCGGCCGTCGAGCTGGTCGAGGGCTGCGACGCGGCCGGCATCCTCTTGCTGCGCGACAAGGGCATCCAGTCGCTCGCGCCGACCGAGCAACTGGTCGTCGACAGCGACCGGCTGCAGGGCCGCCTCGGGGAGGGGCCCTGCTTCGACGCGGCCCGCACCTCCACCGGGGAGCGGATGTTCCGGATCTTCGACTTCACCGACGAGGCGGTGCGCTGGCCCGCCTACGTCCCCGAGGCGCGCGAGCTGGGCCTCGGCAGCATGATGGGCATCCTCCTCTACACGGAGGACGAGGACCTGGGCGCGCTGAACTTCTACTCCCGGCGCCCCGGCGTCTTCACCGAGGCGAGCGAGACCGCGGGCTGGCTGCTCGCCTCGCACGCGGCGGTGGCCTTCTCCAGCGCGCGCACCCACGCCCAGTTGCAGCAGGCCATCGGCACCCGGCACACCATCGGTGAGGCGATGGGCATCCTCATGGGCAGACACCGGGTGAGCGAGGAACGAGCCTTCGAGGTCCTGCGCCGCTACTCCCAGGACCACAACATCAAGCTCCGGGACGTCGCCCGGCTCGTCTGCGAGAAGGGCGGGCTGCCGTGAGACGGCCGGCCCGCCGGACCCTTCGGCCGGCTGCCGGGCGCCGGTGCTCCGCCCGGCCGGGGGCTCAGTCCGGCTGTCCCGGGCCCGCCTGCGCCAAGCCCGCCGCCCGGCCGTCCGCGTCCCACCGGACCGTCAGGACGCGCTCGACGGCGTCGCGGTCGAGGGGTCCGAACACGTGGGGGAAGAGGGTGTCCGCGGCGACCCCGGGCGGCGCGGCGGGGACCGCCGCCTCCCACTCCACCCGGGCGGTGAGCCGCTTCTCGTCGAGGACCAGTACCAGCAGCGGTCGCGGTGCGGTCCGGTAGAAGGCGTCGATGACGGCCAGCGTCGTCTCCTCGTCGGGAGAGCAGTGGACGAAACCGTCGTCCGGGAGGGAAGCGGGGGCGTACGGACGGTCGGGGCGGGCGTTCCACTCCACGGACGTCACAGCGTGGTAAATCATGCCCCGGTTATACCGCTTTGCAGCGGAAGACGAAGACAATCTTTGGGCGAGACCCTTCCCAGACCAATCGTCAAGTCTCGTATAGTGATCGCCGGTTGAGCGCTGCGTGACAAGTGCCCGCTCGCCGCTCCCCCGTAAGCCGACACGAGGGCCGCCGCGGCGGCCTGGCGAGGACCCGATTGATGACCGCCCCCGCCCGCTCCGGCGACCGGACCGCCCCGCGTACGTTCGCCGCCGTGACCCTGCCGTGCTCGGTGGTGTGCGCCCTGGCCGTGGGCGGAGCCGTGGCGGCGGCCCCTTCCTCGGTACGGCTGTCCCTGGGCCTGGGGGCCAGCGCCGCGGCCCTCGTGCTCTGCGCGGCGGTGACCGCCGCCGTCCACGGCCTGCGCTCCGCCCGGCTGCTGCGCCGCCGACTGGACGCGGCCACCGCGGAGACGGGCCGGCTCGGCCAGGAACAGGTACGGCTGACCGAGGCGCTGCGCCGGGAACAGCAGCGGCTGCGCGGCGAGGCCGCCGGCGAACAGGCCCGGCTCGCCGCGGAGTCCGAGCGGGAACGGGCGCGGCTCCTGGCCGGGTTCGAGCGGGAGCGGACGCTGCTCCTGGAGGAGTCGGCGCGCGAACGGGACGCATCGGTCGCGGCATGGGAGCGGGAGCGGGAGCGGCTGCTGGAGCAGCGGGCCGAGGAGGTCACCCGGCTCGGCGCCGAGACCGCCCGGCTGCGGGCGCGGCTCGACAGGGCCGCCGGTGAGCGCAAAGCCGCCCTCTCCGCGACCGGCAACGCGGCCGGCCGGATGCAGGCGCTGGCCACCGGCATGCTCGCCGACCTGCGCGCGATGGAGGAACGGCACAGCGGCGAGGACGTCCTCGCCGACCTGCTCCACCTCGACCACCGCACCGCGCAGGCGGGCCGGCTCGCCGACTCCGTCGCCGTTCTCGCGGGCGCCCGGTCCGGGCGGCGCTGGGCGCGGCCCATCGGCATGGAGTCGATCCTGCGCGGGGCGATGGGGCGGATCGCCGGCTACCAGCGGGTGCGCGTGCACTCGACCAGTGCGGCCGCCGTCGCCGGTCACGCCGCCGAGGGCGTGATGCACGCACTGGCCGAACTCCTCGACAACGCGGCGAACTTCTCACCGCCGACCGCCGAGGTGCACGTCTACGTCGAGCAGGTGCCGGCCGGCGTCATCGTGTCCGTGGAGGACAGCGGGCTGGTGATGGGCGACGTCCAGTTGCGGCGGGCGCAGCAGGCGGTCGCCGGCGAGACCTCGGGGCTCGGCGGGCTGGCCGGCACCCGGCTGGGGCTCGCCGTGGTGGGCCGGCTCTCGCGCAAGTACGGCCTGAAGGTGTCCTTCCGGCCCTCCGCGCGCGGCGGCACGGGGGTGCTGATGCTCATCCCCCAGGACCTCCTGACCGGCGCCGGCACCGAGACTCCCGTCCCCACCGGCGGTGCGGCGCTGCCGGGGGACTTCCCGCCGGTCCCGTCCGGGGTCCCTGCCGTCCCCGCGGGCGGACCGGCGCAGGAGCCGCCGGCCACCGCGACCGGGCCCGCCCGGGAACGGACCGGCACCGCGGGCACGTATCCCCAGAACCCGACCGGCGGGACCGGTACGCCACCCGAACACACCCACGCACCGGCCGGTTCCCCCTCCGAGCAGGCCACCGGCTCGGACCCCGGCCGGCCCCGGCACCCCGGGGGGCACGGCGGCGGTGAGCCGCCCGCGGAGCTGCCCAAGCGCCGCCGGGGACGTACTCTCGCCGCCGCCGAGCACGCCCGGAGCGCCGAGCGGGACACCGGGGACCGCCCGGCGCCCTCCGCCGAGGACACCCGGGCGCGCACGGCCCGCTTCGGCAGTTTCCGCGAGGCCGTGCGGGCCACCCCGCGGGACACCGGCGCGGCGGCACCCGCACCGGCCCCCGCAGCCGTGCCCGCGCCCGCCACCGACCACCCCTCCCCCTCCTCCTCGCACGCGCACCCGGAAGGCGACACCACCTCATGACCGGCACCACCACCGCCGACGAGAAGCTCACCTGGCTCATCGAGGGCCTCCTGGAGCGCACGCCGGGTGCGCGGCACGCGCTCGTCCTCTCCCGCGACGGCCTCAAGCTCTGCCGCACCCCGGAACTCACCGTCGACCAGGCCGACCAGCTCGCCGCGATCGCCGCGGGCATCCAGTCGCTGTCCCACGGCGCCTCCATGGAGTTCGGCGACGGCAGCGGCGGCGTCCGCTCGGCGATGGCCGAGTTCTACGGCGGCATCCTGTTCATCGTGGAGGCCGGCGCGGGCGCGCACCTCGCCGTGGTGACCGCCGAGGAGGCGGACGCCGGACTGGTCGGGCACAACATGAGCGAGCTGGTCGAACAGCTCGGCGAGCATCTGACCGCGCCGCCGCGCGCGTCATGAGCCGTCCCGGCAGGGACGACGCGCCGGACCGTCTCTACACCGTCACCCAGGGACGCAGCAGCTCGGGCCCGGGCAACCCCTTCGACCTGGTCACCCTCGTCGTCGCCGAGTGCGATCCGGTGCCGGGCATGCAGTCGGAGCACACGGCGATCCTGCGGATGACCCGGTACCCGACGGCGGTGGTGGAGATCGCCGCCGAGCTGCGGCTGCCGGTCGGCATCACCAAGATCCTTCTCGCCGATCTGCACGCCGCCGGCCGCGTCAGCGCCCGCCATCCGCGCAGGTCGGCCGTCCCCGATCCCGACATCCTGGAGCAGGTGCTCGTTGGCCTCCGCAATCTCTGACGCCCGCACCCCGCTGGGTGCCTCCGCCGACAACGGTCTGAAGATCGTCGTGGTGGGCGGTTTCGGCGTCGGCAAGACGACCATGGTCCGCTCGGTCAGCGAGATCCGTCCCCTCAACACCGAGGAGACGATGACCCGGGCCGGCGAGACGGTCGACGACACCAGTGACGTGAGCGACAAGACCGCCACGACCGTCGCCTTCGACTTCGGCCGCATCACCCTCGACGCCCGCAACGTGCTGTACCTGTTCGGCGCCCCCGGCCAGCAGCGGTTCTGGTTCCTGTGGGACCGGTTGTTCGACGGCACGCTCGGCGCGGTGGTCCTGGTCGACATCCGCCGGATCGACGACTCCTGGTACGCCATCGACCGCCTGGAGCGCCACGGCACGCCGTTCATCGTCGCCGTCAACGACTTCGGCGGTTCCCGGCACTCCCCCGAGGACGTCCGCGACGCCCTCGACCTCGACCCGCACGTGCCGCTGGTCCACTGCGACGCCCGGTCGCGCGAGTCCAGCAAGGAGGTGCTGATCGCGCTGGTCGAGCACCTCCGGGCCCACTACGCCGGCCTGGCCGCCCGGCCCCGACAGGAGTACGTGTGACCACCGACGCCGTGCCGCTCGGCGGCCCGCGCTTCCAGACCGACCCCGCCGGGCTGTACCGCGAGATGCGGCGCGACCACGGTCCCGTCACGCCGGTCCTGCTCGACGGGGACGTACCGGCCTGGCTGGTGCTCGGCTATCGCGAGCTGCACCAGGTCACCGGGGACCCGGCGCTGTTCAGCCGCGACTCGGGGCTGTGGAACCGGTGGCCGGAGATCCCCGACGACTGGCCGCTGCTGCCGATGATCGGCCACAACCAGCCCTCGGTCCTCTACACCGTCGGCGAGCAGCACCGCGCCCGCGCCACCATGATCAGCGACGCGCTGGAGGCGGTGGACGCCGCCGGACTGCGCGGCCACGCCGAACGCTTCGCCGACGAACTCATCGACCGGTTCTGCCTGAAGGGCGAGGCGGACCTCGTCGGCGACTACGCGATGCTGCTGCCGGTGCGGGTCATGACCCGGCTGTTCGGGTTCGCCGACGAGCAGGGCCCCGCCCTGGTCACCGCGTTGAACGACATGATCGACGGCCAGGAGGGGGCGCTGGCGGGCCAGACCCACCTGGGGACGTCGGTGGCGGAACTGCTCGCCGAGCGCCGGCGGGAACCCGCCGACGACGTCGTCTCCCGGATGCTCGCCGACCCGGGCGGTTTCTCGGACGAGGAGATCACCCAGGACCTGATGGTGATGCTGGCCGCCGGTCACCAGCCGACCGCGGACTGGATCGGCAACTCGCTGCACCTGATGCTGACCGACGACCGGTTCGCCGCCTCCCTGTTCGGCGGGCGCAACAGCGTCGCCGAGGCGATGAACGAGGTGCTGTGGGAGCAGACGCCGACCCAGAACGTGGCCGGCCGCTGGGCCGCGCGCGACACCCGGCTGGGCGGCCACCGCATCCGCGCCGGCGACCTGGTGCTGCTCTGTCTGCAGGGCGCCAACTCCGACCCGCAGGTGCGCACCGACGGCGCCACACTGACCGGCGGCAACGGCGCGCACTTCTCCTTCGGGCACGGTGAGCACCGCTGCCCCTTCCCGGCGCAGGAGATCGCCGAGGTGGTCGCGCGCACCGGTATCGAGGTGGTCCTCGACCGGCTGCCCGACATCGACCTGGCGGCGCCCGCCGCGTCCCTGGCCCGTCGCCCCTCGCCGTGGCTGCGAGGGCTGACCGAGTTGCCCGTGCGGTTCACCCCGACCCCTGCCCTGGGAGGCACGTCAGCATGACGACCGGCACCGATGAAGCCCGCGTCCCCGCCGGGGAGGCGCGGATCCCGCTGGACCCGTTCGTCACCGACCTGGACGGCGAGAGCGCCCGATTACGGGCCGCGGGTCCGCTGGCCGCCGTGGAGCTGCCGGGCGGCGTACCCGTCTGGGCCGTCACCCACCACGCCGAGGCCAAGGCCCTGCTGACCGACCCGCGCCTGGTCAAGGACATCGAGGTGTGGGGCGCCTGGCGGCGCGGCGAGATAGCGGCCGACTGGCCGCTGATCGGGCTGGTCAACCCGGGCCGCTCCATGCTGACCGTGGACGGCGCCGAGCACCGGCGGCTGCGCGCGCTGGTGGCGCAGGCGCTCACCGCGCGCCGGGTGGAGCACCTGCGGGAGCGGATCGGCGAGCTGACCGAGCGGCTCCTGGACGAACTGCCCGCGACCGGCCCGGTCGACCTCAAGGCCGCCTTCGCCTACCCGCTGCCGATGTACGTCGTCGCCGACCTGATGGGGATCGAGGAGGAGCGGCTGCCGCGGCTGAAGGTGCTGTTCGAGAAGTTCTTCTCGACGCAGACGCCGCCCGGGGAGGTCGTCGCCACCCTCACCGAGCTGGCCGGGATCATGGCCGAGACGGTCGCCGCGAAGCGGGCCGCGCCCGGCGACGACCTGACCAGCGCACTGATCCTGGCCTCCGAGGACGGGGACCGCCTCTCCGACGCGGAGATCGTCTCCACCCTCCAGCTCATGGTCGCGGCCGGCCACGAGACGACGATCTCACTGATCGTCAACGCGGTGGTCAACCTCTGCGCCCACCCCGGCCAGCGCGACCTGGTCCTCGCGGGTGAGGCGGAGTGGGCGGCGGTGATCGAGGAGACCCTGCGCCACTCGACACCGACCACCCACGTACTGATCCGCTTCGCCACCGAGGACGTCCCGGTGGGCGACAAGGTGATCCCGGCCGGCGACGCGCTGATCGTGTCGTACGGCGCGCTGGGCCGGGACGAGCGGGCGCACGGCCCGACGGCGGGCGAGTTCGACGTCCTGCGGACCTCGGCCAACCGGCACCTCGCCTTCGGCCACGGCCCGCACGTCTGCCCCGGCGCGGCCCTGTCCCGGCTGGAGGCCGGCGTGGCCCTGCCCGCGCTGTACGCGCGCTTCCCCGGCCTGGACCTCGCGGTGCCGTTCTCGGAGCTGCGCAACAAGCCCGTGGTGACCCAGAACGACCTCTTCGAGCTGCCGGTCAGGCTGACGCCGGCCCCGGAGGTCTGACCGGCGCCACCCGCCCCGGTGCTCCGCCGGTCGCGGCGCGCGCTGCCGGGCGCCGGGCTAGGGTCGGTCTGAGGCATCCGCGCGGCAGGCGGGGATGCGTCGGACAGACCCTGGGTCGGCGCCCGGCCGCGTCGGGGACGGCCGCGACCACGAGCCGTCTTCGGAAACCCCCGAGGAGCGTCTGCGTGCACCGGTTCCTGCTCCCGTTCCCCTCCCTGTGGGACCGGCTGGCCGCCACCGCCCTCGTCCGGCACGGCCGCGAGCTGGAGCTGATGCACCGGTCGATGGGGTTCGCCACCCTGGCGCTGGTCACCCTGGCCCCGCTGCTGATCGTGGTCGCCGCGGCCGATCCACTGGGGCGCGGTGGCTTCGCGGCGTGGCTGGCCGACGGGATGGGGCTGTCCGGGCGGTCCGCGCGGGTGCTGACGGACATCATCAGCCCGCCCCGTGAGGTCGTCGGCACCACCAGCGTCTGGGGTGGTCTGCTGCTGGCCGTCTTCGGGGTGTCCTTCGCCGCGAGCGTGCAGAACGGATACGAACGGATCTGGAGCCTGCCCTCGGGCCCGTGGCACCGGGTCTGGCGCCAGGTGACCTGGGTGGTGGCGCTGTCCACGTACCTCTACCTGGAGGTGCAGACCCGGACCACGCTGCACGGCACGGCCCGCATCGTGCTGTCCACGGTGACCGGCGTGTTCTTCTTCTGGTGGGCGCAGCACTTCCTGCTGGGCAGCTCGATCCGCTGGCGGGACCTGCTGCCGGGGGCGGTGGCCACGATGGTGGGGCTGATCGGGCTGCGCGGCTTCTCCTACCTCGTCTTCACCCCGCTGATCCTGGACAACGCCATCAGCTACGGCACGGTGGGCATCGTGCTGGTGGTGGAGTCCTGGCTCATCGGGGTGGGGTTCGTGGTGTTCGGGGGCGCCCTGTTCGGCCGCTGGTTCCTCGAACACCACTGGTGGACGCGTGGCGAACGGGGCGAGGAGTACCTCGACCGGACGGCGCCCCCCGGGTGAAACGACCGGGGGCCGAACAGGGCGCCTGCGAACACCCGCGTCCCGGTCACCCGCGCCCCGGTCACCCGCGCCCCGGCCGCTCCCGCCCCGCTCACCTGACCGCGATCACCCCCGCGCCGGGCGCCGCACCGCCGTGCTCGCCCGCTCCACCAGCCGCGTGGGCACCAGCGTCGTACCGCACGACGGGCCCTCCTGGCGCATCTTGCGCAGCGCCGTCGCCACGCACAGCCGGCCCACCTCGGCGAAGTCCTGGTGGACGGTGGTCAGCGGCGGCAGGAAGGAACCGGCCTCGGGGATGTCGTCGAAGCCGATGACGCTGACGTCCTCGGGGACGCGCCGGCCGCGCTCGTGCAGGGCGCGCAGCAGACCGAGCGCCATCTGGTCGTTGGCGACGAAGACCGCCGTGCACTCCGCGCGGGCGGCGAGGTCCAGGCCGGCCCGGTGGCCGGACTGCGCCGACCAGTCGCCGCGGACGAGGGGCGGCGCGGTCCGGCCGGCCGCGGTGAGGGTGGCGCGCCAGGCGTCGGCGCGGCGCTGGGCGGCGAAGGAGCCGGCCGGCCCGGCCAGGTGCCACACCGTCTCGTGCCCGAGGCCGAGCAGGTGGCGTACGGCGGCGCGGGTGCCGCCCGCCTGGTCGGTGTCGACGACCGTGTAGTGGTCGCCCGCGTCGGAGTCCACGACCACCACCTGGACGTGCGGCGGCAGGGTGACGGTCGCCGCGTCCAGCAGGTGGACCTCCATGATGACGATCACCGCGTCGACGGCCAGCTCCTCCAGCCGGGAGAAGGCGCCCCGCACCTCGTCCTGGGTGGGCACGGCCACCGGCAGCAGCGTCACCGCGTACCCCTCGCGGGCGGCGGAGGTGGCGATCGCCTCCAGGGTGCGGACGTTGCCGGTGGTGGCCAGGGTGAAGGTGATGACGCCGATGGTGCGGAACTCTCCCCGTCTGAGGGCGCGGGCCGCGCTGTTGGGGCGGTAGCCCAGTTCCTTCATGGCCGCGAGGACCTGCCGCCGGGTCTCCTCGGTGACGCTGGCGTGGCCGTTGGAGACGCGGGAGACGGTCTGCGAGGAGACCCCGGCCAGCTTGGCCACGTCCGCCATGGACACGGTGGCCGCCCGGCCGCCGCGCCGCCGGGACACCGGCGCGCCGGGCACCTCGGTGTCCGCCACGCCCGGCCCCGGGTCCTCCTGCCCTCGGTCCGCACCCGGCCCGGGCAGGTCCGCCGTGGCTCCCTCAGCCGTCTCCACTCGCCGTCCGCCGCCTCTCGCTGACCGTCCGGGGCCGGGTCCGGCAGGACCCTTGACCGTCGTCCTCGGGGCGGTGTAGACATGCCGCCACCGAAATGTTCACGTAAACATAACAGCACGTCTCCCGCTCGCGGAGCGTGCTGTCTGCGCGAACACCACCACTGTCACCACATCATCGCTGTCACCACATCACCGCTGCGACAACTCCGGCCTGCGGACATCACCGGCCTGCGGACCTGCGGACGAGCGCGAGGAACGACATGACGACGCTGCACCCCCCGGCGGCCTCCGGGCCACGACCGGCACCGCCCCCGGTACGGCGGGACCGCCGCTCCTGGACCGGCTGGGGCTTCCTCGGCCCGTTCGTGGCCGTCTTCGCCCTGGTCTTCCTCGCGCCGATCGCGTACTCGCTCTATCTGAGCCTCTTCCGCGAACAGCTCATCGGCGGCACCACCTTCGTCGGCTTGGACAACTACCAGCAGGCCCTGCGGGACGCGCAGTTCTGGGCCGCCCTCGGCCGGGTCTCGCTCTTCCTGGCGGTGCAGGTGCCGGTCATGCTCGGCATCGCGCTGCTGGTCGCGCTCGCCCTGGACAGCGGGCGCCTGTACGGCCGGGACTTCTTCCGCATCTCGATCTTCCTGCCGTACGCCGTGCCCGCCGTGGTCGCCACCCTGATGTGGGCCTTCATGTACGGCTCCCGCTTCGGCCTGGTCGGCGACGTCAACGACGCGCTCGGTGTCACGCTGCCGAACCCGCTCTCCCCCGACCTGGTGCTGGCCTCCATCGGCAACATCGTCACCTGGGAGTTCGTCGGCTACAACATGCTGATCTTCTACTCGGCGCTGCGCGTCGTCCCGCACGCGCTGTACGAGGCCGCCGAGATCGACGGCGCCGGGCAGTTCCGCGTCATCACCGCCATCAAGCTCCCGGCGATCCGCGGCGCCCTGGTCATCGCGGCGATCTTCTCCGTCATCGGCAGCTTCCAGCTCTTCAACGAGCCGAGCATCATGCAGCCGCTGGCACCGAACGCGATCACCACCGACTACACGCCGAACTACTACACCTACGCGCTCTCCTTCAACGGACAGCAGCACAACTACTCCGCGACGGTCGCCATCGTCATGGGACTGATCACGATGGTCATCGCCTATGCCGTCCAGCTCCGCGGCATGCGCAAGGGAGCGTGAAGCAGCGATGACCAGTCCCGCCACCACCGCCGGTCCTGCCGCGGCCGCCGCCGACGGCTCCGCCCGCCCCGCGCCGAAGCTGCGCGCCTCCCGGCGCCGGCACACCCCCGGCAAGCCCCGGCGCAGCGTCCTGCTGACCGTCCTCACCGGCCTGGTGCTGCTCTACAGCCTGGTGCCGCTGCTGTGGCTGCTGTTCAGCGCCACCAAGACCCAGGAGGGGCTGGCCGACTCCTTCGGCCTCTGGTTCGACGCCGACTTCGCCCTGTTCGGCAACATCGCCGACACCTTCACCTACGACGACGGCGTCTTCGTCCGCTGGCTGCTCAACACCCTGCTCTACGTCGTCGTCGGCGCGGGCGGCGCGACCTTCCTCGCGGTGCTGGGCGGCTACGCGCTCGCCAAGTTCGAGTTCCCCGGCCGCAAGGCCGTCTTCGCCGTGGTGATCGGGGCGGTCGCCGTGCCGGGCACCGCGCTCGCGGTGCCGACCTTCCTGATGTTCAGCGAGATCGGGCTCACCAACACCCCGTGGGCGGTGATCGTCCCGTCGCTGATCTCGCCGTTCGGCCTGTATCTGATGTGGGTGTTCGCCACCGAGGCGATCCCGGCCGAGCTGATGGAGGCCGCCCGCATCGACGGGGCGGGCGAGGCGCGCACCTTCTTCACCGTGGCGCTGCCGCTGCTCGCGCCCGGCATCGTCACCGTACTGCTCTTCTCCATGGTCACGACCTGGAACAACTACTTCCTGCCGCTGATCATGATCAAGGACCCGGACTGGTTCCCGCTGACGCTCGGCCTGAACGCCTGGAACTCGCAGGCGCAGACGGCCGGCGGCGAGGCCGTCTTCAACCTGGTCGTCACCGGTTCGCTGCTCACCGTCGTGCCGCTGATCGCCGCCTTCCTGCTGCTCCAGAGGTACTGGCAGTCCGGACTCGCCGCCGGAAGCGTCAAGGAGTAGTCCCCCCGCCCGCACTTCCCTCTCCGATCACCCTCCCGTACCCGCCGGTTCCGGCCACGAAGAAGTGGATGCCCGACCATGCCCAAGCACTCGCGCCGCCTGTTGCGCGGTATCGGACTCGTCTGTGCCCTCGCCCTGGGAGCGACCGCCTGCGGCGGTTCCGACGACGGCGGACCGGAGCAGAAGTCCGTCTCCGCGGCGGACATCGACGCGGCCCTGAAGAAGGGCGGCACGCTCACCGTCTGGGCGTGGGAGCCCACGCTGAAGCAGGTGGCCGCCGACTTCCGGAAGGCGCACCCGGCGGTCAAGGTGAACCTGGTCAACGCGGGCACCAACACCGACCAGTACACCGCCCTGCAGAACGCGATATCGGCGAAGAAGGGGGTCCCGGACGTCGCCCAGATCGAGTACTACGCCATGGGCCAGTACGCGCTGACCAAGCAGCTCACCGACCTGACGGGCTTCGGCGCCGGCAAGCTCGCCGACCGCTACTCCCCCGGCCCGTGGGCGGCCGTCAAGGCCGGTGGCGACAGCGTCTGGGCGCTGCCGATGGACTCCGGCCCGATGGCGCTGTTCTACAACAAGAAGGTCTTCGACCAGCACGGCATCGAAGTCCCCGCCACCTGGGACGAGTTCGTGGAAGCCGGCCGTGAGCTGCACGAGGCCGACCCGAAGGCGTACATCGCCGCCGACACCGGGGACGCCGGGTTCGCCACGAGCCTGCTCTGGCAGGCGGGTTCGCACCCGTACACGGTCGACGGCACCAAGGTGAGGATCGACTTCTCGGACGCGGGCGCCAAGACGTACACGGACACCTGGCAGAAGCTGCTGGACGAGAAGCTGCTGGCGCCGGTCACCGGCTGGACCGACGAGTGGTACAAGGGCCTCGGCGACGGCACCATCGCGACCCTGCCGCTCGGGGCGTGGATGCCGGCCAACTTCGCCTCGGGGGTGAAGAACGCGGCGGGTGACTGGCGGGTCGCGCCGCTGCCGCAGTGGACCGCGGGCGGCAAGGCGAGCGCCGAGAACGGCGGCAGTTCGCTGGCCCTGCCGGAGCTGGGCGGGAACGAGGCACTGGCCTACGCGTTCACCGAGTACGCCAACGCCGGCGAGGGCGTCAGGACCCGGCTGGCCGGCGGTGCCTTCCCGGCGACCACCGAGGAGCTGAACTCGCCGGAGTTCCAGGAGACGAAGTTCCCGTACTTCGGCGGGCAGCAGGCCAACAAGATCTTCGCCGAGTCGGCCGCGAACGTCGCCGACGACTGGTCGTACCTGCCCTACCAGGTGTACGCCAACTCGGTCTTCAACGACACCGCCGGCAAGGCGTACGTCTCCGGCACCAAACTGGCGGACGGCCTGAAGGCCTGGCAGAACGCCTCGGTGAAGTACGGCACCCAGCAGGGTTTCACCGTCGAGAAGTAGCACCCCGGGCGGCGCGGGCCACCGGTCCGCGCCGCCCCCGCGCGAACCCCACCGGAAGGACGCCATGATCTCCACCCTCCGCCCGCGCCCCGCCCGCGGCCCGGACGGCGACCCCGCCCCCCGGCTCCTCTACGGCGCCGACTACAACCCGGAGCAGTGGCCCCGCGAGGTGTGGGCCGAGGACGTGCGGCTGATGCGCGAGGCCGGCGTCAACGTCGTCTCCGTGGCCATCTTCTCCTGGGCCCGGCTCCAGCCGGGCCCGGACACCTGGGACTTCGGCTGGCTCGACGAGATCATGGACCTGCTGCACCAGGGCGGCATCGGGGCGGACCTGGCGACCGCCACCGCCTCGCCGCCGCCGTGGCTGACCACCGCCCACCCGGAGATCCTGCCGGTCACCGAGCGCGGGGAGACGGTGTGGCCGGGCGCGCGGCAGCACTGGCGGCCCACCTCCCCGGTCTTCCGGCGCCACGCCCTGCGCCTGGTGCGCGAGCTGGCGACCCGGTACGCGGACCATCCGGCGCTGGTCGCCTGGCACGTCTCCAACGAGCTGGGCTGCCACAACATCCACGACTTCTCCGACGACGCGGCCGGTGCCTTCCGGGACTGGCTGCGCGCCCGGTACACCACCCTGGACGCCCTCAACCACGCCTGGGGTACGGCGTTCTGGTCCCAGCGCTACGGCGACTGGGCGGAGATCCTGCCGCCGCGGCTGGCCGCCTCCCATGCCAACCCGACCCAGCAGCTCGACTTCAAGCGGTTCTCGTCACACGCGCTGAAGGAGCACTTGCGCGCGGAGCGCGAGATCCTGCGGGAGATCACTCCCGGCACCCCGGTCACCACCAACTTCATGGTGATGGGCGGCACCAAGGGCATGGACTACGCGGACTGGGCGCCGGAGGTCGACTTCGTCTCCAACGACCACTACGTCCACCCGGGCGCACAGGACCGCGACGAGCTGTCCTTCTCCGCCAACCTCACCAGCGGCCTGGCCGGCGGCCGGCCGTGGTTCCTGATGGAGCACTCCACCGGCGCGGTGAACTGGCAGCCGGTCAACGTGGCCAAGCGGCCGGGCGAACTGGCCCGGGACTCGCTGCTGCACGTGGCGCACGGCGCGGACGCGGTCTGCTTCTTCCAGTGGCGGCAGTCGGCGGCGGGCGCCGAGAAGTACCACTCGGCGATGGTGCCGCACGCCGGCCCGGACAGTGAGCTGTTCCGCGCGGTGACGGCGCTGGGCCGCACCCTGGAGCGCCTCGCCCCGCTCGCGGGCAGCGAACGCGAACCCGCCGAGGTCGGCATCCTCTTCGACTGGGAGTCGTGGTGGGCCTGCGAGCAGGACTCCCACCCCACCTCGCTGCTGGACTACCGGCAGGAGGCGCTCGACTGGTACTCGGCGCTGCTCGCCCTCGGTGTCCGCGCCGACGTGGTCACCACCCGCGCCGACCTCTCCCGTCACCGGGTGCTCATCGCACCCGTGCTGCACCTGGTCCCCGCCGCTCTGGCGGGGCGGCTCACCCGCTTCGCCGAACAGGGCGGGCACCTGGTGACGACGTACTTCTCCGGAGTCGTCGACGAGAACGACCACGTCTGGCTCGGCGGCCACCCGGGCGCCCTGCGGGACCTGCTCGGCATCCGGATCGAGGAGTTCGGGCCGCTGCGCGCGGGCGAGACGGTGGAACTGGACGACGCGACGACCGGCAGCCTGTGGACCGACCTGATCACCGCCACCGCACCGGAGACCGAGGTCCTCGCCCGCTACCGCACCGGCGTCCCCGCGGGCCGCCCGGCCGTGACCCGGCGGCCCGCCGGCGCCGGTTCGGCCGCCTACGTCTCCACCCGGCTCGGGGTCACGGGGCTGACCGCCCTGCTCCCCCGGCTGCTGGCACCGGCCGCGGTGACCGGCGAACTCCCCGGGGAACTGCGCGGACGCGTCGAGGCGACCGTGCGGCGCTCCCTGGGCGCCCGGTTCCTGTTCCTGGTCAACCGGACCGACGGCACGGTCCCGGTCACCGGCGTGACGGGGGAGATCCTCACCGGCACCACCGGCGAGGACGGCGGCCTGGTCCTCGGCCCCCGGGAGGTGGCCGTGCTGCGGCAGCCCGGACCCGCCGCCGGCTGAGACCCCGTCCCGGTCACCGTGCGGCCGTCCCCGACGTGGCAGGCCGGCCACGGGGCCGGCCGGCGCCGGACGGTGGCCGACGTGAGCGGGCGGACCGGCGCGGCCGGAGGTGCGGGCACCGCCGGGTCCGCGACGGGCGCGCTCCCAACTCCCCGCTCTCCAGGGGCCGGCGGCCGGGCAGTACGATGATCGCGAGGTGCGGCGAAGACGTACCCCGGACGACGGAGGCTGCCATGGTGACGGACGGTTCCCGGCCCCTGGAGATCGACACCGGCAAGGCCCACCCGGCGCGGGTCTACGACTGGCTGCTGGGCGGCAAGGACAACTACCCCGTCGACGAGGCGGTGGGTGAGACCCTGCCGCCCGAGGCACGGGACGCGGCGCGGCAGAACCGCGCGTTCATGAACCGCGCCGTCGCCCACCTCGCCGCCCAGGGCATCGACCAGTTCCTCGACATCGGCACGGGCATCCCGACCGAACCCAACCTCCACCAGATCGTGCAGCGGACCGTGCCGACGGCCAGGGTCGTCTACGCGGACAACGACCCGATCGTGCTGCGGCACGCCGAGGCGCTGCTCGTCAGCCGCCCCGAGGGAGCCACCGACTACATACAGGCCGATGTCCGCGACCCGGACGAGATCGTGCGGCACGCCCGGGGCGTCCTGGACTTCGACCGGCCGATCGCGCTCTCGCTGATCGCGCTGATGCACTTCGTACCGGACGACCAGGACGCCCACGGAATCGTCCGGCGGCTGGTGGCCACCCTCGCCCCGGGCAGCCACCTGGTGCTCTCGCACGCCGCGATCGACCTCATGCCCGAGCTGGCGCGACAGGTCATCGACCAGTACGCCAAGGGCGGCATCCGGCTGGGCTTCCGCACCCGGGCGGAGGTGACCCGGTTCTTCGACGGGCTGGAGCTGGTCCCGCCGGGGCTGGTCACGGCGACCGAGTGGTACGGCCCGGAGCAGCAGCCGCCCAAGGCCGAGGCGAGCGGTATCTACGCGGCGGTGGCGCGCGTCCGCTGAGCGTCAGTTGCGGCGGCCCCGGGCCGACCAGCCGCTGCCTATGCCCGCCAGGTGCAGGGCCAGCAGCGTCAGCCCGAGCAGCATGAAGTTGGTCGAGGTGAAGACATCGTTGGTCGAGATGTCGGCGGCGTTGATCAGGAAGGCGATGAAGAAGAAGATCGCCGAAACGATGGCCAGCACGGTGGGGCTCCTCACGTAGGGTCGCGCCGTTCGGCGCGGGTGTCTCGCGTATGCCCTCAACTCATCCCTGGACACAGCCTGTTGGGTGTCAGGATGGTCTCGAACGGCACCGCGATCCGACGCGTACGGAGAGTGACCGTCCCGGGCGGCGCGGGTCCGCGTACAGTGGGAATGTGTGGATTCGTCCGCGCGTCCCGGGGTCCGTTCCCGGGGGTGTCCTCTTCCCCGCGTCCCGGAGCGACCATGTCCGACCCGTCCGCCGCCTCCGACGACGGCTCCGAGACCCTGTTCGGGCTGGACGCGCTCGACCCGCCGCCCACCGCGCCCGCCGACGGCCCGTCCTTCCGGGACTCGGCGGCGGCCCGGCGGCTGCTGCCGGTGCGGGAGATCCACGCCGAGCCCGCGGCGGCCGCCTCGCCGCGCGGCCGGCAGATCATCGCCCGCTTCCCCGGGGCCCGGGTGGTCGAGGTGGACTCCCACTGGCGCATCCCCGGGCTGCACGGCAACGAGGGCAATGTCGAGCGCTGGGTGCGGGTGAAGGGCGAGAACCTGGTGCTGGGCGAGCGCAAGACGCTCACCACGCGGCCCAACGGCCGGTCGGCGGACTGGATCGCCCCGGGCCCCTCCAACGGCTGCGCGATGTCCTGCGCCTACTGCTACGTACCGCGCCGCAAGGGGTACGCCAACCCGATCACCGTCTTCACCAACATCGAGAAGATCGTCGCGCACCTCGGTCGGCACATCGCCCGCCAGGGTCCCAAGACCGAGCCGAACCAGTGCGACGAGACGGCCTGGGTCTACGACATCGGCGAGAACGGCGACTGCTCGGTGGACGCGCTGATCAGCGACAACACCGCGGACCTGGTGCACGCCTTCCGGCGGTGGCGCACCGCCAAGGCGTCGTTCGCGACCAAGTTCGTCAACCCCGACCTGCTCGCCCTCGACCCGCGCGGCCGGACCAGGATCCGGTTCTCGGTGATGCCGCCGGACGACTCCCGGCTGCTGGACGTGCGCACCTCACCGGTGGCCGAGCGGATCGCCGCCGCCGGGGACTTCCTGGACGCCGGTTACGAGGTGCACTTCAACCTCTCCCCGGTGGTGGTGCGCCCCGGCTGGCAGGAGGCCTGGGCGGAGCTGCTGACCCACCTCGACGACGTCCTGCCCGCTTCGGTGAAGAGGCAGGCCGCCGCCGAGGTGATCATGCTGACGCACAACCGGGAGCTGCACGAGGTCAACCTCGGCTGGCACCCCCGCGCCGAGGAGGTGCTGTGGCGGCCGGACCTCCAGCAGGCCAAGCGCTCGGAGAACGGCGCGCTCAACGTGCGCTACCGCAACCGGGTCAAGGCGGAGGCGGTGGACGCGCTCCAGGAGCTGGTCCGCGTCCACGCGCCCTGGCTGCGCGTCCGCTACGCCTTCTGATCCGGCGCCCCGGTCACCTCTTCCGCGACCGTCACTTCAGGGCGTCGGCCAGCATCGGGACGACCTTGTCGAGGGCGTAGCCCACGGAGAGCACCGAGTTGGTGGCGAAGGCGGAGCTGATGCTCTTGTCCTCGAAGACGACGTCGTGGCCCTTCTTCACCGCGGAGAGCGACTTGTAGAGCGCGTCGGAGGAGATCTTCGACGCCTCGATGCCGATCGGTGCCATCACGAGGAGATCGGCGTCGATCATCTGGAGGTTCTCCTCCGAGACCGACACGGAGAAGCCGGTGCCGGCCTTGGCCTCGACCTTCGGGTTGTTGACGAAGCCGAGCTGCTCGACGAAGCCGATCCGGTCCGTGCCCCGGACATAGGCGCCCCAGCCCTCGGAGGTACGGGAGCCCACGGTGACCGTCTTGCCCTTGAACTCCGGGTGCGCCTCGGCGGCGGCGGTGAACTTCTTGTCGGTGTCGTCGATGAGGCCCTTGCCCTCGTCGGCGAGGCCGAGCGCCTGGGAGATCATGGTGGTCTGCTTCTCCCACCCGACCTTGTACTGCTCGCCGCCCTTGGGCACGCCCACGGTCGGGGCGATCTTGCTGAGGGTGTCGTAGCGGGTCTGGTCGCCGCTGGACTTGACGTCGAGGATCAGGTCCGGCTTGAGCGCGGCGATCTTCTCGTACTCGGGCTCCAGGGTGCCGATCTTCTCGGGGCTCTTGTCGTACTCGCCCTTGGCCCAGGGGCCGACGCCGTCGCCGCCGAAGGCGAGCCAGTCGCTCTGGCCGACGGGCTGCACACCGAGGGCGAGGGCGGTCTCGGCGTCGCCCCAGCCGAGCGCGACGACCCGCTCGGGCTTCTTGTCCACCGTGACGGTGCCGAACTTGGTGGCCACCTTCGCCGGGAAGGCGCCGGACGCCTTGGCCGGGGCGCCGGCGGCGGCGGAGTCGTCCGAGGAGGAGCCGCCGCAGGCGGCGAGGGAGCCGAGCAGGGCGAGGGTGAGCGCGGGGACGGCCAGGCGCCACGGACGGCGAGTGGATGACTGTCTGAACATGGGGGTTCCTTCGGTGCTGGACACCGCGCGGTGGTTCACCGCGCGGAGGGGGAAGAGGAGGAGGAAGGGACGTGGTGCCGCCCGAGCGGGACCACCATCGGGGTGCCGGAGGCCGGGTCCGCGATCACCGTCGACCGCAGCCCGAACACCTCCTGGACGAGGGACTCGGTGACGACCTCGGACGGCGTGCCCTCGACGATCACGCGACCGGCCTTCATGGCGATCAGGTGGTCGGCGTAGCGGCAGGCCAGGTTGAGGTCGTGCAGGACCACGGCGAGGGTGACCCCGCGTTCGCGGTTGAGGTCGGTGAGCAGGTCCAGGACGTCGAGCTGGTGGCTGATGTCGAGGTAGGTGGTGGGCTCGTCGAGCAGGAGGATGTCGGTCTGCTGGGCGAGTGCCATGGCGATCCACACCCGCTGGCGCTGGCCGCCGGAGAGTTCGTCCACGGACCGGTCGGCGAGGTCGAGGACGTCGGTGGCGAGCATCGCCGCGGCGACGCCCTCGCTGTCGGCGGCGGTCCAGCGGCGGAACCAGCCCTGGTGCGGGTAGCGGCCCCGGCCGACGAGGTCGGCGACGGTGATGGAGTCCGGGGCCACCGGGGTCTGCGGCAGCATGCCGAGGCAGGCGGCGACCTCGCGGGTGGAGGTGCGGTGGATGTCCTTGCCGTCCAGGAGCACGGTGCCGGCGGTGGGGGTCAGCAGCCGTCCCATGGCACGCAGCAGCGTGGACTTGCCGCAGGCGTTCGGGCCGACGATCACGGTGAGGCGGCCCGGCGGCAGGTCGACGTCGAGACCGGAGACGATCTCTCGCTCCCCGTAGCCGAGACCGAGGTCACGGGCCTGAAGGGTGTGCTGGGACGACACCGGGTTCTCCTGGTTCGGACGGTTGCGGGGCGGCGGGGGTGAGGGACGTGCGGGGTGACGGGGTGAGGGGTGTTCGGGGCGGCGGGGGCACGGTCAGCCGCCCCGTCCGACCCGGTTGGCGCGGGCCAGCAGCCACAGCAGGTACGGCGCCCCGACGATGCTGGTCACCACGCCCACCGGCAACTGGGTGTGCGGCAGCAGGTGCTGGGCGGCGAAGTCGGCCAGGCAGACCAGCGCGGCGCCGGTCAGCGCGGACGGCACCAGGGCGGCGCCCTGGCCGGGCACCAGGCGGCGGGCGATCGGCGGGGAGACGAAGGCGACGAACCCGATGGGTCCGGCCGCCGCCGTCGCCACCCCGACCAGGGCGGTGGCGCTCGCCAGCAGGGCGAGGCGGCTGTGCTCCACGCGGGCGCCGAGGCCGCCGGCCGCGTCGTCGCCGAGCTGGAGCGCCCCGAGGCCCCGGGAGGCGGCCAGGGTGAGCGGCACCAGGACGAGGGCGCAGCCGAGCAGGGGCCAGAACTGGTCCCAGGAGCGGCCGTTGAGGCTGCCGGTCAGCCAGACGAAGGCGTTGGCGGCCTCGGTGGCCTCCGCGCGGGTCATCAGGTAGGAGCGCAGGCTGATCAGTCCGGTGCCGACACCGATGCCGATGAGCACGAACCGGCCGCCGCTGACGCCGCCGCGCCAGGCCAGCAGGTAGATGGCGGTGCCGGCGAGGAGCGCGCCGGCCAGGGCGGCGCCGGACATGGCCAGGCCGCTGAGGCCGAACGCCATGGACGACAGGACGGCTCCGGCGCTCGCCCCGGAGCTGACGCCGATGACGTCGGGGCTGGCCAGCGGGTTGCGCAGCAGGGCCTGGAAGACCGCCCCCGACAGGCCGAAGCAGCAGCCGACGAGGAGGGCGAGCAGGGCCCGGGGCAGCCGCAGTTCCCCCACGATGAACCAGGTGCCCGCGTCGCCCCGCCCGGTGAGGACGGCGAGGACGTCCGTGAGGGGGACCTCGATGTCGCCGACGGTGAGGGAGAGCACCAGGGCCGCCAGGGCGACCAGCGCCAGGACTGTGCAGACGCCGGTGAAGCGGGCCGCGCGCCGGTGTCGGAGCCGGCCGATCCGCGCGGCGGCCTCGGCGGTGCGGGCGTTCACAGGTCGGCCTTCCCACGCCGGCGGACGAGCAGGATGAACGGCACGCAGCCGAGGGCGGCGGTGACCACGCCGACCTGGATCTCGCCGGGAGGTGCCACGACCCGTCCGACGACGTCGGCGACGAGCAGCAGGACGGGGGCGAGCAGGGCGCTGTAGGGCAGGACCCAGCGGTGGTCGGGGCCGGTGAACATCCGTACCGCGTGCGGCACGGCCAGACCGACGAAGCCGATCGGTCCGGCGATGGCGGTGGCCGCCCCGCACAACAGGACCACGCTGACCGCGCCCACCAGCCGTGCCACGCCGACGCGCTGGCCCAGGGCGCGGGCGATGTCGTCGCCGAGGGCGAGGCCGTTGAGCCGGGGCCCCATGCCCAGGGCGAGGACCGCGCCGGCCAGGACGAAGGGCAGCGCCTGGAGGAGGACGTCGAGTTCGCGGCCGTCGAGCGCGCCGACCTGCCAGAACCGGTACTGGTCGTAGGTCTCGCTGTCGGTGAGGAGCATGGTGTCGGTGAGCGAGACGAGCAGGCCGGTGGCGGCGGCACCGGCCAGGGCGAGCTTGACGGGGGTGGCGCCCTCGCGTCCGAGGCCGGCCACGCCGTAGACGAGTCCGGCCGCCAGGCAGGCGCCCAGGAAGCCGAACCAGATGTACTGCTCGGGCGCGGTCAGCGAGAGCACGCTCATGGCGAAGACGACGGCGACGGCCGCGCCCGCGTTGATGCCGAGCAGTCCGGGGTCGGCGAGCGGATTGCGGGTGACGCCCTGCATCACGGTGCCGGCCAGGCCCAGCGCGGCGCCGGCCAGCAGGCCGGCCAGGGTGCGCGGGACGCGTACCTCCTGGACGACGAGCTGGGCGCGTACCGACGGGTCCGGGTCGAGGACGCCGTGCACGACGTCGCCGAAGGGGACGTCGCCCGAGCCGACGGCCAGACTGAGGACCACGGAGGCGAGCAGCAGTACGGCCAGCAGGACGAGCCCCGTCGTGAGGGCCGCGGCGCCGGGCCGGCGGTGCGTGGTCGCGGTGGGCGCGGCCCCGCCTTCCTGCCCGGTGGCGACGGTGGTGTTCACCGCGGGGCCGGGCGCCGCCGGGGGCGCTGCGGTCGGCGGGGAGGGACTGGGCGCATGGGTGGAGTTCCTTGGGTGGTGCACGAGGGTGACCGGCCTGAGCGGATCGACCACCTCCGGTTCAAAGGTAAGGCGAACCTAACATCAGATATTGTTCTTTGTGCAACCACCCGTGGGATCAGCACAGCTTGGGAGTCGGCCTTGCCGCACACGATCGACATCGCCGGGGACCGGCCGGACACCGTCAGCGACGAGGGCTGGGTCGCGCTCACCTCCGGCGAGGAGCTGCGCGAGGTGCTGGGCGAACCCTGGCCCGTGGTGATCGACAAGGTCCACGACGCGCTCACCGAGGGCGACCTGGACATCGTCGCCCGCTCGCCGTTCTGCCTGCTGGCGACCTCCGACACCGGCGGCAACTGCGACGTCTCCCCGCGCGGCGACGCCCCCGGCTTCACCCACGTCCTGGGCCCCCGCACCGTCGCACTGCCGGACCGGGCGGGCAACCGGCGCGGGGACAGCTTCCACAACATCCTGCAGAACCCGCACGCCGGCCTGCTGTACCTGGTCCCGGGCGGCAAGCAGGTGCTGCGGATCAACGGCCGGGCCCGCATCCTCACCGACGCGCCGTTCTTCGACGCGATGGCCCGCGACGGCAAGCGCCCGGCCCTGGCGCTGGTGCTGGACATCGACGAGATCTACCTGCACTGCCCCGCCTCCCTCAACCGCGCGGGACTGTGGAACCCCGAGACGTGGCAGGCGAGTTGAGCCGGTGAACCGGCGGCGGTGCGCCGGGCGGCTATGCGGCCCCGGGAACCTGCCCGCACCCGGCGGCACCAGCAGTAATTAGGTTAGGCTAACCTTCCACCTTGTGAGATCAGGTGAAGGGGCGACCGCCTCCCGACTGCGCGGTCATGAGCTGTCGGCCACGGACGTGACCGTGGCCTACGACGGCGTCGACGTCGTCCACGGTGCCGCGGTCGACCTCAGGCCCGGCGAGGTGACCGTCCTCGTCGGCCCGAACGGCAGCGGCAAGTCGACACTGCTGCGCGCCGTCGCCCGGCTGCAGCGCGCCCGGGG
Organism: Streptomyces ziwulingensis; assembly: GCF_039542605.1. NCBI lineage: Bacteria > Bacillati > Actinomycetota > Actinomycetes > Kitasatosporales > Streptomycetaceae > Streptomyces > Streptomyces ziwulingensis. The sequence goes on from NZ_BAABIG010000024.1 coordinate 177,263, forward strand.
CGGCGCGCTCAGGATCGACACCGACACCGACGGCCTGGCGCTGACGGCCCGTGAGTTCTCGCGGTACGTCTCCCTGCTGACCCAGGGCCGGCCCACGCCCAGCGGCCTGACCGTGCGCGATGTGGTCGAGTTCGGCCGCTACCCCTACCGGGGCCGCTGGGGCCGCAGCGACCCGGACGGTCCGGCCGCGGTCGACCGGGCGCTGTCCCTGACCGGCGTCACCGAGCTGGCCGGGCGCGGCGCCGACCACCTCTCCGGCGGGCAGTTGCAGCGCGTCTGGCTGGCGAGCTGCCTCGCCCAGGAGACCGGTGTCCTGCTGCTGGACGAACCGACCACCTATCTCGACCTGCGCTACCAGGTCGAACTCCTCGACCTCGTCCGCGACCTGGCCGACGACCACGGCATCGCCGTCGGCGTCGTCCTGCACGACCTCGACCAGGCGGCGGCCGTCGCCGACCGCATCGCCCTGCTCCGGGCGGGCCGGATCGTCGCCGAGGGAGTGCCCGAGGACGTGCTCACGCCCGAGCGGCTGACCGACGTCTACGGCATCCGGATCGACGTCGACACCGACCCGCTCACCGGCCGGCTGCGCACCCGCCCGATCGGCCGCCACCACACCCGACGCGAAAGGCTCGGCACCACCTCATGAGACGCACGCTCCTCACCGCGGCCACGTTCACCGCCGCGGCGCTCACCCTCACCGCCTGCGGCACCACCGAACCGGCCGCCGACAAGGCCGAGAAGTCCTCCTCGGCCCTGACGGTCACGGACGGCACCGGCGCGAAGGTGAAGCTGGACGGCCCGGCCACCAAGGTCGTCGCCACCGAGTGGAACGTCGTCGAGTCCCTCGTCTCGCTCGGCGTCGACCCCGTCGGCGTGGCCGACGTCAAGGGCTACGGCACCTGGGACTCCTCGGTCCCGCTGAAGAACAAGCCCAAGGACATCGGCACCCGCGGCGAGCCGAGCATGGACACCGTAGCCTCCCTCTCCCCCGACCTGATCGTCGCCACCAGCGACCTGGCGCCCGCCGCCCTCAAGCAGCTCCGCAGGATCGCCCCGGTGCTCGCGGTGACCTCCGCCGACGGCTCCGGCCAGATCGACCAGATGCTGGAGAACGTCGACCTGATCGCCGAGGCCACCGGCACCACCGACAAGGCCAGGACGCTCCGCACCGGTTTCGAGGCCAAGGTCGCCGAGGGCAGGAAGGCCCTCGCCGCGGCCGGTCAGGACGGCACGGACATCGCCTTCGCCGACGGCTGGGTCGCCTCCAACCAGGTCTCGGTCCGCCCCTACACGAAGACCTCCCTGCTCGGCGAGGTCAACGAGGAACTGGGCCTGAACAACGCCTGGACCGTCAAGGGCGACAAGGCCTACGGTCTCGGCTCCACCGACGTCGAGGGGCTCACCAAGCTGCCGGAGGACGTCCAGTTCGCCTACCTCGGCAATGACGAGGACGAGGCCGCGACGCCGTTCGACGGCGCGCTGACCAAGAACTCGGTGTGGAAGTCCCTGCCGTTCGTGAAGGCCGGCGACGTGCACCGGCTGCCCGACGGCATCTGGATGTTCGGCGGTCCCGGGTCGATGGAGGCGTACATCGACGCCGTCGTCGACGCGCTGACGAAGTAGCGAGGCCGTGGCCGTCACCGTGCCGAAGCCCGTCACCCGTCCGCCGTCGGCCGCCTCCTCGCGGCCGGGGGCGGCCGCGGTGACGGCCGTGCTCGTCCTCCTGGTCGCCGTCCTCGCCGTCCTCGACCTCACCCAGGGCACGGCCGCCGTGGGCGCGTCCGAGGTGTGGAAGGCGCTCACCGGCCGGTCCGATCCGTCCGACGCCTCCGTGGTGGTCGCCTCCCGGCTGCCGCGGATGGCGGCCGGCGTCCTGGTCGGCGTCGTCCTCGGCATGGCCGGCGCCGTCCTCCAGGCGGTCAGCCGCAACGTGCTCGCCGCCCCCGACACCCTGGCGGTCAACGCCGGTTCGTACCTGGCACTCGGGCTGCTCGGCGCGTCCGGCGTCTCGGTGCCGCTGCTCGCCTCGTCCGGCGTCGCCTTCGTCGGCGGCCTGGCGGCGGCGGCCGTCGTGCTGGGGCTGTCCGGCCTCGGCACCGGCACCGTCCGGCTGGTCCTGGCCGGCACCGCGCTGACGCTGGGCCTGATGTCCGTGACGGAGGGGCTGATCCTGCTCTTCCCCGAGCAGACCGAGGGCCTCTACCAGTGGAACCAGGGCAGCATCGGCCAGAACGGCTTCGACGGCGTCGTGCAGATGCTGCCGGTGGCCCTGGCCGGCGTCACCGGGCTGCTGCTGACGGCCCGCCGGGTCGACGCGCTCGCCCTCGGCGACGACGCCGCGCGCGGCCTCGGCGTCCCGGTGCGGGCCACCCGCGTCACGGTGGTCGTCATGGCGACGCTGCTCTGCGCCGCGGCGGTCACCCTCGCCGGGCCGGTCGGTTTCGTCGGCCTGTGCGCGCCCGCCCTGGTCCGTCCGCTCGCCCGCCGGTTCCGGGGCTTCGCCAAGTCCCGCGCGGCCATGCCGCTGGCGGGCCTGGCGGGCGCGGCCCTGGTGCTCGGCTCCGACGTCCTGCTGCGGGCGGTGGTCTCCTCCGAGCGGGCGGTGGCCGTGCCCACCGGCGTCGTCACCAGCCTGGTCGGCGCGGTGTTCCTGGTCTCGATGGCGATGCGGGTACGGGACACGGGCGAGGCCGGCGCCCCGGACCGGCTGCGCATCCCGGGCCGTACGGCGTTCGTGACCACCGTGGCCGTCCTGGTGGCCGCCCTCGTCGGCGTCACGATCGCCGCCGTCCTGATCGGCGACAGCAAGCTGCTCCTCGGCGACGTCGTCAACTGGACGCGGGGGCGGGCCGGGCAGAGCGTCTCCTTCGTCCTGGACACCCGGGTGCCCCGGGTCCTGGCGGCGCTCGGCGCGGGGGCCGCGCTGGCCCTGGCCGGCACGCTGGTGCAGGCCGTCACCCGCAACCCGCTCGCCGAGCCGAGCGTCCTCGGTGTCACCGGGGGCGGCGCGCTCGGTGCCGTGATCCTGGTGACCTCGGTGCCCGCCGCCGGGTCGTGGGGCCTGGCCGGTTCGGCGCTCGCCGGGTCGGCGGTCACCGCCGTCCTGGTCTTCGGTCTCGCCGCGCGCGGTGGTTTCCGGCAGAACCGGCTCGTCCTGGTCGGTATCGGCGTCGCCGCCGGGACCACCGCGCTCATCAGTCTGCTGATCGTGCTCACCGACCCGTTCAACTCGGCGAAGGCCCTGACCTGGCTGTCGGGTTCCACCTACGGCCGGACCATGCCCGACGTGCTGCCGGTCGCGCTGGTCCTGGTGGTGGGCACCGTCGTGGCGGTGGCCCGGCGCACCGAGCTGGACCTGGTCAGCCTGGACGAGGACACCCCGCGGCTGCTCGGTCTGCGGCTGGGCGCGGGCCGCCTGGGCTTCCTCGTGGTGAGCGTGCTGCTCAGCGCGACCGCGGTCGCCTGCGCGGGCACCATCGGCTTCGTCGGCCTGGTGGCACCGCACGCCGCCCGCGCCCTGGTGGGCCGGCGCCACGTCCGGGTCGTCCCGGTCGCGATGCTGCTCGGCGCCACCCTGGTCTGCGCCGCCGACCTGCTCGGCCGCACGGTGATCGCCCCGGCGCAGCTCGGCGCGGGCCTGATGACGGCGGTGATCGGCACGCCGTACTTCCTCTACCTGCTGGTCCGCAGCCGCCGCTGAGCCGGAGGAACCCCGGAAGTCCGGAACCCCGCACACCCGAAAACCCGGAAACCCCCGCGCCGCCTCGGCGGCGCGGGGGTTTCCGGGGTGGTGCGTCACTTCGTGGTCAGCATGCCCTCACGCAGCTTGGCCAGGGTGCGCGACAGCAGGCGCGAGACGTGCATCTGGGAGACGCCGAGCCGCTCGCCGATCTGGGCCTGGGTCAGCTCCTCCACGAACCGCATGTGGATGATCTGCCGGTCGCGCTCACCGAGCTGGGCGATGAGCGGGGCGAGCGCGTGGAAGTCCTCCACCAGCTCCAGCGCCGCGTCCTCGGTGCCGATGAAGTCCGCGAGCACGGTCTCGCCGTCCTCGCCGCCGCCGAGCGCGGCGTCCAGCGAGGAGGAGTTGTAACCGTTGGACGCCAGCCGGGCCTCGACGACCTCGTCCTCGGTGAGGCTCATCAGCTCGGCCAGCTCCCGGACGGTCGGGGTGCGGCCCAGCCGGCTGCGCAGCTCGTCGGTGGCCTTGGCCAGCTCGACCCGGGCCTCCTGGAGGCGGCGCGGCACGTGCACCGCCCAGGACGTGTCCCGGAAGAAGCGCTTGATCTCGCCGACGATGTAGGGCACGGCGAAGGAGGTGAACTCCACCTCGCGGGTCAGCTCGAACCGGTCGATCGCCTTGATCAGACCGATCATGCCGACCTGGACGATGTCCTCGCGCTCCTCCGGACCCCGGCTGCGGAAGCGGGAGGCCGCGTAGCGCACGAGGGACATGTTCATCTCGATCAGGGTGTTGCGCGCGTACTGGTGCTCGGGAGTGCCCTCCTCCAGTACCGCGAGCTGATCGAAGAAGAGCCGGGACAGTTCACGGGCGTCCTTCGGCGCGACCTTCGAGGGGTCGGCGACCGTGGGCAGCCGGACCGTTTCCGTGTCGACGTCCGTCTTCCGCGTTGTCATCGCCGCCGTCATCGTGGGGCCCTCCCTAGTCGTCGTCCGGTAAAAATCGCCTGCCCACCGGGGCCGACAAGACCTCGCCTACCCCCACTTCTGCCGAACACGCCTGCCTTTTGCCGCTAACTTATCGGACAAATAGGGCAAGTTGACGGGCGCGACGGCGTCGCGGCCGTCCACCAGCGGCTTCGGTCGGCTTCGGCGGCATGAACAGTGAGATGGATCACTCCCGCCGCCCGGACGGTGCGGCTGCCGACCGCGGCGATCCGCCACCTGATCGGCGGCACCCGCGCCGACCGGCCGGAGGTCCCCCGCACCCGCGCCCGCCCGGACACCGCGGTCGAGCGCCATCGCCCCCGAGCGCCGCCGGACGCCGCCCGCCCCGCCTTTCCCACGCCCTGACCAGGCGTGTCGTGTCCCGCCCCACACCGAGAGTTCGTGTACAACGCACCTACCTGGGCAGCAGCCCCTGGCGTGCGCCGGACGATCAGTGCGGCACAGAATCGCTCAGGCGAGCGCGGTGACGGAAGAACACAGTGACGGAGAACGGAAAGGCGGCGGCGTGGTGGAGGCCAAGCCCGACGGCCGGTCAGGCCCACGGGGCCGGGGCAGGATGCCGAAAGCGGTCGCGAACATGCCCGGCCAGGTCCGGGACGAGCTGACCCGCAGGCTGCACCGGAACCGAGGGGGCTTCAGCGAGAAGGACGTCCAGGTCGTCGAGCGGCCCCTGCTCAAGCGCGCCGTCGGCGCCTCCGCGCTCGGCAACTGCATGGAGTGGTTCGACTTCGGGGTCTACAGCTATCTCGCGGCCACCATCGGCAAGGTCTTCTTCCCCGGCGCCTCACCGGGCGCCCAGCTCCTCTCCTCGTTCGCGACCTTCGCCGCCGCCTTCGTGGTCCGGCCGCTCGGCGGGCTGGTCTTCGGCCCGCTCGGCGACCGGATCGGCCGCCAGAAGGTGCTCGCCACCACCATGATCATGATGGCGCTCGGGACCTTCGTCATCGGCCTCATCCCGAGCTACGACACCATCGGCATCGCCGCCCCGGTCCTGCTGCTGCTCGCCCGGATGGTCCAGGGCTTCTCCACCGGCGGCGAGTACGGCGGCGCCACCACCTTCGTCGCCGAGTACTCCCCCGACCGCCGGCGCGGCTTCCTCTCCAGTTGGCTCGACTTCGGCACCTTCGTCGGCTACGCCCTGGGCTCCGCGCTGGTGACGGTGCTCAACCTGGCGCTCAGCGACGACCAGATGCTCTCCTGGGGCTGGCGGCTGCCCTTCCTGATCGCCGGTCCGCTGGGCGTGATCGGCCTGTACATGCGGCTGAAGCTGGAGGAGTCCCCGGCCTTCCAGCAGCAGTTGGACGCGCACGAGAAGAACATGGCCGAGAAGACGGCGGGCGGCGAGTTCCGGACGATCGTCAAGGAGCACTGGCGGGCCCTGCTGATCTGCATGGGCCTGGTGCTCCTGTACAACGTCACCAACTACATGGTCACCGGCTATCTCCCGACGTATCAGACGGAGACGCTGAACCGCTCCAGCGGCTTCGCCGACGTCCTCGTCCTGATCGGCATGGTGTGGATCGTCGTGCTCATCACCTTCCTCGGCCGGCTCAGCGACCGGGTCGGCAGGCGCCCGCTGTACGCGGTCGGCGCGATCGCGATGATCCTGCTGGCCGTGCCCGCCTTCCTGCTGCTCAAGGCGGACGGCACCGCGGGCCCGGTCCTCGGGGTGCTGCTGCTGTCCACCCTGCTGGCGTGCTTCGCCGCCCCGAGCGCGGCCACGCTGCCCGCGCTGTTCCCGACCGCCGTGCGCTACGCGGCCATGGGCATCGGCTTCAACTTCGCCGTCGCCGCCTTCGGCGGCACCACCCCGCTGTTCACCGAGGCGCTGGTGAACGCCACCGGCGACGACCTGGTACCGGCGTACTACCTGATGGTGGCCGGCGTCATCGGCCTGGTCACGGTCCGGTTCCTCCCCGAGAGCGCCCAGGTGCCGCTGCACGGCTCGCAGCCGATGGTCGGCTCCCGCGCGGAGCAGCGGGAGCTGATCACCACCTCCGAGGAGCTGTACGACTTCGCCAAGGAGCGTTCCGCGACGCGCTGACCCTCCCCGGACGAGCCGGAGAGGGGGCGCGGTGCCTCAGCGGCGGCTCAGCGGCGGCTCAGCCGGCCCGGCCACCACACCGGGCGGCCGATGTCCCGGGCGAGCGCGGGCACCAGCAGGGACCGTACGACCAGGGTGTCGAGCAGGACACCGAAGGCGACGATGAAGGCGATCTGCGCCAGGAACGCCAGCGGGATCACGCCGAGCGCGGCGAAGGTCGCGGCGAGCACCACCCCCGCGGAGGTGATCACCCCGCCGGTGGTGACCAGGCCGCGCAGGATGCCCTGGCGCACGCCGTGCCGCAGGGACTCCTCCCGCACCCGTGACATCAGGAAGATGTTGTAGTCCACACCCAGGGCGACCAGGAAGACGAAGCCGTACAGCGGCACGGACGGATCGGTGCCGGTGAAGCCGAAGACGTGCGGGAAGACCAGGGCGGAGACGCCGAGGGTGGCGAGGAAGTTCAGCGCCACGGTGGCCACCAGCAGCGCCGGCAGGAGCAGGGAGCGCAGCAGCGCCACGAGGATGACGAAGATGATGGCGAGGACGACGGGGACGATGAGGGTGCGGTCCCGTTCGGCGGTGCGCAGGGTGTCGTAACTCTGGGCGGTGTAGCCGCCGACCTCGGCGTCCGCGTCCGGCACGGCGTGCAGGGCGGCGCGCAGCCGGGCCACGGTGTCCTTGGCGTCGTCGCTGTCGGCGGCGGCGCTCAGGGTGACGTCGACGCGTACCCGGCCGTCGACGGTCAGCGGCTCGCCCCCGCCGGGCCGGCCCGAGGCGGTCACCGCGGCCGCCGAGGCGACGCCGTCGGTGTCCTCGGCCGCCGACACCACCCGGTCCAGGCGGTCGGCGTTCGCGAGGACGACGGCGGGGTTGCCGGAACCGCCGGGGAAGTGCTCCCCGAGGGTGCGCTGCGCCTCGACGGACCGCGCCTCGCCGACGAAGGTCTCGTCCAGCGGTACGCCGCTGGAGGCGAGGCCGGGTGCGAAGGCGGCGGCGGCCAGCAGGCCGATGAGCGAGACCGCCCAGACCTTGCGTGGGGCGCGGTCCACCAGGGCGGCGACCCGCTGCCAGATGCCGTGCCCCTCCTCGGCGGAGCGCGGCTTGGCCGGCCAGTAGGCGGCGCGGCCGAGCAGGACGAGGACGGCGGGCAGGAAGGTCAGGGTGGTCAGGACGGCGCAGCCGATGCCGATGGCGCCGACCGGGCCGAGGGCACGGTTGTTGGTCAGGTCGCTGAGCAGCAGGGCGAGCAGGCCGAGGGCGACGGTCGCGGCGCTGGCGACGACGGCGCCCCAGGACTCCTTGAGGGCGGCGCGCATCGCGGTGAAGCGGTCCTCGCGCCGGGCGAGTTCCTCGCGGAAGCGGGAGGTCAGCAGGAGCGCGTAGTCGGTGGCGGCGCCGATCACCAGGATGGACAGGATGCCCTGGACCTGGCCGTCGACCCGGACCACGTCGTGGTCGGCGAGGACGTAGACGATCGCGCAGGCCACACCGAGTGCGAAGACCGCGCCGACGATGACGACGAAGGGCAGCAGCAGGCTGCGGTAGACGAGCAGCAGGATGACGAGGACGGCCAGCAGCGCCACGCCGAGGAGCAGTCCGTCGATGCCCGCGAAGGCGTCGGACAGGTCGGCCTGGCTGGCGGCGGGTCCGGCGATGCCGACCTCGGTGCCGGGGACCTGCTCGGCGGCGGCCCGGATGCGGTCGAGGGCGCCGGCGAGTCCGTCCCCGAGGTCGGGCCGCAACTGGACGACGCCCTGGAGCGCCTCGCCGTCCTCGGAGAGGACCGCGGGCGAGACGCGCCCGGCCACGCCGGGGGCGTCCGAGAGCGAGGCGAGCGCCTCGGTGGCCGCCTGCCGCCGCTCGGGCACCGGTGTGCCGCCGTCGGCGGTCCACACGACGATCGCGGGCAGCGTCTCGTCCTGCTGGAACGCCTTCTGCTCGTCGATCACCTCGGTGGACTCGGCGCTGCGGGGCAGGAAGGCGGCCTGGTCGTTGGTGGCGACCTCACCGAGGCGTCCGGCGAAGGGTCCGGTGGTGCCGCCGACGCCCAGCCAGGCGATCAGCAGGAGGGCGGGCAGGAGCAGCCGGACCCAGCGGGTCCGGCGCGAGGTGGCGGGCATGGCTCTCCATGAGTCGATGTATCTCGATGAAAAACAATCTCAATCATCGAGATAGTTCTGCCGTGATCGTAGACGACACCTTTCCTTCTCCCCCCGCCCGGTGCGTGGATGCACCGCCGGGCGGCTCAGCGCTGAAGGGGTCGCAGGCCCGACATCTCCTCGTTCAGCGCGGCCAGGAAACGCAGCACGACGGAGAGTTCGTCCTCGCTGAACCGGGTGCGGGCGGCCTCGGTCGCCTGGGCGAGCGGCCGGAAGTGGGAGCGGGCCGCAGCCCTGGCGCCGGCGGCGTAGTACAGATGGACGACCCTGCGGTCGGCGGACTCCCGTACCCGGCGGATGTGTCCGGCCCGCTCCAGCCGGTCCACGCAGGCGGTCACGGCGCCGGAGGTCAGGCCGAGGTGCGCACGCAGCCGCCCCGGTGTCATCGGTTCCTCGGCGTCGAGGATCGCGGCGAGCGCCTGGACGTCGGTGGCGTGCAGTCCGTGGTCGCCGGCGAACCCGTGCACCAGCCGGTTGATCTCGCCGTTCATCCTGCGCAGGTGCACGGCGAAGGAGTACAGGTCGGGGCCGGCGGGCGGCTCCCCGGCCGGCCCCGCCGCCTCGCCCGTCCGCCGCTGTCGTCCCCGGCCGTCCCGGTCCTCGCTCGCCACGCCGTCAGCCTATAGAAGCGTCCTTCGCCCGGGGTGGCGGCGGCGGGGTCATCGCCCAGCGGATGGTGCGGGTCAGGGCGTGCCCGGCCGGGCGCACGGCGAGTTTCTCGGCGAGCGGCAGGCGGGGGACGCCCAGCAGGTCGCTCGCGTACGGCGGCAGGCTCGCCACCGCGGTGGCGGCGAGCACCGTGTAGAAGGGCCGGGCGGGCAGCGGCAGCGGCGGGTGGAGCAGGAGGAAGCGGGCGGTGGCGCGGGCCTCGGCGGTGGCGCGCAGTTCGGGCCGGTACGCCGCCAGTCGCGCGGTCAGCTCGCGCCGGGTGAGCGGCGGGTCGCTCACGCCGAGGGCGCGGGCCACCCGGGCGGTGTCGCGGACGTAGCCGTCGTAGCCGTCCGCGTCCAGCGGCCGGGCTCCGTAGCGGGCGTGGGCGCGCAGGAAACTGTCCGTCTCGGTGAGGTGCACCCAGGTCAGCAGGTGGGGGTCGGCGGCGTGGTACGGCTCGCCCTCCGCCGTGGTGCCGCGCACCCGGTCGTGGATGGCGCGGACCCGGTCGACGGCCGCCCGGGCGTCGTCGGCGGTGCCGTACGTGGTCACGGCGAGGAAGGTGCTGGTGCGCTGGAGGCGTCCCCAGGGGTCGCCGCGGAAGCCGGAGTGCGCGGCGACGGCGGCCATGGCCAGCGGGTGCAGCGACTGGAGCAGCAGGGCGCGCAGGCCGCCGACGAACATCGAGGCGTCGCCGTGGACGACCCTGATGGGCCGCTCCGGGCCGAACCAGCGGGGGCCGGCCGTGTCGTGGATGCGGGCGCGGTTGGCCGGGCCCTGCGGCCCCGCGACCCGCCGGAAGAGAGCTGTTCCCAGATACCGCCGCGCTCCGGCGAGCGCGGGCGCCTCACGTCCCATACGTCAAGTGTGCCCGCGTCTCCCCGTCGTCCCTCCGTCGTCCCTCCGTCATGCCTGCGTGCCGTCACGGGCCCGGTCCGAGCCCGGCCAGAGGTACGGCAGGTCGTCGGGCGCGTCCGGGAAGAGCGGGGTGTACGTCTCCGGGTCCTTGCGGACCAGTGCGGAGCGGTGGCTGAGGTGGAACGCCTCGTCGCCGAGCCACGGCGGCAGCTCGCCGGCGTCCGCCAGTTCCGCCTGGTCGCGCACCGGGGCGCCGGGGCGGACCTCGGCGAGCCCGGCGACCAGGGAGGCCGCGCAACTGTCCTGGTGCCCGCGCTCCCGCCAGACCCGGCAGATGTCCAGCCCGTAGCGGACCAGCGCCTCCTCGTACCCGGTCCACATCCTCACCGCCGGGTGGTGGCGCCAGCCGTAGCCGGGCACGATGAGGCCGCGCAGCACCTGGAGCGCCTCGACCCGCTGCTTGCCGAGGCGTTGACGGTCGAGGACGTGGGCGGAGTCGAGGAAGCCGGGGTGGGGGAGGAAGGTCTGCATCGCCTCGTCCTGGTGGATCGGTGGGGGCCCCGCTGCCGGCGGATCGGCCGGTTCAGCCGGGGAACTGACCGCGGTCGCGCAGGTGGCGGCGGCGTTCGGCGTAGGCGAGGTCGTCCCGCCACAGGCGTCCGGCGGCGGCGTTCAGCACCGGTCGCAGGGCCGGTGCCAGGTGCCGGGCGAGAGCGAAGCCGGGCCGCTCCGAGGTGGCGACGACGGCCTCGACGACGGCGGTACGGGGCCGGCCGCGGTCGTCCGGGCCCAGTGGCGTGGCGTGGGTCTCCACGACGGACCCGGCCCCTTCCCCGCCGGTGATGCGCATCAGGACGGTACGCGGTTCGGGCGCGGTGAACTCCGCCCGGACCGGCACGACGAGCCGCCGGGCGAGCCGGAAGGAGACGTCCACCTCGAAGCGGTCGCCCTCGTCGGTCCCGTCGGGCTCCCGGACCACGGTGAGGTCGGTGAAGGAGTAGGGGTGGAACCAGGCGCCGTGCCACGGGTCGAGACGGTTGGCGATCACGTCCTGCGGGTCGCAGGCGCCGACACCCCGCCACACGGAGCGCAGGGCCGTGGCCGCGGCGGGCCGCTCGGGGACGACGGGCGCGTCGGTGGGGTCCTCGCCGCCCACCGCGTCGAGCCGCACCCACACCAGTACGCCGTCGTCGTGGACCGGCAGCGGCTCCCACCCGGCGGTCGCGGTGCCGTTCAGGGCGAGGCCGTGCCAGTGGCACACGAGGGTGCCGCAGCGCACCGGGCTGTCCGCGAGCGGGGCGCCGAGGTGGGGGCAGACGCCCGGCCCGCCCACCAGGCGGCCGCGGGCGTCCCGCCAGACGACGACCTCGACGCCCGCGACGGTTTCCGCGAGCGGGCGGCCGGGACGCACCCGCGTGCGGTCGCCGACGACGTACCAGTTGCCGGACGGGCGTGCCTGGGCCCGTTTCAGCGCGGCGGCGATGACGGCGGGGCGGGCCGCGCGCCAGGTCGGCGGCTGGCGCTCCCACGGGAGCGGGCGGCGGCGCAGCCGCAGGGGGTAGCGGCCCTTGCGCGGGCCCTCTCCGGTGCTCATCCGGCCTCCTTCACGTCGTCGGCGCCGGCCCGGCGGGGCAGGGTGACCGGCGCGGGCTCGGGCGGGGCCGGCCGGTGCGCGGCGCGGGCCCGCAGCCGGGCGGCGGGCGCCCGGACCAGTCCGTCGGCCGCGACGGCCGCGCGGCGGCGGCGGGGCACCACGGCCCGCCGGTGCAGCACCGCGTGCCCGCCGGCCGAGATGGTGTCGAGGATGTTCCGGTAGAGGACGTAGGCGGTGCGGATGCACGGGCGGGCCACCGGGTCCAGCATCGCGAGGCCGGGCGCCGCCTCCCGGTAGACGGAGCGGGTGAGGTCCTCGGCCGCCCGGAACGCGGCCGTGATCCGCCGGTCGTGGCGGCCGGTGCGCCGGCTCCACAGCAGCAGTCCGCGGTCGACGCCGTGCGCGGCGAGCAGGTCCAGCGGCAGGTAGACCCGGCCGCGGTCCAGGTCCTCCCCCACGTCCCGCAGGAAGTTGGTGAGCTGGAAGGCGACGCCCAGCGCGGCGGCGTGCGGGGCGGCCTGGGCGCGGGGGGTCACCGTGCCCAGCACGGGCAGCATCTGCAGGCCGATGACGGCGGCCGAGCCGTGCGTGTAGGACCGCAGTTCGTCGTAGGTGGCGTACTCGGTGACCGTCAGGTCGCTGCGCATGGAGGCCATGAAGTCGGTGAAGTGGGCCGCCTCGATGCCGTACCGGGCGGCGGTGTCGGCCACCGCGAGCACCACCGGCTCGCCCGCGCCCGGGTGTCCGGGGCGGGGGCCGCCCGCCGCCAGGGCCGCGCGCAGCCGGGCGTCGAGCCGGTCCAGGGCGGTGGCGCGCTCCTCGGCGGTGGCGTCGGTGTGGAGGTCGTCGACGATGTCGTCGGCCCAGCGGGCGAAGCCGTACAGGGCGTGCACGGCCGGTCTGCGGTCGACGGGCAGCAGCCGGGTGGCGAGGAAGTAGGTGCGTCCGTGGCGGGCGTTGAGCCGCCGGCAGTGGGTGTAGGCGGCGCGCAGCCTCGGGTCGTGGAGGCCGGCGGCGTCCAGTTCGCGGCGGGTCATCGGCCGCCGCCCGTCCGGCCGGTGACGCGGGCGGCGGCCAGTTTCCCGGAGAGCAGGACGGTCGGCACGCCGACGCCGGGGGTGGTGCCGCAGCCGGCCAGGACCGCGTTGGCGGTGCCGCGTACCAGGTTGCGGGGCCGGAAGGGGCCGGTCTGGGCGAAGGTGTGGGCCACCGAGAACGGGGTTCCGGCGGCGTGGCCGAGGGCGGTCCAGTCGGCGGGGGTCACCAGGCACTCCTCCTCGATGGCGGCGGCGATACCGGTCAGGCCGCGGCGTTCCAGGGTGCGCAGGAGCCGCGCGCGGTAGCGGGGCCCGAGGTCGCTCCAGCTCCGGGCGTCCGGCCCGATGTCGGTGTTGGGGCAGGGGGCGAGGACGTAGTGCAGGTGCCGGCCCGCGGGGGCGAGCGAGGGGTCGGCGGCCGTGGGCCGGGTGATGAGCAGGGACGGGTCGGTCATCAGGGAGCCGGTCCGGGTCAGTTCGTCGAACGTCCGCCCCCAGGCGGCGCCGAAGGAGAGGGTGTGGTGGGCGAGCTGCGGCCAGGTGCGGGTGGTGCCGGCGTGCAGGACGACGGCGGAGGGGGCGTGGCGCAGCCGCAGCGGGCGGCGGGGCCGGCGGCCCAGCAGCCGGTGGACGACCGGCAGGTCGGGGGTGAGGACGACGGCGTCGCAGGGGATGCGGGCGTCGGCGGTGACGACGGCGGTGATCCGGTCGCCGGAGCGCTCCAGCCGGGTGACGTCGTGTCCGAGGCGCAGTTGCGCACCGGCCTTCTCGGCCGCCGCCGCCATGGCGCGGGGCAGGGCGTGCATGCCGCCGCGCGGGAACCACACGCCGGCCACGGTGTCCATGTAGGCGATGACGGCGTAGGCGGCCAGTGCCCTGGCCGGGGCGACACCGGCGTACAGGGACTGGAAGGAGAAGACCCGTTTCAGGCGTTCGTCGCGGAGGAAGCCGCCGATGCGCGCGTCGAGGGTGCTGAAGCCGCCGAGGGCGGCCAGCCTGGCCAGGTCGGGGGTGAGCAGGCCGAGCGGCGAGTCGAAGTTGGTGTCGATGAACCGGCGCATCTGCACGGCGTACAGCTTGGTCAGCCAGGTCCGCAGGCGGCGGTAGCCGAGCGCCTCCCGGGCCCCGGCGAACCGTTCGACCTCCGCCTCCATCGCCGCCGCGTCGGTGTGCACGTCGAGGGCGGAACCGTCGGCGAAGCAGGCGCGGTAGGCGGGGTGCAGGGGCAGCAGTTCGACCCGGTCGCGCAGCCGCTCGCCGACGGCCGCGAACGCCTCGTCGGCGAGTTCGGGCATGGTCAGCACGGTGGGTCCGGTGTCGATGCGGTAGCCGCCGCGGTCCAGCCGACCGGCCCGGCCGCCGGGCAGCGCCTCGCGTTCGACCACCGTCACGCGCCGCCCGGCGCCCAGCAGATGCAGGGCGGCCGACAGACCGGCGAGCCCGGCGCCCACCACCACGACGTGATCGGTCCGCCCGGTCACCGTCCGCACCGTCCGCGCGCTCACGCCTCCTCCCGCAGGGCCGACGTGAGGACGGTCCGGGGCGGGGGGCCGGCGGCCGCGGCGGCACCGACCGTGACCGCGGCACCCGAGGGTGCCGCGGCGCCGGTACCCGCGCGCGCCTCCACCGGGCTCCGCGCCCCGGCCGCCGTGCGCAGCAGATCGCGCAGGTGGCGGTCGCCGGGGCCGGCGGGCAGGCCCGCCGCCGTCAGGTGGCGCAGGCTGCGCGTGGCCAGCCGCTCGATACGGCGTTCGACCGCCGCGCGCGCGCCGGTGCGCTCCAGCACCTCGCGTACGTCGTCCACCTGTTCCTCCGTCAGTGAGGCGTCCCCCACCCGCAGGTCGAGCACGGCCAGCGCCTCGGTGTCCCGGCGGGCCTCGGCGCGGACCCGGGCCACGGCGAGCAGATAGGTCGGCTTGCCCTGGCGCAGGTCGTCGCCGGAGGGCTTGCCGGTGGTGTGCGGGCGGCCGAAGACGCCGTGCAGGTCGTCGCGGAGCTGGAAGGCGACGCCCGCGCAGCGGCCGGCGGCGCTCAGCTCGGCCGAGGTCCGCGGCGGCGCCCCGGCGAGCGCGGCGCCGAGCGCGATGGGCCGCTCCACGGAGTACCGGGCACTCTTCAGGCAGGCGACGCGCACCGCCCGGTCCGGTGCGCGGGCGGCGGTGAGCTGGCCGTGCAGGTCCAGGTACTGGCCCGCCACCATCTCGGTGCGCAGGTCGCGCCAGAGGCCCAGTACGGGGCCGGTGCCGGGGGTGCGCCGGCAGGTCTCGGCGACCTCGTCGTCCGCCCAGGCCAGGGCGAGGTCGCCGGCGAGGAGGGCGGCGGACCGGCCGAACTCCTCGGCGCCCCCGTACTGCCGGGCGACGGCGGTGTGCAGTGCCGGCCGGCCGCGCCGCAGGGACGAGTCGTCCATCACGTCGTCGTGCACCAGGGCGCAGCTCTGGAGGAGTTCGAGGGCCGCCGCGATCCGCAGCGCGGCGGCGGCCCGTTCCTGGTCCCGGCCGCCGCAGGCCCGGAACGACCACCACAGCAGTCGCGGCCGGGTCCGTTTGCCGCCGCCCAGGGTGAAACCGGCGAGCCGGGCGGCGAGGTCGTCGCCGAAGAGCGGGTCGAGCGCCGCGCAGCTCGCGACCCGTTCGGCCAGGATCTCGCCCAGGGTCGCCTCGACGGCGGCGAGCACATCGGCGTCCACGCTCCGCGGCCCGGGGCCGGGCGGGGCGGGCGGGGTCGCGCCGGCGGGGCGCACTACGGCCCGCGACGAGGGCGGTCGCCTGCCGCGTGAGTCGTGGTCGGCCCTGCTGAGGCGCATCCCGGGTCCTCTCGTCGTCGGTCGGGGCAGCGAGCTGTGTCAGTCATTCGGCACGGCGGGGCGTTCCGGATGCGGCGGTACCGCGACCGGTTCCGGGACCGCGGGGACGGCCGCCGGCGGAACCCGCCACGCGGCCCGGGGACCCTCGCGGCGCCCACGGGTGACGCGGCCTCATGTGTTCCCCGGCCGCGGCCGGCAACACGCGGCCTTCGTCCGATCATGTACGTCGCTCACCCGCTCGGCGGGCATCGGGACCGGTGCCGCCAGCGTGCCGCGCATCCGCGAGGGGCGGCGCGGCGGAATACTCCCGCCGGAGCGGGTGCCCGGCCGGCCGGGAGATCCCGGACCCGTAGACGGCCCGCGGGACCGGAACCGACGAAGGAAGGGGACCGGAACGGAAACCGGTGTGAACCGGCGTGGACCGGTGCCCGCGGGGGCACCCCGTCGCGGAACGGAGACTCGGAAGTCGCAAGGGAGGCGGCCGTGCTGGACGCGGACATCGTGATCGTCGGGGCCGGGGCGGCGGGCCTGTCGCTGGCGCACCGGCTGCCGGCGGCCGGACCGGACCGCGCCGGGCGGCCGGTGCCCTCCGTCGCCCTGGTCAGCCCGCCGGCCGGCCCCCTGTGTCCGCCCCGGCGCACCTGGTGCTTCTGGGAGCGGGGCCCGGGCCGGTTCGACGCGGCGGTGACGGCGTCCTGGGAGTGGCTGCGGGTGCGCGGCCCCGACGGGGCGGTGGTCCGGCGGCACATCGCGCCGCTGCGCTACAAGATGATCCGCTCGGACGACTTCGAGGCACTGGTCGACCACGACCTGTCGTCCCGCACCGGGCTGCGGCGCGTGACGGCGACCGTCGGCGCGGTGGCCTCACGGCCGGACGGCACGGTGGAGGTACGGGCGACCGACGCCCTCGGCGGCACCGTGGACCTGCGCGCCCGCTGGGTGTTCGACTCCCGTCCCCCGCACCGCCCCCCGGCCGCGCGGACCCGGCTGCTCCAGCACTTCCGGGGCTGGTTCGTCCGCACCGAGCGGCCGGTCTTCGACCCGGCGGTGGTCGATCTGATGGACTTCCGCACCCGGCAGCCCGCGCACGGCCTCTCCTTCGGCTACGTGCTGCCCACCGGACGCCGTACGGCCCTGGTGGAGTACACCGAGTTCGGGCCCGCGCCGCTCACCGCCGGCGAGTACGACCTCGCGCTGGAGGACTACACGCGGCGCGTCCTCGGCACCGGTGCCGCCGAGATCCTCTCCACCGAACAGGGGGTGATCCCGATGACCGACGCCGTCTTCGCCCGGCAGGCCGCCGGGCAGGTCTTCCGGATCGGGGTGGCGGGCGGGGCGACCCGGCCCTCCACCGGGTACACCTTCGCCGCCGTGCAGCGGCAGACGGACGCCATCGCCGGGGCCGTCCGCGCGGGCCGCCGCCCGGTGCCGCCGCCCGCGCACGCGCCCCGGGCCCGGCTGATGGACGCGGTGCTGCTGCGCGCCCTGGACAGCGGCCGGGTCGACGGTCCCGACCTGTTCTTCCGGCTGTTCGACCGGGTGCCGCCGCAGCGGCTGCTGCGTTTCCTCGACGGCCGGAGCCGGCTGCACGAGGACCTCGCGGTCGGGGTGCGCACCCCCGTCTGGCCGATGCTGCGCACGGCGGCGGAACTGCCCTGGCTGCCACGCCGCCCCGCCCCCTGACCGCTTCCGCTCCGCCGCCCCCTTCCTGCCCGCCCCCTCCCCCTGGAGTCCCTCGATGCCCTTGCTGCGCGACACCGCGCTGGCCACCGCGTTCGACCACGGCGCCGGCACCTACGACCGGCTGATCGCGTTCCACCCCGGCTACCACGCCCAACTGCGCCGCTCCGTGCGCCGCCTGGGCCTGCGCGACGCCGGTGCCGTACGGGTGCTGGACCTCGGGTGCGGTACGGGCGCCTCGACGGCGGCGCTCGCGGCGGCGCTGCCCGGGGCGCGGATCATCGGCGTCGACGCCTCGGCGGGGATGCTGCGCCGGGCCCGCGCCAAGAGCTGGCCGCCCGGGGTGCGTTTCGTGCACGCCGCCGCCGAGGGGCTGGAGTACGCCGGGGTGCGGGGCCCGTTCGACGCGGTCTTCGCCGCGTACCTGTTCCGCAACCTCGCCGACCCGGACCCGGTGCTGCGCACGGTGCGTCGCCTGCTGGTGCCGGGCGGCAGGTTCGTGGCGCACGACTACGCGCTCGGCGGGCGGCACGCCGACCGCCTGATCTGGGACGTGGTCTGCCGGGGCGTCGTGCTGCCGCTCGGCACGGCCACCGGCAATCGGGAGCTGTACCGTCACCTGTGGCGCAGCGTACTGGAGTTCGACACCGCGCCGGCCTTCGGCGGGCGGCTGGAACGCGCGGGGTTCGAGGGGGTGCGGGTGCTGCCCCTGCCGGGCTGGCAGACCGGGGTCACCCACACCTTCGCGGCCCGGCGGCCGGCCGCGGTCCTCGGCGGTGCCCGGTGAACCGGCGCGGGACCCGGACGCCCGGACGGGACCGGCGGGCGCGGGCGCTGGCGCCCCGGCCGGGCCTGGAGCGGATCGTCGGCGACCGGCCGTCCGTGGCGGTGGCCGGCGGCGGGATCGCGGGGCTGGCGGCGGCCACCGTACTGGCGGAGCGCGGTGTGCGGGTGGTGCTGCACGAGCGCGAGCCGGTGCTCGGCGGCCGGGTCTCCGGCTGGCCGGTGACCCTGCCCGACGGCAGCTCCGCCACCATGAGCCGCGGCTTCCACGCCTTCTTCCGCCAGTACTACAACCTGCGGGGCCTGCTGCGGCGCGCCGACCCCGCGCTGTCCATGCTGACCGGGCTGCCCGACTATCCGCTGGTCCACGCCGACGGACTGCGCGACGGGTTCCGGCGGGTGCCGCGCACGCCCCCGTGGAACGCCCTCGGCTTCGTCGCCCTCAGCCCGAGCTTCGGTCCGAGAGACCTCGCCGCGCTGCGGCCGGCCGCGGCCCTGCCCCTGCTGGACATCCGCACCGCCGACGTCCACCGGAGGTGGGACCGGGTCAGCGCCCAGGACTTCCTCGACGACCTGCGGTTCCCCGCCGCCGCCCGGCACCTCGCCTTCGAGGTGTTCTCCCGCAGCTTCTTCGCCGACCCGCGCGAACTGTCGGCCGCCGAGATGGCGCTGATGTTCCACATCTACTTCCTCGGCTCCAGCGAGGGCCTGCTCTTCGACGTGCCGCGCGAGCCGTTCCCGCAGGCCCTGTGGGACCCGCTGGCCGCCCGGCTGACCGCGCTCGGCGCCGAACTGCGCACCTCGGCGCCGGTGGAGACGGTACGTCCCCTCGCCGGCGGCGGCCACGAGGTGACGGACGCCTCGGGGACGCGGCGCCACGACGCCGTCGTACTGGCGCTGGACACCGGCGGCCTGCAGACGGTGGTGGGCCGCTCGCCGGAACTCGGCGACGCCGGCTGGCGGGAGCGGGTGGCGCGGCTGCGCAACGCCCCGCCGTTCCTGGTCTCCCGGCTGTGGCTGGACCGGCCGGTGGCGGCCGGCCGCCCCGGCTTCCTCGGCACCAGCGGCTACGGGACGCTGGACAACGTCAGTGTGCTCTGCGCGTGGGAGGGCGAGGCCGCGCGCTGGGCGGCGCGCACCGGCGGTTCGGTGGTCGAACTGCACGCCTACGCCCTGCCCGAACGGGCCGTCCGGGACGTCGAGGAGAAACGCCTGCTCGCCCAGTTGCACCAGGTGTACCCGGAGACCCGGGAGGCACGGGTGGTCGCCGCCCGGCACGAATGGCGGGCGGACTGCCCGCTGTTCCCGGTCGGGGGCTACGCCGACCGGCCCGCCGTCCGCACCGCGGACCCGTCCCTCGTCCTCGCCGGCGACCTGGTCCGTACCGGTCTGCCGGTCGCCCTCATGGAGCGCGCCGCCACCTCCGGCTTCCTCGCCGCCAACGCCCTGCTGGAGCGGTGGGGCGTGCGGGGCGAGACGGTGTGGACGGTCCCCGAGGGGGGCAGGTCCGCGCTGCTGCGCGCGCTGGCCCGCGGCGCGGCCGCGGCAGGACGACGCGGAGGACGGTGACCTCGCCTCCCTCGCCCACCCCCGCCGCCCCCGCCGCCCCCGCCGCCCCGGCCACCCCTGCCGCCCCTCGCCCCCGGCTCATCGCTCCTCGCGCGGTCCTCGGTCACCGGTGCGGTCGCGGCGGGTGAGGGCGCGCTGGAGCATGGCCGGTCCCGGGCCGCGGTGGCGGCGCAGCGCGGCCCGGGCCGCGTTGGCGCCGGGCGCCCCGTGCACACCGCCGCCGGGGTGGGCGCCGGCGGAGGCGAGGAAGAGACCGGGCAGCGCGGTCTCCGGCCGCCCGGTACCGGGTACGGGGCGGAAGAAGAGCTGCTGGTGGAGGGCGGTGGTGCCGCCGTTGATGGCACCACCGTGCAGGTTGCTGTCCATCGCCTGCAGCGTCGGCGGGGCCAGGACGCGGCGGGCCCGGATCAGGGACCGGAAGCCGGGCGCGAAACGCTCCACCTGGCGCTCCACCCGATCGGCCATGACCTCCTGGTCCTTCGCGTCCCAGCTCCCGGTGATCCCTTCGTCACCGGCGTCGCCGCGGATGTCGTGCGGGACGTGGGTGTACGCCCAGGCCGACTCGGTGCCGCGCGGCGAGCGGGTGGCGTCGGCGGTCGTCATCTGCCCGAAGAGGGCGAAGGGGCGGTCCGGCACCAGCCGCCGGGCGATCTGGGCCGCGAACCGGGTCAGCTCGTCGACGCCGTCGGCCAGATGCACGGTGCCGGCCCGCGCGGCCTCCTCGGACCGCCAGGGCACGGGGCCGTCGAGCGCCCAGTCGACCTTGAAGGTGGCGAAGTCCCACTGGAAACGCCGTACGTCGGTGAGGAGCTGCGCGGGCAGGTCGGCCGCGTCGACGAGTTCGCCGTACAGCGCGGGCACGGACACGTCCGCGAGGACGGCCCGCCCGGCGGCGACCGTCTCGCCGCCCGCGGTCCGCACCCCGACGGCGCGGCGGTCGCGGACGAGGACCCGGCTGACGCGCTCTCCGCAGCGCAGGGTGCCGCCGCGGGCCCGCAGCCGGTGGGTGAGGGCCGCGGTCAGCGCGCCGGAGCCGCCGACCGGGACGGGGAAGCCGTACGTCTGGCCGAGCATGGACATCAGCCAGCCGAAGCCGCCGCTGCCGGCGGCCTCCGGTGCCAGGTCGGCGTGGAGCGCGTTGCCGGCCAGGATCAGCCGTCCGCCCTCGCCCCGGAACTCCTCCTCGCCCATGCGGCGCACCGGCAGGATCAGATTGCGGGCCAGCCGCAGCCCGCCTCCGACGCGGAGCCGGGCGGCGAGCCGGGCGGTGGCCCGGACCGGCGGGAACGGGGTGAACAGGGCGCTCAGGATGTCCGGCCGGTAGCGGTCCCAGACCTCGTACAGCCGGCGCCAGGAGTCCCCGTCCCCCGCCGCGAAGGCGTCGAGGGAGGCGGCGGTGGTGTCGACGTCGCGGTCGAGGACCGCGCAGGTGCCGTCGCCGAGCGGGTGGGCGAGGACGTGGGGGGCGTGGCTCCACCGCAGCCCGTGCCGCTCCAGGCCGAGGGTGCGCAGCACCGGCGACGCGACGGCCAGGGGGTAGAAGGAGCTGAACAGGTCGCTGACGAACTCCGGGTCGACCCCGTTGTCGTGCCGCACCGCGCCGCCCGGCTCGGGCTGCTCCTCCAGGACCTCCACGCTCCAGCCGGCGTCGGCGAGCAGGTTCGCCGCGACCAGTCCGTTGGGTCCGGCGCCGATGACTACGGCGTCAGGCACGGCCGGCCCCGGGTACGGCTCCGGCCGGCCCGCGCCCGGCCGGGGCGCCGTCGCCGCGCCCGTCCTGGGCGACGGTCTCGCACAGGTCGGCCAGCCGGGCGAGCATGGTGCGGTGGCGCAACTGGATGAGCAGTTCCACGCCCGCGTTGTGCAGCGCGCCACCCGGTCCGCGCAGGGGGTGCTCGTCCACGATCACCAGGCAGTGCTCGCCCCAGGGCCGCAGCTCGATGGCGATCCGGGCGGTGCCGAGGGGGCCGGCCTTGGCCTCCAGTTCCAGCGCGGTGCCCTCCTCGCAGCGCCTGACGACCGTCTCGTTGGCCAGCCGGACGGGGCCGAGGCCGACCTCGTAGTGGAGGCTGGCGCCCACTTCCGGCCACGTCCCCCGCCCAGGGGTGGCCTCGGTGGTCCCGACCACCCAGTCCCCGTAGCTCTCGGCCGTCGCGAGTACCGTCCACACCGCCCGCGGGCTCGCCTGGATAAGTCGATGACGCACTGCCACGAGTCCTCCAAGATCCGTCTCCCGACGCCTGCCGATGCCGCGCCGGACGCCGTCGCTCCGCTCTGAGTGCCCCTTCCGCCACCGGCCAACCGGGGGTCTTCGGGTCCTTCGCCCGGGGGGTTACGCGGGCGTCCGCGCGCGGCAGACATGGAAGGCACCGTCCCGGCCGCCTTCCGCGCGGACCGGGAAAGACCGGGTGAGGAGGTCCGCCGGATGTCCGTGGCACAGGATCCGGGTCTGCGGCAGGCGATCGAGGCGGTCACGGCCCTGCCGCCGGGGTGGACGCCCGTCTCCGAGCACACCGCGCGCGGTCTGTGGCGGTTGCCCAGGGCGGCCGACGCGGTGGCGCACGTACTGCGGGACGGCGGCCCGGGCGGACGGGACCGGGGCTGGACGATGGTGCGCGCCCGGGTCACCGAGGAGGCCGCCTCGGGCCGCGACTGGACCCGGGAGGCGGCCGGGTGGCTGGCGCGCGGCGGGGCGGACTGGCAGGAGTCCGCGCGGGTGACGGGCGATCTGGCGTGGCGGTCCCGGGCCCAGGGGCACAGCGCCCTGGTCTTCCTGACCGACACCCATGTCGCGGCGGCGGACCCCGGCGAGCCGTACGGGCGGGCCCTGTGGCACTGCTTCCTGACCACCCTGCGCTACGACTTCCGGTGCACCGCCATCGAGGAGTTCTTCGCCCTCACCGGGTACGCCGGCACGGCGGCCTCCGGCGGTCCGGCCCCGGCAGGCCCGGCCGACGCGGCAGGCCCGGCCGACGGGGCCGACGGGGCCGGGCAGACCGACACCGCCGGCCTGGACCCCTACAGCACCGCGATGCGCGCGTTCGCCCTGCTCGGACGCTCCCGCACGACGGGGCTCGCGCTGCTGGCGGAGGTGGTGGCGCGGGCGGGGCACGACGAGAAGGTGGTGCACGCCCTGCTCCACGGCCTTTGGCTCGGTGAGGACCTCCCCGACCAGCCCCGCCGGATGCTGGACCTGCTGCGCGCCCCCGCCTTCGCGGACGGCCCGGGCGCGGAGGCGCTCTTCCGCAAGGCGTCCGCCCTGCGGCGGCTGCGGCGGTTCGACGAGGCGCTGGCCGCCGTGCAGTGCGCCATCGACGGTCTCGACCCCCGCGAGGTGGTCGTGCACGCCGACTGCGTACGCGAACGGTCGCTGATCCTCGCCGAACGCGACCTGCGTCCCGACACCCCGCATCCGCGCACCTGACCCGGGTGACCCGGCCGGACACGGGCCGGACACGGGCCGGACACGGGCCGGACGCGGGCCGGACACGGGGCCGGACCACCGAAACAGCCCGCGGAAGTGGCCCGCGGAAGGAAACAGAAGTGACCCGCAGAAGTACCCCGCATTGGCATGGACCTGCCTACCAAGGTCCGGCTAGGCTCTGCCCGACCCCATGTGAGAGCGCTCTCAAAGCGTGGTTGTTCCGCCCCCACCTTGTTGGAACGACGAAGGGCAACTCCCGTGAGACGCAGCAGACTCAAGCACGTCGTGCTCGCCACCCTCCTCCTGGCGGGCAGTTGGACGGCGGCCGGTTCCCTGCCGGCCGCCGCGAGCGACTCCCCCGCACCCGCCCCCGTGTCGGCCGGCCTCCTGGAGGCCATGCAGCGCGATCTCGGCCTCACCCCCGCCCAGGCCGAGAAGCGGCTGGCGGCCGAGGAACGGGCCACCGGCCTGGAGCCCGAGGCGCGCCGGGCCGCGGCGAGCGCCTTCGGCGGCTCCTGGTTCGACGCCGCGAGCGGCCGGCTCACCGTGGCCGTCACCTCCGACGCGCCCGCCACGACGGTACGGGCGGTGGAGGCGACCGGCGCCCGGGTGCGGACCGTCGAGCACAGCGCCCGCGAGCTGGACGCGGCCAAGGCGCGCCTGGACCGCCTGGACGCGCCCTCGGGCATCAGCAGTTGGCACGTCGCGCCGGCGGACAACACCGTGGTCGTCGACGTGGTCGCCGACGAGCGGCACGACAACGATGTCCGCCGGTTCGTGGCACGGGCCCGCGAGGCCGGTCCGGTCACCGTACGGACGGTGTCGGCCGCCCCGGAGACGTTCGCGGCCGGCACGGTCGGCGGCGACCCCTACTACACCGGCAACGTCCGCTGCTCCATCGGCTTCTCGGTGCACGGCGGGTTCGTCACGGCCGGTCACTGCGGCGGGGCCGGGGCCGGGGTCAGCGGCTGGGACCGGTCGTACGTCGGGGCGTTCCAGGGCTCGTCGTTCCCCGACAACGACTACGCCTGGGTCAGCGTGGGCAGCGGGTCTGCGAGTTTCTCGACACCAATGGCTATGAGCTGCGCGTATGCCACAACGGCGTAGGCATCTGCACGCATGCGTCGGCATGCGTGCGCATGATTATTTCCCACTTCTTTCCCAGTGACAGACTTAGCTGCGGCGACGCCTGAAGAGAGCGCCGGGCCCGGCTCCCTGGGGACGCCCTCGGGGGCGATGGATGGGAGCCGGGCCCGGCTTCTTTCCTCGACGAGTACCCCGTGCACCGGTCATGGGGAACGGTTCACTCGTCAGGGTGGATACGCGGCTGGACTTGCCAGGTATCCGGTCCCGCTGCGCAGCCGACCAAGGGGGTGCGGGGGCCGAGCGGCGGGCCTATCGACGCCGGCGAAGACCTGAACCCCGCGGCGTCGAATCCTCTCTTCAGTTGCTTCAGTGGCAAAGATCAGCTCTGGATATATCAAGCCCTGGAGCCGCCTCATAGCGTCTGACTCCAAGTCATGATCGACAGGGGTTGGGATGCCAGAGGCGCGTCATCGGCGTATCGCTGCTGACATTCAGCGCCGTATCGCTGCCGGGGAGTGGCGGCCGGGCCAGGATCTTCCTTCTCGCGCCGAGCTAGCGGCCGAACTCGGTGTGCATCCCCAGACGGTGCGGCTCGCTTACGTGCTGCTGCGTCGGGTTGGCGTTTTGGAGGGTGACCGGCGGCGGGCCGTGTATGTGGCGCATCCTCCTGCTATGCGCACTCTCACGGACGCTGATGCCGAGTGGCCTTTCTCCAGCGAGATCACCGATACCCGCCCGTGCGTCGCCTCGATGGAGCTGGCCGAGCGCCTCGATGTCGAGCCGGGGATGACGCTGCGGCACGAGACGGTGGAGTGCCTCGACCCCGGGGGCCGGTCGGCGATGCTGGTGTCGTCGTGGTGGCGTGGCCGGCGTCGGCCGCACGTCTCGTTCACTGCGGAGGTGGGGGCGGTGGGGCTTGAGGCCGAGCAGGCGCATGCTTTGGGTCTGCTTGTGGACTCTGTGGTGTTCCGTGTGGCCCGTACTCGTTTCGACCATGATGGTCGCCCCCTGGAGACTGCTGATCTGCTGTTGCCGATGGATCGGTGGTCGATCCGTCTCGCTCCCCCGCCGTAGGCATATGCCAGGTGACTGAATGTGGCCACCGGGTCTTGATTGAGTAAAGCCCATGTCCGTTGGATGCGGAAGGTGTCCGCTACATTCTCCTCGACTATCTGTTCGTGCGGTGGCGACGGGATCACCGCAGGTCAGGCATTGGCCAAACGTTCCGGCATATTCGCGGGCGAGCGTGGAAATGTGACAGAAGGTAGTCACTGACGGCTCAGTTCTCAGCCGCCAAGTCGTCGGACACCCGTCTGCGCCGCACTCTCCCAGGCCCGAAATAGCCGTCCGGCTTCTTCGCATCGCTGGTCGACGTCTCGGCATCGGTCACACGCGCGGGCGTGCCCCACGTAGGCCGCCCAGGCTTCCCGTGGCGGGCTGAGTCGGCCGGCGCCTAAGAACGGGGCGTGCCCGCTTCCGTCATCGGCGGCGGGTTCTCTACGCTCGTTCACGTCGACGCTCCCAGGGTGTCGGCCATGCCCCCGGGCCGTTCGCGCGGTCGCGGGGGTCCCGTGCAATTGCAAGGCTAGCTCTGCTTGTATCGCCCTGTCTCGCGACGTATCGATACGTAGCTGCAGATGCCGACCTGTAGGGGCTTGCCTAGCTTCAGATCATGGCCATTGATCCGGACGCTAAGATCGACCACGAGGGTCCCGTTACCCCGTACCGGCAGCTCGCCGAGATCCTGAAGGCGCGGATCGCCCGAGGTGACTGGGCGGACGGCCGGCCAATCGCGTCGGAGACCCGGCTGGTGCAGGAGTACGGGATCGCCAGGACGACGGTACGGCGAGCGCTTGACGTCCTCGTTGACGAGCGGGTCGTGTGGAAGGTGCAGGGGCGCGGCACCTACGTCGGGCAGCCCCCTGTCGAGAATCCGTAGCCCGCTGTCAGACCGCCCGCCTAGACTCGGATCATGCCCACCTCTCCCCCGTCGCCGGGTCCGCTGCGGTCTGCGGCCGAGTTGAATGCGGCGATTCGCGCCCTGTTCACGCACAGGGATACGCGGTTGTCGGATGCGCAGCGGGCCGAGTACCGGCGACTGCTGGACGAGCTGCGGCAGGTCGAGCAAGGGGACGTGACAGCGGCGGCGTGACCCTTTTCCTGCTACCAGGAAAAAGCCTGGTCAGGGGGGTTTTCACGGAGGCCCGCGAAAACCTCAGATGCCGCCCCAACCCAGACAGCAGCCCGCCCCGTCTGTCCGATCAGACGGGGCGGCTTCAGCGCACGCAGCCAGCATGGGCTGATGATGCGACCAGCCTACGACGGGCCACTGACAACGCCGGGGCGCCGCGACGACAGGACGTAGGTGCCGACCGGGCCCTGCGGCGGTGCGGGCAGGTGGGCGGGCCGGTCGTAGCGGTGCCGGCGCATGATCTGCCGCCAGGCGCGGGCCGGGCTGGGGTACGGGCGGACGCTCATGGGCGGCAGCATGGCAGACGGTCACGCCTGCTCGGGCCACTCCGTCAACCGCTCGCCGGCCTTCTCGTCGGTGAGGGTGATGCTCGAACCCGACACGCCCCAGTCCCCGATCCACGACGCGAGTTTCCGGCGAGCCACGGTCTCGTCGTCCCACCAGCCATGCATCGCCGGACGGCCCGCCGCGGCCAAAACCAGGTGGTAGCGGCCGGGTCTCATGCGAGCCGGATCCCGCGCGGCCGGCCGGACTCCCGGGTGATGGCGCCCTTCGCCGCGAGTTCGCCAAGCTGGTAGTGGATGCTCGACGGGCGCATGCCGAGAGCGGCGGCGAGTTCAGCGACGGTCGGGGCCTCACCGCGGTCTGTGATGGCGGCGCGGATGTGGTGGAGGATCTGCTCCTGCCGTTCGGTGAGGTAGTCGACCTTCTCTCTGCCCATGCCCCCAGTGGAAACCTTGTTCGAATCTTGGTGCAAGCTGGAGCCATGTCCGATCTTCCGCCTGACCTGCCGAGACTCCGCACCCTGGAGACGTTCCTCGCTCTACTCCTGGGCGAGGTGCGTGATGCGATCGCGGCGAAGGAGCGGCAGGAGGCCGAGCAGCGGCGAGGTGAGGCCGCCCGGCCGGCGCCGCCGGACTGGCTACTGGAGGTCGGGCTCAACCGGGACTCACCGCCCGTCCAGGTTCACGTCGGCGACTGCTGGAACAAGGGTAAGCGGCGCCAGGGCATCAGCCGGAACGAAGCATGGCGGGCGCTCGCGGATGGGGTGCGGGCGTGTACGGCGTGCAAGCCCGACGTGGAGCTGGGCTTCATCGACGGTTAAGCGGGGGGTGCTAACCGGTGCACCGCTTGGTCGCGCGCTCTCCGGGCCCGCAGACAAGGCACGCCGTGCAGGGCAGTCGGCGTGGCCTGGCCGCTACAGGCCATGGTGCCGCTAGGGTCACGGGGCGTGACAGAGACGAGCGAAAGTCGGATTCGGGGCTGTTTCTGCGGGTGCGGCGAGAACGCAGAGGTCGACAGGTGGTTCGCTCAGGGCCACGAGGTCACTGCGGCAGCCGCCCTGCATGCTGTGCAGGGCCTGCGCCTGGCGCACGAGCTGGTCTCCCTGGGGTACGGCCCGGAGCGGTCGGTAGTGCAGACGGCTGTCGAGGAGGCGGGATGGGCGCGTTGCCCCGGGTGCCCGCACATCGGGCCAGCGGCCCATACCTGCGCCGCCGATGCTCTGGCTGGTGATCAGTCCCCCGTCTCACCACCGGCCCTCGCCGAGTCAGGACCTGCCCAGGGCCGACTGCTGCCGGCGGCGGATGATCCGACCTGGGAGGCGGTGCCGCTGCATCTGCGGCAAGCGTTGCGGGGCCCGGCGAAGGAGCTGGTGTCGCCCGCGCGTGGCCCATTGGCGGCGCGGGAGAATCATCATCTGCTGCGCGCGGTCCGGGCGGCCAGCCGGATGCAGATGACCGGCGCGCACTGGATCCTGCTGCTCACCGTATCCCGGAATTCTCTCGGCAGCCGCCGCAGCCAGCGTGCCCAGCAGATGTACGCAGTGCTGGAGCAGGTGGCGGACCGGCACGCAGTACGGGCCGGGGAACCAACCCGCCACAGCTAGGACGCGCGCCGTGGCTTCCGGGCGGTCGTCTTCTTCGCCGCGGTCTTCTTGGCCGGCTGCTTCTTCGCGGCCCGCTTCGTCGGCATCTCGTGGACGTCGGCGTCTCCACCATCGCCGCGGGCCTCGCGCGCCTTGGCCACGGAATCATTCAGTGCGGCCATGAGGTCGACAATCTGCGCACGCGGCTCGGCCGGCTCGGGGACGGGCGCCGGCTCCCGGTGCTCGCGCTTGGCGATGATGATGTCGGAGAGGGCGGCCGTGTACTCGTCGCGGAAGCCGGTCAGGTCGTCGGTGGCCATGGTGTCCATGAGGGCGAGTGCCCCGTCGATCTCCTGCTCCGACACGTCCACTGGGTCGGGGAGCAGGGAGGACGGGTCTCGGATTTCGTCGGGCCAGCGCATGGCGTGCAGGACGATCGCCTCGTCGCGGACCCGCAGCAGGCCAAGACGCTCGCGTCCGGACCAGGCGTATTTGGCGACGGCGACACGGGACGATCGGTCGAGGGCCTGGCGGAGCAGCTTGTAGGGCTTGGCGGCGACCTGGCCGTCGGGGGCGAGGTAGTAGCCGTCGCCGATCCGGATCGGATCCACCGAGGCCAGCGGGACGAACGCCACGATCTCGATGGCCTTTGCGGTCGGTAGGGGCAGGTCGCGGAGTTCGTCGTCGCTGATCGGGATCACCGTGTCGCGGGCGATCTCGTAGCCCTTGCCGATCTCGGAGGTGGACACCTCGCGGTTCTCCAGCTCACACACCTTCCGGGTCCGCACCCTGCCCATGTCGGCCAGGTGGTACTGGTGGAAGCGGATGGAGTGGTCCTCGGTCGCCGACTGGACGTGGATGGGGACCGTGACCAGGCCGAAGCTGATGGCGCCGGACCAGACCGTGCGGGGCATGACGAACCTCCTGTCGGCCCCGAGCAGCGTCCAGCCTACGGGCGCGGCAGGCACGCCGCACCCGCGCCGTTGTCAGTGCGACCAGCGACAATGCCCGCATGGTCACCATGATGCGCAGCTACGGTTTCACCTGGACCGACCCCGACGGCACCCGGCGGGCGTCCGCCGTCGCCTACGACGAGATTAGCGCCGAACGCCGGCAAGGCGAGCTGGAGAAGGCCGGGGCGACGGACATCCAACGGGTCCCGGTGAAGCCCGGGGAGCTGCCCAGACTCGACTGACGCACGACCGCCCCGTCCTCAACCATGGAGGACGGGGCGGAAGGCGGTGCGCCGGGTAGCTACTCCGGCGCCCGGCAACCGATCGGACGGCCCCCGGGGACCGCACTGCCGTGGCCCGCCCGGCTCTGAACCGACACGATCTCAGGCGCCCGGGTTTCCCGCGAGCAGACGAGCGTGGCCGTGACCAGAATGGCAGACGTCCGCCCGTCAGACGTCCTTCGCCATGATTCGGATCAGATCGATCAACGCCCGGCGCTGACGCTCAGGCAGGGATTCGACAAGTTCTGCCACCTCGGCGGCTTCTCCGGATGCCGCCCACGGCAAGCGCACGCCGAAGAACTGCGCAGCAGCCGCCTCGCGGAGCCGGACCGCATCCAGGCGAAGGCCCGCCGCCAACGCTGCCAGAGTTGGCCCGCTCGGTGCGATGACCGGCTCCCCCGTCTCCAGCCTGTGCAGCCAGCCAGTGGATACAGCCGCCGCCGGCGCTGCGACTGTTGCCGCGTTGGCGAGCCCCTGATACGACAGGCCCAGCGTTTGACGCCGCTCTTTCACCAGTTCCCGCAGTTCATCAGCCACAGCACCCTCCCGGCAGCATAGAAGGCCCACCTCGACGGGGGATGCGAGGCGGGCCGCGGCCAGTGTCGCATGGTGGCTGTCAGTCGAGTGGAGGGAACGTCTCAGCGAAAAGCCCTTACCGTCCAACCATGAGCACTCCGAAGACGATCTACCCACAGTCCGAAGCCCGCCGACTCCGTGACAGCCCGTGCCCTCAGTGCGGCAAGTTGAGTCGCATCAGTCGTAACGTCCAGGACGACGCTGCTGGGAAGCTTGACCCCGACGTGTCCGTCCTCTGGTACTGCCCGGATCCCCTCTGTAACGGGCACGACGGGTTCTCCATCGAAACCCAGTAGCAGCAGAACACCCCCGCAGCCAGTCGGCTGCGGGGGTGTTGCCATGCTCAGGCGGGCAGGTCGTACACGGTGACGTCGATGCCCCGCGCGGTGAGCTGCTTCTTCAGCAGTGGCTCGATGTCCTCCCAGCGTCCGCTGGCAAGCCCGCAGCCGATGCGCGGCATGTGCACCGCCGCCCCCAGCCGAACAGCCTCTCCACCGAGGCGGCCGAGCGCCTGGTCGATCGCCTCGTACCGGACGGGCGGCTGCCCGCCAGTCCGGCGGATGCCACGCTGGCCGATCATGTTGGCCACCCACAGGTTGTCGTGCACTGGCACCAACTGCAGGGCGCCAAGAGCGAAGTCGTTACTCGCCCTGTTGCGATGCCAGGCCCGGAAGGCGGCCTCTGGCTCCGGCCCGCGCATCGACAGGGCCATGACGAAGCCGCGGCCCCAGGCGCCGACGTCGTTGCAGACGTGGGCAATGATTCGCGGGCCGGTGCCCGGCGGGGTCGTGGCATCGCCAGTCGTGTAGCAGATGGTCACAGGATTCCCTCGCTCGCCGCGTCGGTCCACTTGTCGGCTTCGCGGATGTAGCCCCAGAAGGCGGGGCTATTGTCGGCGTGGCCGGACTGTGCGCGGATCTTCTCCTCTCGCTTCCCTGCGCGTCTAGAGGCCGTGATGAAGCCGGCCCGCATGGAGTGGCCGGTGAGTCGGACGGCGAGTCCGGCGCGTTCGGCGTTGCGGGCGATGATCTCTCGGCAGGCTTCGGGGGAGAGTGCCCGGTCACCGAGGCGGCCGTGGACCGTGATGGGCAGGAAGGCGGGTCCCGAGGTGATGCCTGCGGCGGCGCTCCAGGTGAGCCAGGCGCGGACGGGGCAGGTGTCGGGGTTGCGGCCGTAGCCGACGACGACGTCCCGGGGCGGTCGGCCCTTGACGGCGGGGACGTGGACTTCGAGGCCCTGGCTGACGTGGACGATCGCCTCGGCGCGGAGGGCGGCGACTTCGGCGGAGCGGCCTGCGATGCCGAAGGCCATGAGCCAGAGGGCGCGGTCGCGGAGTCCTGCGAGTCCGTCGGCGACGGCGGCGTTCATCTGGCGGAGTTGTTCGGGGGTGGCGGCGGCTGCTTTGCCTCGTCCGCGCGCCATGCGTTCGGAGTCGTTCTTGAGCGGCTTGAGGGCTTGCCGGGCGGCGACGGTGGCGGCTTTGGGGACTTCAACGCCGAGTCCGCGCGCGGTGACGGTGACCCCGGTGATCCTGCGGTCGATGCTGGTCGGGGCGGCGAGTTTGATCGTGTCGAGCCAGACCACGAAGCCGACGAGCGTGCCCTTGGTGACGTCGGTCAGCGCGAGCGGGTGCCCGGTCTGCTCTGCGAGCCACGCGTGGAACTCGGTCCACAGCGCCCAGTCGTTGGCGTAGCCGCGTTTGGTGTTGTGGGGGCGGATGGCGTCGAGGTGCTTCTCGGCTGCTTCTTCCATGGCGGCCAGGACGGCGAGCGTCGCAGCGTCGTAGACGGCGGGGGTGGTGTCCGGCTGGTGCGGGATGAGGTCGCTCACGGCCTCCACTCCTCCCGGTAGCCGGGCCGGTCCGCGTAGGGCAGGGCGAGCAGGCGCAGCGTCACGCACGGGTACTCGGGGTACTTCCCGGTGGCGTCACAGATGGCGCAGAAGTCGAGCATCTCCTGTGCGTCCTCAAGTTGGCGATGCAGGGCGAGCAGTTGCCGCTTGGCGTCGATCTCCCGCAGCACACGCGCCGGGTCGTGGTCGGCAACGAACCGACCGCGCTCCGCTTCCAGGAAGTCCTGCGATCCAGTGACGACCATGTCGTCTTTACGGCGAGCTAGTACGAAGCCGTCGTCGTAGTACCACTCCGGGCCGAGCTCCTCGGCTGCCTCCATGGCGCGCGACGTGTCCCCGTCGAGTTGCGTGCTGAGCCACTGAACAAGGTCTTCAACCATGGCTAATTGTACCGTTTTTGCGCCCGCGATATGGCATGTTATCGAGAGCGCTGGAGGCCACCGCTGCGCCCGTCAGATCATCGATTCACCCATGCCTGGGGTGGCGGCACTGGCACAATCCCTCAATGCTCGTCACCCCGCTTCCCGGCGTGCACCGGGACAACGTCCTCGTCCTGCTGAGGACACTGCGCAACGAAGTCGACAACATGCAGGGCCCTTTCGATGGCCCCGCCTACAGTCGCCTCGTCCGGTATCTGCGGTGGGCGATCGGTGCAGCTCGGCGCCTCTCTGGCCAGATCCACACAGCCGACGTCGACCGCCTCGTACTGACCCGTCACTACGAAGCTCTGCTGGCTGGCGCCAGCGGAGGGATGGCTGGCAGCCACCAGGAGGGCATGGTCAACGACTTGGTGTCCCTAGAGCTCGCTGAACGCGTTCAGGCTTTCGATGACGCCTTGAGCTCCCTGGAGCAGCGAATCTCTCGCTGGGGAAAGCGCGAGTGGTTCGTGGTGGCCGACTCAAGCTTCTACATTCAGAACGCGGACAAACTCGCCGACGTTGACCTGCACAGGGTGCTCAAGCTGCCTCCGGCTGAACCTATCCGCCTCCTCTTCCCAATCACCGTGGTAGACGAACTCGACGGCTTGAAGGAAGCCGGCAGGCACCAGGCGAGGTGGCGAGCTACCCACACACTCGGCCTGCTAGACAGCGTGCTCGCCGGCTCAACGTTCGGCATCCTGAGATACTCGGACACCACCGGGGAGCCCGCCACCTGGCGCGGCGAGGTAAACCTGGAGATCGTCCTTGATCAGCCCGGGCATGTTCGCCTCCCGATCGCCGATGATGAGATCATTGACCGGGCTGTGGCTATCCAAGCTCTCGCCGCCCGCGATGTTCGGCTATTGACATGCGACACCGGGCAGCACACACGTGGTCGAGCGGCCGGCCTAACAGTGACGAAGATCGCTGCCAAGGATCCGGGGCCGGAGCCGGATTGGGCGGCACAAGACAAGCCTGGCAATGGCACGCGGGCTCGGCGCCGCGCACAGCAGGCCCCTCCCGAGACGACGCAGGTGGATACGGCCTGACGTAGCAACTGCGCTGGGGGCCGACTCGCAACGCATAAGGGAACGTTATGCGCTACCGCCCTCGCGCGGCTGGCATGTCGGCCGGGCGAAGATGCGCCGCAGGATGTCGATCGTCTCGGGCGGAGCCGCCGTCCTGAGCGACCCGGGCGTGGATGTCGGCGATCACATCGTCGCCGAGGAGCCGGCGGCGTTCCTCTACTCTCACGCTCTGCCAACCGAGCGAGCGGGCGACAGCAGGGACACGGGCGGAGGGCCAGTGCCCGTCGGCTCTGGCTCTCGTCTTCCTCGCAAATCGGCCCCGCCCCCCTGCTGGTCTCGGGAGACTGGCTGCATGAACACATTCGTCTGCATCCGTGACTCCGCCGCCCCTCTCGCGGAGGGCTTGGTAGGCGTCCAGGATCTGAACCTCAGGGTTTCCCCCGCCGATGTGCTGGTCTCGTACACCTACCACGGGTGCATTGTCCGTGTGGCCGACCGCAGTGCCGCCCACCGCGACGGCATCGAGGAGGTGTTCCGCAGTGTGTTCACTGCCGCCGGGTGGGGGGTTGAGGTGCGGGACGCCGGCGGCCTCTCCATGCGGCACCCAGTGGGGATGACCCGCATGTCACACGACGCCGGTTCCTGACTCGCGCACGGCCCGTTGTCCGGCGTCGCCATGTCACGGCTCGGTGACAGCCCCACCCGATCCCCCACGCCCGATCTACCGTGATCCGGCACTCAACATCAGGGGGAACCATGCGTGCACGCGCGACGGCGGCCACAGCCGTGATACTGCTAGCCGCACTCACCGGCTGCGGGGGCAGCGACGAGGGCAGCGACACTGCGGAGACGCCGACGGCCGCGGCTGCGGAACCCGATCCGAGCGGACAGCCGACGGCCGGGCAGGTCGAGGAGGGCATGCAGCTCGGCGACCCAGCCCAGACTGCGGGCGACGGCGGTATCGGCGTCTTGCAGATCACCCCAGACACGGTCGTCTTCGTGAAGGAGGCCACCGGGGAGACCCCAGCGAACGGTGTCTTCGCCGTCGTCGCCATGAAGGACAAGGCGATGACGGGCGCCGCGGCCGACGAGGTGGCGCCGATCAGTGGTGGCGGCTGGAAGTGGATGGCCCCGGACGGGGAGATGGTCGGCTGGGACAGCGGCAACGCGACCGGCGTCACCCCAGACAAGTACAGCAACGCCGAGCCCATTCAGCCCGGCGCCTGGCAGTGGCGGTCACAGACATTCGACCTGACCCCGGCGCAGGCGGAGGGTGGCACCCTGATCTACGTCGACGGCAACGAAGCCGCCCACCGGTGGGAGATGCCGACAACGGACAGCGGGCCGAACGCTGCGGACCTGAAGAAACGCCTGACGTCCTGACATGACGGAACGCCCCGCACCTACCGCCGAAGCGGAGGTGCGGGGCGTTCCGTCATGCGGCATCGTCGGGTATCGGCTCGCCCGGGTCTTCGTGCACCGGCTCCAGGAGCGGGTCGGCGGCCGGCTCGGGCACGGGCTGGGGTTCGAGCACTCCCAGGCGTTCTAGGGAGCCGGCGTCAGCGGCGGTGTCGTCGCGGCGCGGCGGGCGCTCAACAGCCTCAGGCATACGCACTCCAGCTCTCACACGTCGATGTGGTGAATGTAAAGGCGGGCCCGCTCCGACATCGGCTCAGCCGGCGGAGGCTCCAACCCTGCCTTCTTGATGTGCGAGACCAGGGAGCGGACGCGGTGCAGGAGCCAGCCGATCGCCTCGTCCTGGTCACTGATCCTCTCGCGCTGTTTCTCCGCCTCTGTTTCTTGTCGCTGGACGCGGGCTTCCAGGCGGAGGATGGCCTTGCCCTGCTGTTCGGTGACGGCGAGGAAGTCGTCTCGGGACTCCTGCCGCGTCGTTCTCTTCGCAGACCGGGCGGCCCATGCCGCCAAGCCGCCGGTTGCGATCGTCCCCAGGAGCGAGGCGACGGTGTTCACGTCAGGGGTCATGCGGCGGCTCTTCTCTCTCCGGCCGCGGTGATTCTCTCCAGCCTGCGACCACGATCACCGGCACCGCTGCGACAGCCCAGATCAGTGCCGTAACCCACCCCCTCGGATTGTCACCGAGCGGCCACCAACTGACCAGGTAGGAGCACATCCACGGCGCCACGATCAGCAGTAGCGCGGGGAAGGCGAACCAGTCGCGGCCCTGGGAGAGGGGGGAGGCCACGATGGCGAGTATGCCGCAGGCGATCCAGCCCCAGGCCCACCAGTCGAGCGGGCGGATGTGGAGGAGGAGTTGGATGCCGCTCGTGTCGGGCAGTGGCTCCATGAGCTGCCCGAAGCCGTACAGGGTCCAGAGGCATCCGAAGGAGAAGAGGAACGCTCCCCGTCTTCCGAACTTCCGGGCCGCACGGCACGTCATCAGACCGCCGTCGGCCCGGACGGCACCGACGGGCTGGAGGGCGTGACCTGCACGCGGGTCAGCAGGGTGAGCGCGGCGAGGACGACACCGTTGACGGCGCCGACGGTGGCCTGGGAGACCTCGAAGCCGAAGGCGGCGACGAGGACAGCGCCGGCTGCGACGACGGTAGTGAACGCTTGCGGGGCGATCGGTCGGGTACGGGCGGCTGCGATGCCGCCGAGGAGGGCGGTCACGAAGGCGACGATCGCAGCGGACGTCTCGGCGGTCAGGGGCGTGACGCCGAGGCTGACGACGAAACCGAGCGCCGCGGACAGCGTGTTGAGGACCGCGACCGGCTCTCTGCCGAAGATGCGCATGGTCAGGACTCCTTGGGGAGCTTGGCGACTGCGGACTCCAGCCGGCGGACGACGGTCTCGATGTTGCGGACAGCGGTCTCCAGCGAGATGTAGCCGTTGGTCTTGGCGGTCGCCGGGTTGGGGTTGTCGATGACCCCGTCCAGGGTCAGCACCTTCTTCGCGATCTTTTCCGCGTCGGCGTCGCTGATGGCCACGTCGTTCTCCTTCGGTTCGTTGCTGGTGGTGGGGCGCGGGGCGCCCTTCTGGACCCACGCGTAGAGGGGGCCGCCGGGGCAGGCGGTGGCGTAACCGTCGCGGTGGCCCTTGATCTCGCTGCCGGCGCCGTTCTTGCGGAGCAGGTCGATGCCGTCGCGGATCGCGGAGAGCATCTCGTCGGTGGGTCCGGTCAGCCCGGAGGAGCCGACGAGGCCGACGATCGCGTAGTGCGCCTGGTTCAGGGACTGGTTGCCGTTGGCGCCGGTCCGCTTGCGCAGCCCTCGACCTTCGAGGAGGTAGCCGTGGGGGCAGGCCGCATAGTTGTAGGCGACGTCCGAGTAGTTCTCGGTCTTGTTGGCGAGGTGGGAGGCTCGGATGGCCTTCCATTCGGCGATGCAGGCGTTGTGATCGGTGAGGAGCTTCGTGGAGACGGGAGCCCCCTCGTAATGGACCTTGACGCCCTTCGTGGTGGTCTGGCTGGGCGCAGCGGACGCTGGCCATCCGAGCTGGGAGCGGGTGACGAGATTCAAGGCGGGCCTCTTTCTGGGCATGGAAAAGACCCCGGTCAGGGGCGCGGGCGGGGTTGGGTGCGGGTCAGGTGCTGCGGATCCAGGTGATGTGCATGCGCAGGTTCGCGTTGGTCGAGAGGTTGTTGGAGGCGGTGCGCAGCGTGCAGATTCCGTCGGTGCCGACGACCCAGCCGCCGTGGACGACGCCGGTGTCGTAGCAGCCGGCGATCGTGTCGTGTGTCGGCCGCCAGCCGCTGGGAAGGGTCGCGCACTCGGTGTCGATGATGTTGCCGTCGTCGGCCTGGATCGTGGATCCCGTGCGGGCGAGGTAGATGTCGACGACTGTTACTCGGCCCTGCCGGTAGCCGTAGAAGTCGTTGAGGGAAAACCCGGAGCGGACACTGATTCCGCTGGTGGCGCTGACCAGGGACGGTTCCGGCGTGACCCAGGCGGAGCCGTTGTACTGCTCCAGCCGGTTCACGTCGAGGAGGTAGCTGACCATGCCCTCCTGTGGTGAGGTGATCGTGGCGCCGCGGGCGGATGCGGACGCGAACCGCATGACGCCGCGCGGGATGACGCCGTCGGCGAGGTCGGCGATGGCCTTGGGGATGCTGGGGGCGTCGGTCAGAGAGATCAGGCTGGTGCCCTGCCCGTAGCTGTCGGTTGTGGGCACGCGCCCCTCCTAGATGGTGTAGCTGATGCCGTCGAGGGCGACCCAGGTCGGCAGGTTCGTGGACTGGAAAGTGCGCATCGCCCCGGTGCTGGAGGTGATCTCCAGTCGGAGCGTGGCGGGCGTCACCGACGCGTCTCGGGCTACCGCCCAGCCCACGGATACGGTGGGCCGGATCGCGGTTGGCAGGGTCAGGAGTGTCGTACCGTCGGCGATCCCCCCGGACGTCGGACCGAGTCGGCCGCGCAGCCAGATCCGGCGGCCTTCTCGCAGGTAGCTCGGTGTCCAGCCGTGCCCCGGGTTGGCCATGCCTGCGGCCAGGGTGAGCGTGGTCCAGCCGGACGAGGTGGCGGTGCGGCCCCAGGCCAGCCAGTTCCCTGCCGAGTTTTGGTCGATGACGATGACGTCGTCAACAGCGGGCAGGGCGTAGTTGTCCATGCATCGGATGCCGGAAATGCCGTCCGCGGTGACCGTGCCGTCCCCGGCGACTGCGGTGACAACGGCGAGCCGCCAGTCGGCGCCGCGTACCGACGGGGTGGTCGCGCCGACGCGTTGGGCTTTCCGCCCGAGCGCGGCGGCCAGGTCCCGGTTGATGGAGGGAGCCGGTTTCATGCGTCCTCCTTCGCCGAGATCGTGGAGATCGGGAAGTCACCGCCGAGGTCGAGGGGCACGGTGAACGCTGCGGCCTGGTGCAGTTCGCGGGTCCCGTCCTCGTGCATCACCCTCAGTACATCGCCGGGTTCGAGCGCGGGGTTGGGCAGGCTGGCGATGTCGCCGGATGCGTTCGGTGCCTTCGCCTTGGCCAGGAGTAGATCGGCGGCCTGTTTGCAGGCGGACGTCGTAGTGAGTGTTGAGGACGAGTGGAACTGCGGCCGGCGGCCATAAGGCCCGTTGTAGTACGTCGGGCTGTTCGGGTCGGTGTCCCAGGCCATGTACTGCACCGGCGGCGAGTTCTCGGAAGTGTTTTCGCCGCGGGCGAGGACGCCGTTGTAGACGCCGTCGCTGGTCATGGCCCGGTTACCGGAGATGTAGACGCCTCCCTCAGTGGCCTCGATCGTCCACACCGGGTCGGCGGCGAGTAGGTCGGGGAGGGTGGCGAGGATGAACTCGCCGTCCGGGGAGGCGTAGCACTCTGCGCCGGCCGCTGCGGCGATCTCCTGCACGCCGGCCCACGGGTCGGCCTCTACGTCGAATGTTCGGCTGCCGATGGTGGCGTTGGTGATGCGGTTGATGACGTCGGCGCCGGG
Organism: Streptomyces ziwulingensis; assembly: GCF_039542605.1. Lineage (NCBI taxonomy): Bacteria > Bacillati > Actinomycetota > Actinomycetes > Kitasatosporales > Streptomycetaceae > Streptomyces > Streptomyces ziwulingensis. The sequence continues at coordinate 216,190 of NZ_BAABIG010000024.1, forward strand.
GACGCTGCGTTGGATCAGCTCGGTGATGGCGGAGACGACTGTTCCGGCGACCCGGTAGGGGGTGGTGAACTTGTCGTCGATGATGATCGCTGAGAGGTCTTTGCCGCTCAGGGTTACTGGGCCTTCGTTGACGTCGCCGTCGACCGAGTCGAGCCTGAATACTCCGAGGGGTACCAGTTCGGGCGGGCTGCCGTCGCCGTAGTCGACGCCACGGGAGATTCGCAGCCGGGCGCCGTAGGTGGCGAGTTCGTCGGCTGGAGTTCGCGGGATCAGGGTCGGGTCGGCGACGGTGATGGTGCAGGTGCGGCGGATGGCCTGTGTTCGGTCGACGGTTACGGAGCCGCCCGTGTGCGGGATTTCGATGACGTCTCCGGTGGTGAGGAACAGCTCCACCAATGTCACTGGGGTGTGCGCCTCGGCGAGGGCTTGCAGGAACCGGTCGGAGACGGGGTACATGCTCACCCCCGCCGGTCGAGCAGCAGATCCTCGCTGGTGGCGTAGGTGGACAACAGGTCGGTGCAGGTCGCGAACTCGGTGACCACGTCCTGCCAGGTCCGGCCAGAGACGCCATTGATGCCCACGGCGGTCGGCATGTCGGCTTCGGTCAGGGGCAGGGTCCAGGCTCGCCACGGTTCCTGGGCGAGTTTGCTGACGCGGGCTTCGGTGATGCCGCTGACGGACACGTACATGTCGGTGACGCCCATGCCCGGTGTGGTCTGCCACAGCAGTGTGTTGCCGGAGTCGAGCAACAGATGCAGCGCGGCCCGTTCGGCGTCGGATCTGGTCCAGACGGCGAGGTCGCCTTCCAGTCCCTGCCGCTTCCCCGACAGAATGATCTTGTTGCGTCTGCCTCGGACGATGAAAGACGCCTGCTCGACGGGGCGCTGCCAGTCCGGGGCCCTCTGCACCAGTACCTTCAGGTTCCGTTGCGGATTGCCCGGATCCTTCATCCACGCTTCGTTGATGTCCGTGAGCGTCAGCGTCACAAGATCCGAGGATCGCGAGTAGGTGGGGTCGCCGGCCGCGCTGTAGAACTGCAGGCGGTAGTAGACCGGTATCCCCATCGGCGCCTCATGATCCTCAATGATCATCAGGTCGGAGGTGATGGGCTGGCTCTCGATGAGACCGCTGCCTCCGCGCACCAGAGTCCGGGCTCCGTCCGGACCCACCCGGTACACGCTGATCAGGTAGTCGACCGGCAGCTCCCGCAGGGTGAGCGTGATGTATCCGCCCTCCGACTGCGCTTCGACGGCCGTCCGGGGCAGCACCTGCCACAGCGACACTCCGTCGATGTACAGCACCGAAGCCGTCGACGACGCCACAACGGCAAGCTCTACAGCAGCCTGCGTTGCCCCGGCGGGGGCGACCGCGTCTGACGGCAGGACGTACCAGGATGACCCGGGCAGCGACCAGGAGGTGCCGGTCGAGGCGCCGAGGTCGGCGTTCGCGGCGTCGTACCAGCGGACTCTCGTGGTGACGGTGGTCCACGAGCCGCTGACCGGATGGGCGGCGGCCTGTGCCCGCCAGTTGACGCCCTCGGTCAGTGGGAAGCGCGCCGACCGCAGTGTGGAGGTGCCGGCGGTCGCCGAGGTGACGGCCATCGAGTAGGCGCCGGAGTAGTTGGGGGTGCTCCATGGTGTGCTGCGGGCGATCGTCGCCACTCCCGTGGCGACGGTCCAGCCTGCGATGCCCTGCTCGAAGCTGGAGTCGGCGTAGGGGACGACGGAGCCTGCCTGTGGCCTGACAGCGACGGTGACGGCGATGGTCTCCAGGCGCAGCACCTGCCCGGCCGAGGCCCCGTCAAGGCCGGCCGCGAGTGAGCAGGTCGCCGCGCCGGCCGGGGCGGTCATGCTGGCGCGCTGCCGGTACATGCCAGTGCCCGGCGCGGCGAGTACTGAACGCTGGCTGGCAATCTGGTTTCCCAGAGCGTCGTGGAAGCGCAGTTCTATCCATGCGGTGGCGGTGAGTACGGGTGGCTGAAGGTAGGCGTAGGCGAGGTACTCGACGCCGGGGGTGACGGTGGGCCGGTCGACGGTTTGCGCGCTGGCGTTGCCCGAGGCGATGGTGGTCACCGCGAGGGCGTGGCCGCCGCCCAGGTAGTTGGTGATGGCCCAGCTCATCACCGGGACTTGGCGGGAGACCACTGCGTTGACGACGGGGGTCCAGCCGCTTGCGTCGACCTCGCTGGATTCCGTGGTGAACGGGAAGAGGTTGCCTATCGTTCGGATGGGCAGGCCGAGGTAGACCTGCTCCCAGTAGTGAAAGGCCCCCGCCCCCGGCTCGGTCGAGGAGAGCAGAACTTGTGCCTTGACCGCGCCTGCCGGGGCTGCTCCGGCGACAGAGACGCGGTGCCAGGACGCGGACGCTGCCATGGTCGACTGCGACCAGGTGGTGCCGAGTTCGGTGGACGCGCCAGAAAGCCAGCGGATGCCGATCCGCTCGGCCGTGGAGGAGGCCCCCGACGTGTCCGCAAAGACCTGGTACAGCGTTCCGGCGGTGACCGGGTAGGAGGAGACGGTGCGGGCCTGCGTCTCGCCGGCTGCCACGCTTTTCACGGCGAGGCACCCATCGCCGTTCCGACCGCCACCGCCCTTGCTGATCGTGCAATTCAGCTTGCTGTACCAGCCGGTGATGGACGGGTCCATCGACTCCGTCGCCGAGCTGAGGAGGTTCCCGGGGATCGCCAAGATTCCTCCTCAGCTCGCGTTGATGACGGAGATCAGGGCCTTGTCGTGTTCCTGCACCCGCACGTCGATGAGACGGCCGAAGCCTGTTTCCTGTGCGTGCAGTTCGACCACGACCGGCTGCTGCTGCCTGCCCTGGGCGAGTGCGTTGAACTGGCTCCCGGTCAGGACAGGCTCGGGTCGGCCCGTCCCGTTGTAGGCAAGGTTGAAGCCCGGCTGGAGCATGCCGCCGTTGTCGTACTTGCCGGGCTGGAAGCCGTACCACGACCCGAACAGCGAGTCCTTGAACCCGCGCGCCCGGGGGCCGACGACGACGCCGTCGCCGCCGCGGCTCTCGACGTTGGTTTTGCCGAGGGTGCCCGCCGTGTGGCCGACGCCGGCGTTCGTGATGCCGACTCGGAACGGGCTGTTGCCGTTCTTCACCCAGCCGGGAGGCGCGGCCTGCCCGGAGAACGCCATCGTCGCCCACCTGCGGTGGGGCTTCTGGCCCCGGATGACGGATTCGATGGCGGACATGAAACCCGAGCAGTCCCAGCTTGGGTTTCCGTTGCCTGCCCACTGGTAGGGCTTGCCGTTCTGGGTTTTCGCCCAGCGCAGTGCGGCCTGGATGCGGGGCCCGCCGAGGCCGCCACCGCCTCGTTTGTCGGCTTCTTTCGAGTAGCCGAACAACGTGTCGATGATTTTGTTGGGGATGCGGCGGATCATCTGTCCGAACCCGGTGTCCATACCCGGGAACTGCCGCAGCAGTGGGTTGACGACGTCCTTGACGCCCGCCCGCGCGGACGCTTCGAGGGTGTCGCCGAGCCATGAGGCGCCCGACTTGATGGTGTTCCAGGCGTCAGAACCGGCACCCACCGCCTTCGAGGCTGCCGATTTGATCCATCCGAAGATGCCGCCGTCCGCGAAGCGCTGCACCGGGAAGGTGCCGCCTCGGCTGTAGCGTAGGGAGGTGTCCGTCGATGTCGGCGCGCTTCCCCCGAACACCGGGGCCAGCGCCGCCTTCACGCCCTGTGCGCCACGGCTTTTGGCCAGCGCGTTCATCGAGTGGACGAAGCCCGAGCCCACGGCCCGGGTGAACTCGGGCCGCATGATCGCCTCGCCGCCGGACAGGGACAGACCTCCGCCGGTCGGGGAATAGAAGTCGTGCACGTCGCGGCCCGGGGTGTAGCCGGGCATGACGCCACCGGAGGCGAACTTGTAGTAGGGCAGCTTGGGTGCCCCGAATGCGCCCGCAACCTTGTTCCAGACGCCTCGAATACCCCGGTTGTACACCGTGTCCACGACGAACCCAACGGGCTCCCGCGCATATCCCTTGATCTTGTCCCAGCCGATTTTGATGCCCTTCGCGGTCTTATCGAAGGCATCCACCATCTTGTTCTTCAGCAACGTCCCCCACCCGGGGATCGTCTTCGTGAAGAAGTCCCGAATGTTGACCAGCACGTTCCTTTTGATCCAGCCCCAGGCGTCAGAGATGCCGCCCTTGATGTCGTCCCAGTGCTTGATGATTGCCACCACGGCGAGACCGACCGGGCCCGTGAGCGCACCCAGGATCCACGGCCAGTTGTTCTTCACCCAGTCCATGACCGTGCGGAACACGGCCGGAAGCGTCTTCGTGAAGAAGTCAGCGAACGGGCCCTTGAACCAGTCGATCACCGCGACAACGGCGATCTTGATGCCCTTCCATACGGCCTTCACCGCGTCCCGGAACCACTCGCAGTTCTTCCACAACAGGATGATCGCGCCGACAACGGCGACGATCGCCAACATGATCCAGCCCCACGGGCCGGCCAGCATCACCGCGTTATAAGCGGCCACCGCAGTCGTCAGCAGCCACTGCACGCCGGTCCACACCAGCATGGCGGTCCGCCACGCATACATCGCCAAGATGATCCCGTAGATCCCCTGGATCGCCCACGGAGCGTGGTCCGCGACCCATCCGATGCCCTGCGCGATGCCGCCCAGTACCGTCAGGGAGATGCCGCCCAGCGGTCCCAGGGCCTGGCCGACCGAAAGGAACGCACCCGCGATCTTCCCTATCGCGTCCCCCACCTTCGGGGCCATCTGGGAGCTGTACGACAGGAACCGCTCAAACTCCGGCGAGCCCTTCAGGCCCTGCCCCCAGGCGGCGAACCTGCCCGTGAGGCCCTGCATCCTGCCAGAGATCGAATCCATCTTCGGCAAGAAGGCATCAATGACCCCGACCATGCCCTTGAACACGTTACCGAAGGCGATCCCCAAGCCGGTGATCGCCGGGCCGACCGACGTCTCCAGATCGGCTTTGAACTCCTGCCACCACGGCTTCTTGAACCCGGCGGACGCCCGATCCTGCAAACCCTTGATGGCGGTCGCTGCGGCCGTTACGAATGGCGTCAGCCCCGGCAGACTATTCTTCAGCCCGATCAGCGCCTTCGTGAAGATCGGCATTACGGCCGGTTGCAGCGCCTTCGACCACGCGGAGAACGCTGTCCGCAGGTCAAGGAACGCGTCATACGTGTTCCGCGCCGACGGGGTAAGCTTCGCCAACTCCGCGTCGTACTTGGCCTGCGCGATCGCCGCCTGGTCCACACCGCCGGCCGCAGAGATGGACGCCGACTCGATCTGCCGCTGCGCCGAGGACACCGCGTCCGCTGCCGACTGCTGGGCGACCGCCACATTCGCTGTGGCCTCCCCCACACGGGTCTGCGCGTCCGCGACCTGCCGGGCTGTCTCCACCTGTGTGCGTGCAGCCTCGGCCTGGGCGTCCTTGACCGCCCGCGTCTGGTCGGCGACCGTCTGCTGGGCGTCCGCGACCCGCTCCTGCGCCGACTTGTAGGTGTCGGAGCCTGAGACGCCCGCCTTGTTCGCGGCGGCAGTCTCCTCCTTCAGCCGGGCCGTCTCGGTGCGCTGGTCCTTGAGTCGCTGCACAGCCTGCTCGTAGGCGAGGAGTGCCCGGTCCCGCTCCAGCGGATCCTTCGACGACTTCAATACCTTGTCGCGCTCAGCCGCCGCCTCTTTCAGCGCCAGCTCGGCGTCCTTCTGGTCCAGCACCGAACCGGCAAGCTGCGAGTTGAGATCCTGCAGCTCGCGTGCAGCCAGTTTCCGGGCGTCGGACAGGTCTTCCTGGGCGCGCCGGGCATCGCGCTGGGCGTCCGCGAGAGACCGCTCAGCGTCGCGCACCCGTCGGGCCGCCTCGGCGTTGCGCTGCGCCGCCTGGGCGATCGCATCCGCCGCCGCCTGCTTCGCCTGCTTGACCTGCGCCTGAGCCTGGGTGATCTGCCGGGCGCCGTTACGTTCCGCCGTCGCCAGCGACTGCTGCGCCGACTCCAGTTGCAGAGCCTGCGACGCCGCCTGCGACGCGGCCTGTCCACCCTGCAGCGTGGCCTGCGTCGCCGCATCCTGAGCAGCCTTCTGCGCCTGCAGCGTCTTGCCGATCTGCATGAACGCGGGGGCCGCGACCAAAGCGACCGACCCAAAGCCGACCGCGGCAGCCACCGCCGCCGCGGCGACCGCCCCCAGGCCGGCCGCCACCACCGGCAGGGCAGGGAGGATCGCCGGCCCGAACGCCAGCGCCGCCGTCGTCAGCAGATGAAGGTTCGCCGCCGCCGACCGAACATCCACATCGACCCGAGCGTTCTGGCCGTCCAAGCGGTTGACCTGAGCCTGGACGGCAGCCAACGTCGTCGCTGCACCGGCCGCGTCGACCCGGATCGCCACGTCGGCATCCGACGCCGACAGCCGCTGCAGCCGCTCCTGCAGATGGTTGATCGCGGCGACCGCATCTGCCGACGAAATGTCGATGCCGATCCGTGCATCCTGCAACGCCATGATCTGGCGGCGGATGTTGTAGATCTCCCGTTCTGCATCCGACGAGTTGGCGGTCAGCCGCACCTCGGGCAGGTTCCGGAGCGCAGCCTCAAGCGTGGAGCGCAGCGACCGGGCGAACGTGCTGCCCGTGGACTGTCCCTGCCGGGCTGCCGGAGCCTGCGCCGTCCGGCCGCCGGCCGTCACCCCGTCCCGGATGGCAGCAGCGACCTGGCCGGAGACGTGCCGGCCGATGACCCGGCCGACTTCCTCACCGACCTCATCCGCAGCCGGGACGAGTTGGCGTTGCATGCGCTGCCGGACACCCTGGGCGTTGGGCAGGACATCGACTTCGACGGATCCGACGGAGATGGCGGGCACCGGGAGCCTCCTCCCGGCGCCCTACGCGGCGCCCATGTCCAGTAGCTGAAAGAGGGTCTCGGCGCTTTTTGCGGTGAGCTGCGCCCGAGTCTTCTTCGGTGCTGCGCCCGGCCGCCGCATCGGCTCCGGAGGATCAGGCCACTTACTCTTCTTCTCTGTGTTGACGCAGGTCAGCACATATTGGATTTGACTCAGTCGGTCATACACGGCGGCCAGGAGCTGGTCTTGTTGCGACCAGCTACCCTTCTCGGGCTCGCCCTTCTCCGCCTGTGCCGCCAGTTCGGCCGGTGTCAACTGGTTGCGCAGTGCGGTCCATGTCGCGGACTCGGGCGGCAGGTGCTGGATAAGGACCCGTAGCCGCCGCCACGACATCTCGCCGCGGTGCACGTCGAGGAGGTCGACGCCGTTGTAGTAGCGGAGCAGATCCGCTTCTACCGCCTCCGCGTGCTCCTGGACGACGTGGCGGGTCCACGCGAGTTTCCCAGGCTCTCACCCATGCTGGCCGCCGCGTCCTGGGTGAACTGCAGGAACTCGGCAATCGTCGGGTCCAGTTCCAGGTAGAACTCGTAGTCCTCGGGGCTGAAGACGTTGCGGGCGAAGCTGTCGAAGTCGCCCTGGTGCAGCATCCGCTGCCAGGAAGACCGCCAGGCCGAAGCGGGCACGATCTGAACTTCCTCGCCGCACAGTTCGGCGGTGACGTAGTGTCCCTCGGCTTCGATCTCCTGCGCCTCGGCCGGGGTGACCTCCGGTCCAGCGTCGGGTTCGGTGGTGCGGCTGGTGGACGGCCGGGAGGCGGCCCTCGCGGCGGTGCGGGGCTTCCTGCTGGTGGTTTTGCGTGGTGCGGCCACGGCGCGGGCTCCTTCATCTCAGGCGCGGGCAGGGAAGGGGGGAGGTGGACGGGCCGGGCCCGCGCCACGGTCAGCGGCCCGTCCACCCGTCTCAGGAACCGGTGTACGCCTCGGTTTCGGGCACCCGGTCGAAGTGGTAGACCGTGTTGCCGGCCTCGTCCGGGTAAGCCGTGATCGTCCACTCGAAGCCCGCGACCTCGTCCTGCTTGTGCGAGACGTCCGAGCGTTCGGTGATCTCGCCAGCCGGGACGTAGAAGCCGCGCTGGAAGGAGTCGCCGTCCAGGACGACGAACCACCAGGCCCTCCGGTCCGGGCTGGGGGATGCGGTCTCCGCGAACGTGGTGAGGCCGGACGTCGGGGTGAGGTCGGCGACGTCCACGCGGTACTGCAAGGACTGCACCGTGGTTCGGCCTGTCTCCCACACGGTCAGACCGAACGTTCGCAGGCTCGATGTGATGGTGGTGCGGATCGGCGCCGTGTAGCCCCACGGAGTGAACGACTCGCTGTCCTCGTCGAAGCCCTGGGTGAGGCCGTCATCGGAGATCGCGCCGAGCGGCAGCCACGGCGCCCCCGGCTGGATCGCCGGATCCCCGGGAGAGGACGTGCCCAGCGGGGCGGTCCAGCCGCCGCCGTTAGCGCCGACCTCCAGCAGATCTGCGGCGCGGGTGATCTGAACCATGATGATGTCTCCAGACATGCGAAAGCCCGCGCACGGGCGGGAACTGGGTCCGGCGCGGGCCCGAAGCCGGTCAGGAGACCGGGTGGCAGAAGATTTCGTAGGTTGCCCCGACGCGGCGCAGGGCGGTGTTCTCGTAGGGGCGGATCGCGGGCAAGGTGATGGCGCCCGTGCGGCCGATGACCAGGGTGCTGCTGGAGGATCCGCGTAGCTCGCCCGTCACCCAGACGTGCACGTCCCGGGCCACGCCGATCGCGTCCGCGCGGGTCACGGCGTACACGTCGATGTCGACGAGCATCCGGGCCAGCCGAACGCCGTCGTCGTCACCCGCAGGGATCTGGTTGATCTGGATCGTCGGCAGCTCGTTGAGCAGGTTGTTGTCCAACTCGTCGCGGACCACGGCATCCGGAAAACGGGCCACGCCTCGCGTGATGAGTTCCAACTCGATATCGACGATGACGGTCACTGGTTCCGCCCGCCGATCTGCGCCGCTCTGAGCAGAACGTGGTGGGCCCGGACCTTTTCGGTGCCGTACTCCACCCAGCGGGCGTAGTGGGCCGTGTTCCGAACGGTCGCCGCGGCACGGTCTCGCCGCACACCACCCCGGGACGTCGCCGACGTCTCCCACGACCGTTTGTAGTGGCCGGGGTCCGGGCTGCGCGTGTCCACCGGGGACAGACCGACCGCCACGTCCGCGATCACGTCCGCTCGGCGCAGCATCTCCGCCTTCATCCCCGGCATCCGCAGCATCTCCCCGACACCCGCCCGCTTCATCTTGAACCTCGCAGGCACAGGTCATCGCCTCCCCTGGTCAGCCGGTGACTCGGTCGGCGGCGAACTGGACGACGCCGCGCGTGCCGGTGAACGGACTGCGACCCCAGTCGCCGGGCTCGCCCGTGATGTCGCAGTCGACGCCGCGGATACGGGCCTTGTCCGTGGTTCGCAGCGGCATGCCCGGGTGGTCGGCGGGGGCGTACACGGTCCAGCCGACGATGACGGTGTCCCGGTCCTGCTGCTGCGAGCCGCCAACCTGCGGTGTCTCCGCACGCGGGGTGACCCCGCAGCCCGGTACGTCGAACGACTCGTCCGGTCCCGGGAGCGGCTGCCCGCGCGGGTCACGCCCCGGCGAGGGGCCCTTGCGGACGATCCGTACTGTTTCCCCAAACGGGTACGGGGCCGGCATCAGTAGCCCCAGCCGGGCTCGAACTCGTCAACGAAGTCGCCGTCGCCGATCGGCCAGGTCGGCGACGGGTCCGCCGACGGCGGTGTCGGGTCGACCGTGAAGGCGCCGCCGCGGCCGGCCAGAGACTTGAGGGCGGACTTGTCGGCCTTCGTCAGGTACAGGCCGCCCGAGCCGGACGGGCGCTGCACCGACATCGGACCGATGGTCTCGTATGACACCTGCTGAGGGTTGACGTAGGCCCGGCCGGCGACCGACAGAACCACGGCCTGCGCGCCCTCCGGGAGTGGCTTGACGACCGTCTCGCACAGCGCCACCGCCGACTCAAGCAGCAGATCGGCGCGGTCGCCCTGGATCTCGTCGAGCCCCAGGTAGAGGCCGAGCTGTTCGGAGGTGGGAGGGACGAAAGGCATGGTCGCCTCCTCAGGCCAGGGACTCCACTGCACTGCACCAGGCCGCGAGGTCGGCGGCCGGATCGAGTTCGGCGGACCTGGCCTTCGCCCGCTTGGACGCCAGCCGGTACTCGGCAGGCGCCGCGAGCTTCCGAAGAACCGCCTCATAGCCGGCCGTGTCCGCCCGGTCGATGAAGATGCCGGCCTCCCCGAGCGACTCGCACAGGCCCGGCGTCGGGTGAGCCAGGACGGGGATACCGCTGGCAAGCGCCTCAACGCCTGCCCGGCCCCACGACTCGTAGGACGACGGCATCAACAGCACGCGGGTGCGGGCGTACACCTGCTCCCGCATGTCCTCGCCGCGGACGTGGTCGACGACCTCGACGTTGGGCAGGTTGGGGAGGATCTGTTCGCCGTAGGCGCCCTTCACGGCGAGGAACTGCTGGTCCGGCATCCGGTCGGCGAGGGCCTCGAAGACCCTGCCGCCCTTCTCCGGGTTGCAGTTGATCAGCGTGATGGCCTTGCCGGGCTTGGTCGCGTACTCGTCGGCGAACACCGGCGGGCGCACGATCAGCGACGCGGCGGGCCGGATGGACTTCGGGTACTCGGCGAAGAACAGCTCCGCCTCCCGCTCCATCCACAGCGAGTTGTACACCGCCAGGGCAGTGCCGCCCGCCGCGGCATCCCGGAACGTCGGACGGTGCGTGTTGTGGCAGACCACGATCAGCGGCTTGCCGTACCCACGGGCCAGGGATGCTGTCGACGGCACCGTCTCCAGGTGCGCCAGCAGCACGTCGGCGCGGCGCACCGCGGTCGGGAAGTCCAGCCGCGACTCCAGCGGAATCACCTGGATGCCGCGGTACCCGTACTCCTTGTGGGCCGTGCCGTAGCGGGACAGCCACATCGACACGTCGTGGCCGCGCTCCACCAGGGGGCGCAGCATGGACACGAGCATGTGCTCGGCGCCCGCATTGTGCTCCGGTGGGGCCGCATGCACCCTGGCGACGATCTTCAGGGGCTTGGCTGCCCCGCCCGGCGCGGAAGCCGGGACAGCCCTCGCCATCAGGAACCGCTCGGGGTGCCGGTGTACTTGACGAACGCGTCCTCGTCGCCCATCACGAAGCCGTAGTACGCCTCCGCGAGGATCAGCACCAGGTTCTCCTGGAACGCGGAGTGCACGCCGCCGTCCTCGTCGACGTAGGTGGCCTCGTTGGAGATCCGCACGGTGATGTCCATGCCGACGCCGTAGGCCGCCTGCGACCAGTCGCCGCCGAGCGCCCGCAGGCCCGTGTCCGCCGACGCGGACTGGCGGCGCTGCTTGCCCGACACCGACCGGGAGTAGGCGAGCGGCTCGCCGATCAGTGTGCCCGCGGACGCCATGTTCGTGCCCGGGGTCTGTGTGTCGACGAGGATCGGCCGGCCGGTCGTGTCCGTGGCGAGGAGGAGCTTCGGCTTCAGCCGGTGGTCCGCGACCGTGCCGGTGTAGTCGTAGTCCTCGTCGATGACCAGGTCCATGCCCTTGACGAGGTCCGCCCAGATGCCGCCGGTGCCCTGCGATGAAGTACCCAGGGCGACGGACTGCGACGTCATCGCCAGGTACTCGGCGAACGGGCCGGTGGCGCCCTTCATGGTCTTGCCGTGGATCGCCGCGTGGTCGAAGGCACGCGCGAACGCCGTCGGCAGGTCGCTCTGGAGCTGCTGGTACAGGCCGGCCGTGTTCGTGCGGGCGACCTCCATCGCCACCGGAATGAGCACGGCGAGCTTCTTCGCCGTCATGTGTTTGACGTCGATGCCGCCCGTCGACAGAGGCTTCTTCTGTCCCTGGCCGACCCAGTCGGCCGTCGGGACGTCCAGCGGGATCGGCACCGACGTGGTCGCGTCCAGAGCCAGCGGCGCCCGACGGGCGAGCGCCATGACCGCGGACTGCTCCACAGACTTCTCGAAGATCGGAGCGGTGATGGTCCGCGGGAGGAGTTCCTCCGGCAGACCGGACGTAGTGATCGGGGCCGTAGCCACCATGATTCCTTCTCTCAGCGGCTAGGGAGCCGCTTACTCAGCCACCCGGCGAACTCGTCCGCCGGGTTGGGGGCCTGCTTTCGGTTGGCGCCGGACGCCTGTGTGCGGTCCGGTGCGGGGCGCCGCGGGCCCTCCTGGGGCTGGACTCGCGCCCAGTGCGGCTTGCGCTCCAAGAGCGCCTGGAGATCCGCCTCGATGGCGGTCTCGTCGATCGAACCCGACTCGTCGATGTACGAGGTCAGATCGAGCTGTCCGACCGCGTCCTCCGGGTCGGTGAACGGCGCCCGCTCCCCGACTTGCGCACCAGCCAGAGCCTGCACGCGAGCCTCAACGAGACTCTTGCGGGTCGCGGCGATCTGCTCGTTCGCCCGGGTCAGCCGCTCGTTGAGGCGTTCGGACTCGGTCTTCTCGGAGTCCTTGATGCGCTGCAGCTCGGCGGCCTTCGGTTCCAGTTCCTTCAGGCGCTTGCGGAGGTTCGCAGCCTCCGAGTTCGCCTTGCGGATCTTCGCTTCGGCCTGCTTCCGGTCGAACGGCTTCTCGTCGCTGCCGGTCTCCGCCTCCTGGGCGTCGTCCTGCTGCACCGTGCCGCTCTCCTCGGTTCCCGTCTCGTCGACGGTCTCCTCGGTGCCGGACTCCTGCTGCTCGCTGGTCTGCTCGGTCTCTTCGGACATGACGAATCGGCCCTCCAGGGGCTGTGGAACGGGAAGGCCGCCACCAGGGCGACCAGGGTTAGAACGCTCCGGGGAGCGGGTTCGAGTCGTGCTCGGCCAGCGCCCGCCGGAACCGGGCCAACTGGCTACCGGAATGGCCCGCGGCGTACTCCTGGTACAGCCGTGCCCACTCCGCTGCCTGCGGGGACGGCTCGAACCGCTGCCCCCGAAAGACGGGGATCACTCCGCAATGGCAGCCGTCATGGGCCCGGAAACGCACCGTGTCCTGCGCGAACACAGACCCCCGGGAGGCGATCATTTTGCAGAAAGCGCATGCTCCCAAGGCCGCCGACCTCGCCCAAGCGGTGGCCTGCCGGTCCTCACGCACCGCGTCGAGCACCGTGGCCCGGCCGGTATCGGCGACCAGCTTCTGGGAGACCAACTCTGCCTTCTTCGCCGCCTGCTCCAGGCGGACGGCGAGGGGCTGCCGCTGCGCCTCGGACGCCTGCTCCGGGTCCCGGTCCCAGACGTCCTTCGTCGCCCACCGCAAGCTGGCCTCGGTGCGCGCCTCGGCCGGCGGGTCCGCAACCGGCACGGTGAAGGAGCCAGGAGCTGATGCCGCCTCCCGCTGGGCTTCGTAGAACTCGGCGCCCAGTGCGGCCGACGTCTGCGCGTACTGCTCGATCACCGCCTGCATCGCCGCGATCCAGTCCGGCACCGACGTTCGAAGCCGAGACGGAATGATCAAACGCCGCAGGCCGCGCGCATCCCTGACCAGCAGACGGGTCAGACCACGCTGAGCAGCCCGATAGCGGTCGGCGTCACCGCCCCTGTCAGAGACCGTCGTCGCCACCGTCGACCTCCACCACATCCGGCAGAGCAGTAGCAGGACGCTCATCGAGACCGGCGAGCCGGTCCAGAAGGCGCCCGCCCGTCGACGCAGCACCAGCACGGCGCCGGTCCGCACGGACACGCTGCCGCTGCCCCTCCGACAGGCCGGCCATCTCCAGCGCGACATCCGAATCGGCCGGAAGAATCCCAGCCTGGACAAGCTTCACCGTGGCGTCCGCCTGCGCGGCCACCGTCGGCGTCGCAGGGTTCCGCCACACCGTCTCGATCCGCCGCGTCTTGTCCGGCGGCTCACCGTCACGCACCCACAGCGCGAGGCGCATGGCCTGCTGCCACGCCGCCCCGTACCGGCGGATCCGCCGTTCGGAGCGCTTCACCAGCTTCGCCTCAGTCGACCGGATGGCGTCCGCGGAGGCCGGGTTGTCGGTGGTGTAGCCGAGCATGTGCGGCGGCAGACCGAACTGCGACGACATGATCCGCGCATACAGGTCAACGATCTTCGTCATGCCCGTCGGATCGTGCGCCGCGAACTGGCCGACCGTCGGGACCTGCCCGTCCTCGTCCCGCTCCAGAGCGAGGACGCGGCCGATGTACGTCTCCCAGGCGCTCTTGGCGTTGCCCTCCGCGTCCTGAAACGCCGACTCGGAGGCGCCCAAGATGTAGCGCTGCGGGGCGCCGAAGAACTCGGCCGCCACCTCCATGCCCATCAACCGCCGGCAGGCCGCATCCGTGATCGACATGACCTCGGGGGTGATCTCGCTTTTGCCGACCCGGTCTGCGGTGCGCTGCCGGTTCGCCATCCTCACCACCGGCACGACACCCAGGTTGTGGATGTCCCGGTCGACGACCTCCCAGCCGCCCGACTCCGACGGCACAGCCATCACCGTCTGATCCGGCAGATAGAGGACGATCATCCGCTCCTCGGGACCCGACTCGACAAAGGAGTCCGCAGCGCACTCTCTCAGCGCCGCCGTGCCCATCCGCAGACGGGCATCCCACATCAGCGTCATGTCCAGCGGCGACTCCGCAGAGATCAGCGGCGGACAGTCATCACCGCAGTCACCGGAGCCGACCGCCAGATACTCGCGGCCGTACACCAGCGAATCCAGGTGAGCCAGCGACGACTCGTCGAACAGGTCGTTCGCCTCAGCGATCTCCGCCAGATCCGCAGAGTCGGATCCGTCCGCCCACCGGAACGCCTCCAGGTCGAGACGCTCCTCCAGGCTCTCGACGCCGACCCGCGGCCAGCCGATCACCGTGTGCAGGCCCTTGAGCTGCGGAGGAATCGAAATGCCGAGGTCGCGCACCAACTGCTCACCGTTGAAGTAGGCGTCCCTCAATTGCAGTGCCCACCGGTCCCGCAGCATGTCCGCCCGCAGCATCTGAATCAGCGCGAGTTCGTCGTCCGACAGGTACACCAGCGGCAGCTCGGGGATCGAGAGGGTCACCGCAGCACCACCACCCTCCCCCGGCCTGTGGCCTTCTTCTTTGGCCGCTTCGGCGAATTGAGGATCATGCGGCGCAGCATCCTGGCGCCGATCGCGCACACCGCGAGGTCAATCTTGCGTGCACTCTCACGGTGCTCCTTGCCGATCGTGATCCCCCACCGGTTCGTGCGCCGCCGGGCGTTGATAACGTGCGTGCGCAGCACCTTGTGCCCGTCGTGGATCAGGGTCCGCTCCAGCACGTCCGCGTGGGTGCGCTTCACGGCCTCAGTGAACGTCTCCTGATTGCGGGGATCGCGCATGTCCCAGCGCACCGCGTGCGCCTTCGGGCCCGACTGCACCGACCGCAGGGCCAGCTTCGGGCCCCAGGTCTGACCCCACACGTCGATGTACGTGTCCCAGTACATCTCGCCGTCGTCGTCATCCTGACCGGAGCCCGGGTCCGCGAAGAACGCCTGCACCTTGAAGCGGGCGAACGCGTTCTCGACCACGCCGTGCACGTCATCGCGCGGCACCCGGTACGGCACGTAGCCCGGCGAGTTCGGCGCCGGCCAGTTCGCTGGCTTCTGCCACACACCCAGCGCCGACACCAGGCCGTCCGACATGCGGCAGGCGCACAGCCCGGTCGCATCGTCGCTCTTGGAGCCGTCGAAGAACAGCACGACCTCGTCACCGTCCGCCAGCGACAGATCCTCGCGCTTGCAGGCGTCCCACTCGTAACGGGCCAACCACGCGTCCTCCGCTGCGACGACCTGGTTGTACCAGAAACGGCGCGACCGGGACGGCGGGTTACGCGGGTCAAGGATCGACTTGATCAGGCGCGGGATGTTCAGCCAGTCCGAGTCGCCCCGCACCGCTAGCAGCACCTTCTCAAGCCACGGCTTGGTGAGCTTGGCTTCGGGTGGAGCCTCCAGCGAGTCATACAGGATGCCCGTGTCCTCGGCCCGCCCGGCCTCCGCGGCCTCGTAGGCGTCCCGCGTCTGCTCGGCAACGGAATCCTCGCCCGGCTCGAACGCGTTGGTGATCGCGAAGGTGCGAGCCGCCCCGTCCGCCGACTTGGTGGCGTTGCGCTCGATCGTCGCGGCCATCTCGTGGCCCTGGTTCGACTCGATCCAGTGATGCGTCTCGTTGAGCAAGGTAAACGTCGTGCGCCCGCCCTCAAGGGCGCGCGGGGACGAGGTAACTGCCTCGATCCGGGCCAGCCCTTTGCGGGCATAGATGATCTCTTTACCGATGTCGATGCTGTACTCGGCGAGCGCTTCCTTGGTGAAGAGCGACCCAAATATGATCATCGTGTTACGAGTTTGATCCTTCGACACTGCCGCAACCTGCACCCACGCCTCCGGGTGGGGCTCTCCCTTGGGCTGCCCCTCAGGCACGCCGTCAGGATCGTCGAAGTCAGCGATTACCCCCGACCAGCGAGCGGGACCCACGAACTCGGTCGCGCACAGCGTCCCGCCGAATGGGTCCTTGCCCTCAACCCCACCCCTTCAAGCGCTGGAGGACGGCGTCGCGATAGGCGAACTGACCTGTCTCGCGATCGATGGCGAACCACCACAGGACCAATCGGGCCTGCTCGGACGTGTACCGCCACCGATTTCCGTTGGCGTGCTGAAGGCAGGTCGCCGTCCATGCCAGGACGTGCCAGCCGAGCGTGAACTCGGGGAGGATGAATCGTCCATCCTCCCCTCGCTCCCAAGTAGGTCCAATCGTGACCGGCTCAACTACGTCCGGGACCTGTTCGGCGTCTTCCAGGTGAGGGGATGACATGGGCATCACCCCCTCTCGGGCCACTTAGACGTCGTTTCATTTGGTGAGGCGACGGTGACAGA